>NZ_JBIUVJ010000037.1:16603-50123 GCF_044742875.1 Pseudomonas sp. NPDC087817
AAAGCATAAAACAACAAACCACAAGGAAATAACAGACACAAGAAAACAATAATCAACTTGATCTATTTAGCGGTGCCGTAGAAGGTGCAGGTACCCGGGCTGTGGTAGGACTTCATCTCCGATTCCAGCAGCTCTTCGCGGGTCGCCTTGCCTTCGGCGTACTTCTGCCGCACGTCGGCTTTTTCCTTGTTGGAAATCCCCGAGACCATCGGCCCGCCCGGAACGAAAATAGTTGGCAGATGACCGAAGCGCAGCGAGCCCATCATCAGGCCCGGGACAATCTTGTCGCAGATGCCCAGCATCAGCGCGCCGTCGAACATGTTGTGCGACAGCGCCACCGCCGTCGACATGGCAATCACTTCGCGGCTCGGCAGGCTCAGCTCCATGCCCGGCTCGCCCTGGGTTACGCCGTCGCACATCGCCGGAGTACCGCCGGCGAACTGGCCGACCGAACCGATTTCGCGCAGGGCATTCTTGATTTGTTCAGGGAAGACTTCGTACGGCTGGTGCGCCGAGAGCATGTCGTTATACGAAGAAACAATGGCGATGTTCGCCGAGTTCATCATCCGCAGGCTGTGCTTGTCTTCGCTGCCGCACCCGGCCACACCGTGGGCGAAGTTGGCGCATTGCAGCTTGCCGCGCATCGGCCCGTCAGTCGCGGCCCCGCGAATCAGTGCAAGGTAAGCCTGACGCGTGGCGCGGCTGCGGGCGATAAGCCGTTCGGTGACCTCAAGGACGCGGGGATGCATGTGTAGAACTCCAGGCTAACGGATGTGGCGACCTGATTGTCTATGCTGATCAAACGCCGTTGTTGTTGGAATGACAGACGGCTTTTTTGACCATTCGGACCAGTTGATTCAGGTCACTCGTTGTAGATAAAACAAAATATTGCCACTAAAAAGGCTTGTTTTCTATTTTTATGCGAATAATCTTGTAATTCCAACAACAAAACGACGGCGGCCCTGTTCCATGACTCTTCGAATCGCAATCAATGGTTTTGGCCGCATCGGCCGTAATGTCCTGCGCGCACTGTATACCCAAGGCTATCGTCAGGATTTGCAGATCGTCGCCATCAACGATCTGGGCGACAGTTCGATCAACGCGCATCTGCTCAAATACGACACCGTTCATGGCACGTTCGACGCCGAAGTGGCGCATGACAACGAAAGCCTGACCGTCAACGGCGACCGCATTTCGGTCAGCGCCATTCGCAACCCGGCCGAGCTGCCCTGGGCTGCGGAAAAAATCGATGTGGTGTTCGAATGCACCGGTCTGTTCACCGACCGTGCCAAAGCCGCTGCGCATATTACTGCCGGCGCACGCAAAGTGATCATCTCGGCCCCGGCCAAAGGTGCCGACGCCACCGTCGTTTATGGTGTGAACCACGACATTCTGCGCCAGTCGCACCAGATCATTTCCAACGCGTCGTGCACCACCAACTGCCTGGCGCCGGTGGCGCAGGTGTTGCACCGCGAGCTGGGGATCGAAAGCGGTCTGATGACCACCATTCATGCCTACACCAACGATCAGAACCTGACCGACGTTTACCACACCGACCCGTACCGCGCGCGCTCGGCCACGCAGAACATGATCCCGAGCAAGACTGGCGCCGCAGAAGCGGTGGGCCTGGTGCTGCCGGAACTGGCGGGCAAACTGACCGGCATGGCCGTGCGGGTGCCGGTGATCAATGTGTCGCTGGTGGATCTGACCGTTCAGTTGAAGAAGGAAGCCACTGCCGAAGAAGTGAATGCCCTGCTGAAAGCGGCCAGCCAGCATTCGAAAATTTTGGGTTACAACACGTTGCCGCTGGTTTCCAGCGACTTCAACCACAACCCGCTGTCATCGATCTTCGACGCCAACCACACCAAATCCAGCGGCAAGCTACTGAAGGTACTGGCCTGGTACGACAACGAGTGGGGCTTCTCCAACCGCATGCTGGATAACTGCCTGGCGCTGTGCAACGCGGAATAATTCCCCGCCCCTGATTCCTGTGGGAGCTGGCTTGCCAGCGATGAGGTCGGCATATCCAATATGGATATCCGCTGACCCACCGCCATCGCTGGCAAGCCAGCTCCCACAAGGTCAATCATTCCAATTTGAAATCAGTACTTGACCATTCAGCTAGATGATAAGCATTATCATTCGCTCAAAATGGATCAGGTCCTCCCGTGAGTCAATCGCGCTTCAACCACGTCTTCCTCACCCAGCGCACTTCACTGCTGCGCACGCTGGAACGGATGGTCAATAATCACAGCACCGCTGAAGACCTGTTGCAGGAAACCTACCTGCGCGTGACGCGGGCGCTGAGCGAGCGGGCCATCGATCATCTCGAACCCTTTGTCTTCCAGACTGCGCGCAACCTGGCGCTGGATCATCTGCGCGCGCGCAAGATTCATTCGCGGACCATGGTCGATGACGTGCCGCAGGACGTCGTGCACAGCGTCGCCGCCCCGGCCAGCAGCGCAGAAGACGCCGCCCACGCCGAACAACTGCTGGAGCGCTTGAACGTGAGCCTCAGTCAACTCAGCCCGCGCCAGCAGCAGATTTTCATCCTCAGCCGCCTGCACGGGCACAGCTATCAGGAAATCGCCGATGAACTGAATGTGTCCCTCAGCACGGTGCAAAAGGAACTCAAGCTGATCATGTCGATCTGCATCGGTGTCGCCGAACGCTTGAATGGCGACTGAGGCTGTAGGGCTTTTCTGTAAGTGTCAGGATCGACTGCACTGGTCATCGGGCTTTGTTACCCTTGCCCGACTTTTACGCTTCACTTAAAAAAACAGCCGTGCGCAGACACTGCCGAGGAAACACCGTGACGGACACCCACCGCTCGCCTTCGCCTTCATCGGCGCAGGACGCTGCAAACGCAATGGACCAGGCACTCGACTGGCTCATCGTGCTCGGCAGCCCGGACGAGGAGCAGACCCGGCAATTCCATGCCTGGCTGGCGGCTGATCCGTTGAACGCCCAGGCTTTCGCCAAGGCGCAGGCGATCTGGGACGGTCCGCAAATCGCCCAGTGTGCAGAGAAGCTGGCGACGCCACCTGCGAAAGTCACCGTCCTCAAACGTCTGCGCCCGCACTGGAAACCGCTGGCCACCGCTGCCGTGCTGATTCTCGGTCTGTTCAGTTTCAGCAACCTGCCGATGCGCATTCAGGCCGATCATCTGACCGTGGTCGGCGAACGTCAGCGCCTGCAACTGGAGGACGGTTCGAAAGTCCTGCTCAATACCAATTCGGCCTTCTCCAGCACCATCAACGATCAACAACGCGTCGCACGGTTGTATCAGGGCGAAGCGTTTTTCGAAGTCGCGGCCAGTCGCAATCAGCCACTGGAAATCGATGTCGGCCCGGTCAGGGCGAGTGTGCGCGACACCGCGTTCGCCGTGCGCTACCTGGATGGCGTGGCGCAGGTCAACGTGCAACGCGGCGACGTCGATTTGCGCGCCACTCACAATGATGCCCGGGTGCGTTTGAGTGCCGGTGAAAGTGTCCGCATCGGCCCGAACGGTTTCGACCGCCCGGCCAAGCTCGACACCAACACTGACCTTGCCTGGGTACAGGGCCGACTGGTGTTCGAGAACTGCCCGTTGAATCAGGTCCTGGCCGAACTGCGCCGCTACTATCCGGGCTGGATCATCAACACCAACGAGCAGTTGGCCGACGTTGCCGTAACCGGTAATTATCGCCTCGACCAACCGCTCGACGTGGTGCGCTCCCTCGCCCACATCACCTCGGCGCGCTTGCAGGAATTCCCCGCGCTGGTGATCTTGAACTAAATGAGAATTATTTTTACTCGATAGCGAAAGCCCGTTCGTCTCGTTATAGCCAATGCAATTGATTCGCATCTTCGGAAGCGGATCAGCACCTATAAAGATTCGTGCGACACGGAGCGCTATCGATGTCCTCACGCCTTACCCGCCAGACTTCTTCCCCATCCCGCGTATTGTCGCTGCTGACCGCTGCCATCCTGATGGCCGGTACCGCACCGCTGATGGCTGCCACCGAACAACCGGCGCGCAACATGGGCGATTACTCGTTCTCGATTGGCCAGCAACCGCTGGTGTCGGCCCTCAACGCCTTCACCGCCGTGACAGGCTGGCAGGTCGGTTTGCCGGCGGAGCTGGGTCAGGGCGTATCGTCGCCGGGCGTGCGTGGTTCGCTGCCACCGGAAAAAGCCCTCGAGCGCCTGTTGGTGGGGACCAACCTGAGCTTCCGCAAGCTGAGCAACAACAACGTCGTGCTGGAAAAACGCAGCACCAGCGGCGCACTCAATCTGGATCAGGTGACCATCAGCGCCACTCGCCAGGAACAGTCGGTGAACAGCGTGCCGAGCACCGTCACCGTGCACACCCGTGAAGAACTGGGCCGTAACAACGTCAACACCATCAAGGATCTGGTGCGCTACGAACCGGGCGTGTCCGTCGGCGGCGCCGGCCAGCGTGGCGGCATCAGCGGCTACAACATCCGTGGCATCGACGGCGACCGCATCCTCACGCAGGTCGATGGCGTGGAAATACCGGACGGGTTCTTCAACGGCCCTTACGCCAAGACCCAGCGCAATTACGTTGATCCGGAAATCGTCAAACGCGTGGAAATCCTCCGTGGCCCGGCCTCGGTGCTGTACGGCAGCAACGCCATCGGCGGCGCGGTCAGCTATTACACCCTTGATGCCGACGACATCATCAAACCCGGCAAAGACGTCGGCGCCCGCCTGAAAACCGGTTACAGCTCGGCCGATGACAGCTGGCTGAAGTCCGCCACCGTGGCCGGCCGGGCCGACCAGTTCGACGGTTTGCTGCACTACAGCCAGCGCGATGGCCACGAAACCGACTCCTACGGCAGCAACAACGGCACCGGCCTGGAACGCACCGCTGCCAACCCGGAAGACGTCCGGGCGACCAACGTACTGGCCAAGATCGGCTGGAACTACAACGAAGATTCGCGCCTGGGCCTGACCTACGAAAAGTACAAGGATGATCGCGACACCGATCAGAAAAGCGCCTACGGCGGCCCGTTCTTCAACGGCGCGCCGACCATTCCGGACAGCATGCTGCCCGGCGGCATGTACCAGTGGCGCACCGGTAACGACACCATCACCCGTGAGCGTTTCGGCATCGAGCACCGCTTCGCCCTCGACAGCCTGCTGGTCGACAACGTGAAGTGGAGCCTGAACCACCAGATCGCCAAAACCGACCAGAGCACCGAAGAGTTCTACTACCCGATGACCCGTAAAGTGCTGCGCACCCGCGACACGATTTACGAGGAAAAACAGTGGGTGTTCGATGCGCAACTGGACAAGGCGTTTGCCATCGGTGACACCGATCACGTGCTGACCTACGGCACCACCCTCAAGCAGCAGAAAGTCACCGGTTCGCGCAGCGGCGACGGCAAGTGCCTGGCGGTCGGGCGTGGCTGCACCGCCATCGGTGCGACCAGTACTGCTGACGTGTTGGCCAAAGCTACCGACTTCCCGGACCCGACCATCAACACCTACAGCGTGTTCGCCCAGGATCAGATCAGCTGGAACGACTGGACCTTCCTGCCGGGCCTGCGCTACGACTACACCCAGCTCAAGCCGCACATCACTCAGGAGTTCCTCAACACCGTGGCGGCGGATGGCCAGGGCACGGTCAGCGACAAGAACAAGACCTGGCATAAAGTCTCGCCGAAATTCGGCCTGACCTACGCCCTGACCGAGAACTACACCTGGTACGGTCAATACGCCGAAGGCTTCCGCACGCCGACCGCGAAAGCGCTGTACGGCCGCTTTGAAAACAGCACCACCGGCTACAGCGTGACGCCGAACCCGGACCTGGAACCGGAAAAAAGCAAAAGCTATGAGACCGGTCTGCGCGGTAACTTCGAGCAAGGTTCGTTCGACGTGGCGGTGTTCTATAACAAGTATCGCGACTTCATCAACGAAGACGCTGTGACCCCGGGCCGCAACGAGCTGACCTTCCAGTCGGCCAACATCAAGCACGCCACCATCAAGGGTGCGGAAGTCAAAGGTCGTCTGAATCTGGATGCGTTTGGCGCCCCGCAAGGCCTCTACACTCAGGGTTCGATTGCCTACGCCTACGGTCGCAACAACGACAACGGCGAGCCGATCAACAGCGTCAACCCGCTGACCGGCGTGTTCGGTCTGGGTTACGACCAGGACAACTACGGCGGCCTGCTGAGCTGGACCGTGGTGAAGAAAAAGGATCGCGTCGACGACAGCAACTTCAAGTCGCCGGATGGCGTCAGCAGTCAGTTCAAAACGCCAGGCTTCGGCATTCTTGATCTGGCCGGTTATTACAAAGTCACCGACGACGTCACCGTCAGCGGCGGCATTTACAACCTGACCGACAAGAAATACTGGCTGTGGGACGACGTGCGCGGTTACGACAGCGTCGGCGAAGCCTCGGTCACGCAACCGGCCAACCTCGATCGCCTGACCCAACCGGGCCGCAACTTCGCGATCAATCTGATCTGGGACATCTGATCCCGTCGACCTCACTGCGCGTGTTCAGCCACCGCACAGTGAGGTTTTTTTACGCTCACGCGTCTTCTTGTTCGTCTCGTTATCAAGCGCCTCTTTTATCAAGGACACCCCATGACCACTTCGGAAAAAGCCCTGCGTTCACAACGCCTGAACCAGATCACCCACGAGCCGCACAGCAAGCTCGACGCCCTGGTCAAAGCCCACGCGCCGTTCGAGACTCGCGCCAACTTCGCCCGTTTCGTCGTGGCGCAATACCTGTTCCAGTCGGAACTGGTCGAGCTGTACAACGATGCCGAACTGACGGCGATCGTGCCTGACCTGCCGGCTCGCTGCCGCGCTGAAGCGGCCAAGGCCGACCTGGCGGATCTGCACACCGAAGTCCCGGCGCCGGTGGCCGGGGCGGTGAAGAACCCGAGCAAGGCCCGTGCCCTGGGCTGGATCTTCGTCTCCGAAGGTTCGAAGCTGGGTGCCGCGTTCCTGATCAAACGCGCCGTGGCGCTGGAGCTGAGCGAAACCTTTGGCGCCCGTCACTTGGGTGAGCCGGAAGGTGGCCGCGCCGAAGGCTGGAAAAGCTTCGTGCGTACACTCGACTCGCTGCAGTTCAGTGCTGAAGAAGAAGCCGAAGTGGAGCAAGGCGCGATTGACGCGTTCAACCGCTTCACGGTGCTGCTGGAACAGGCTTACGCCACTGAGGCTGAACCGGCCTGATCCCTAGGCACACCATAAAACCCTGTGGGAGCTGGCTTGCCAGCGATAAGGGCTGATCAGTCTCCATTTATGTTGCCTGACCCACCGCCATCGCTGGCAAGCCAGCTCCCACAGGGGGCTGAGTAAGCCTGTAGAATCCCCTTCTCGCCTCACAGCAATCCCGAGCCCATGCCGCAACCCGCCTCTTCCAAACTCGCCCGTGTGCTGTTCGGCCTGCTCGCCTATGTCAGCCTCGGCATTGGTCTGATCGCCATTGTCGTGCCCGGCCTGCCGACCACCGAGTTCATCCTTCTCGCCGCCTGGGCCGCCACCCGCAGCTCGCCGCGCCTGAGTGCCTGGCTGGAAAACCATCGGTTGTTCGGGCCGATCCTCAGTAACTGGCGTAACGGCAAGATCATTGCGCGCAAAGCCAAGGTCAGTGCCACGGTGAGCATGTTGCTCTGCGCAACGCTGATGCTGGTGATGCTCGATCACGGCTGGCCGGTTTATCTGGCGATTGTCGGGATGGGTTTGGGCAATCTGTGGATCTGGTCGCGCCCGGAATCTATCGTCACGTCTTCCTGACTCACACAATCACCAAGTGAATGGGGTCTTTGTGGTGAGGGGATTTATCCCCGATGGGCTGCGCAGCAGCCACCAGGCAGACAACCCCAATATGTCAGAAAGAGTCGGTTCTCAGGTTTTGGGCCTGCTTCGCAAGCCATCGGGGATAAATCCCCTCACCACAAAAGCTCTCACCTCCTCATATCCAGACACACCATTTTCATCCCCGTGAAACTTCCCTGTAATTAATCCCCTTTTCAGCACTTTCCCCTGCGCAAACGTTTAGCGATGACCGTTCGTCGGCATCCAGCTCATGCGCCCTCGCCTCACGCCGATGAGCATTGAATGGCGCTGAATGGATTTGGCGAACCGGGTAACTCCAAAACCCGTGGCCACCGGTTTATTCATTCACGAGATCGCCCCATGTTCGACTCTCTCTCCATTCGCCTGAAAATCGTTCTGCTCTCCGGTCTGTGCCTGCTCGGCGTGGTTGCGCTGATCGTCGGCATGAACATCTACCAGACCAACCAGAACGACGAACTGGTCAGCCACTCCAGCAACCAGTTGCTCACCGCCAGTGTGCAGAACCTGCTGCAGGCCAAAGCCGCCGAGCAGGCGGTGCGGGTGCAGAAGACCTTTGGCGAGAGCCTGACGGTGATCACTGCGCTGGCCGACCAGATCAAGGACATGCGCGTGATGGCGGCCAAGCGTTCGCTGGAGGCTGGCGCCTTGCGCGAAGAGTTGAACCTGAGCCTGAAAACCGCTTTCGAGCGCAACGACAAAGTACTCGGCATCTGGCTCGCCTTCGAACCCAATGGCCTGGACGGCAAGGACAGCGAGTTCGCCAACGATGCGGCGCGCCAGTCCAACGAAGCCGGACGTTTCGCCACGTACTGGAGCCGCGCCGCCGGTTCCGCGCTGAACACGATCATGGTCGAAGAAGACATGACCAAGACCACCCTCAGCCTCAGCGGCACGCCGTACAACAGCTGGTACACCTGCCCTCGCGACAACAAACGCACCTGCCTGCTCGACCCGTATGCCGACACCGTCGGTGGCAAGGAAATGCTCATGACGACCATTTCCGTGCCCTTGATCGTCGACGGCAAAGCCATCGGCGTGGTCGGCGTCGACATCGCTCTCGATGCCCTGCAAGCGGCGGCGGTGGATTCGCAGCGCAACCTGTTCAACAACGCCGGGCACATGCTCATCGTTTCCGGCAGCGGCGTGCTGGCTGCCGACAGTTCCGATGCCGCCAAAGTCGGCAAGAAAATCAGCGACACCCTCGCTGCCGATGGCAAGGATGTGCTGCAACTGCTCAGCACTGGCACGCCAAAGATTCTGGAACAGGGCGATCTGATCCGCGCCGTGTATCCGGTCGATCCGATTGGCAACTCGCGCGCCTGGGGCGTGGTCATCGATTTGCCGAAACAGGTGCTGCTGGCCGATTCGGTCAAGCTGCAAGCCGTACTTGATGATGCTCAGGAAACCGGTGTGCTCACCGCATTGGCGGTGGCTGTGGTTGCCGGTCTGCTGGGTTTGCTGCTGATCTGGCTCACCGCTTCCGGCGTCACCCGGCCGATCAACAGCGTCGCCGAGATGCTGAAGAACATCGCCAGCGGCGAAGGCGACCTGACTCAACGTTTGAACTACAGCAAGCAAGATGAACTGGGCGAACTGGTGAACTGGTTCAACCGTTTCCTCGACAAGCTGCAACCGACCATCGCGCAGATCAAACAGAGCATCAGTGAGGCGCGCGGCACTGCCGATCAGTCTTCGGAAATCGCCCGTCAGACCAGCGAAGGCATGCAAGTGCAGTTCCGCGAGATCGATCAGGTCGCCACCGCGTCCAACGAAATGAGCGCCACCGCCCACGACGTTGCCAACAGCGCCTCGAACGCCGCCAACGCGGCGAAAGGTGCCGACCAATCGGCCAAGGACGGCATGTCGATCATCGAGCGCAGCACCCGCGACATCAATCAGTTGGCCGACGAAGTCAGCAAAGCCGTGACCGAAGTCGAAGCGCTGGCGGTCAACAGCGAGCAGATCGGTTCGGTGCTGGAGGTGATCCGCAGCATCGCCGAACAGACCAACCTGCTGGCGCTCAACGCGGCCATCGAAGCGGCCCGTGCCGGTGAGAGCGGTCGCGGGTTTGCCGTGGTCGCTGACGAAGTGCGCAACCTGGCCAAGCGCACACAGGATTCGGTGGAGGAAATCCGTGTGGTCATCGAACGGATTCAGACCGGTACACGTGGCGTGGTCGCGACCATGCATTCGAGCCAGACCCAGGCCCACAACAACGCCGGACAGATCCGTCAAGCCGTGGATGCACTGGGCAAAATCAGCGATGCGGTAACCGTGATCAGCGACATGAACCTGCAAATCGCCAGCGCCGCCGAGCAGCAGAGCGCGGTGGCCGAAGAGGTCAATCGCAACGTTTCGGCGATTCGAACGGTGACTGAAACCTTGACTGAACAAGCCACTGAGTCGGCAGCGATCAGCAGCCAGTTGAATGCGCTGGCCAGTCAGCAGATGAAACTCATGGACCAGTTCCGCGTGTAACCGCCGACCAAAAATCACTAAAAATCACTGTGGGAGCTGGCTTGCCAGCGATGGCTGCAGATCAGTCAGTACATTGTTTACTGACACACCGCTATCGCTGGCAAGCCAGCTCCCACAGGGTCAAGTGGCAACTCTGGAATCGGGGATTTCATCTGACCCGATAAGTTTTTGCACTATCATCGCCCTCTCGTTCCGGAGGGCCTTTGATGACTGATTTCCTCACGTCCATTCAAGCCGCACTCGGCTTGCCCCGCACGCCGATTCCGTTCACTGCCAGCGGCGCCCTGCCCTCGGCGTTCGCCGTCACCGAGCTGGCCTGCGCCAGCATCGCCGCTGCCGGGCAAGCCATCAGCGAACTCTTGAATCAACAAACCGGTCGCCTGCCCAAAGTTGAAGTCGATCGCCGCCTGGCCTCGTTCTGGTTCGCCACCTCGATCCGCCCGATCGGCTGGCAACTGCCACCGCTATGGGATCCGGTCGCCGGCGACTACGCGACGCAGGACGGCTGGATCCGCCTGCACACCAATGCCCCGCATCACCGCGCCGCCGCTGAAAGCGTACTCGGCGCCTGTACCGACCGCGCGGCGATGGCAGCCAAAGTCGCGCAATGGGCCAGCAAAGACCTGGAGCAAGCGGTGGTCGATGCCAAGGGCTGTGCCGCCGAGATGCGCAGTTGGGCACAGTGGCAACAACACCCGCAGGGGCTGGCAGTGAATGCCGAACGACTGGTGCAGTTCACTCAGGAGCAGGACGAAAACCCTCAAACCTGGCAAGGCTCGGTGACCCAACCGCTGGCGGGAATCAAGGTACTCGATCTGACCCGCGTGCTCGCCGGCCCGACCGCCAGCCGCTTTCTTGCCGGTCTCGGCGCCAATGTGCTGCGCATCGATCCGCCGACCTGGAACGAGCCGGGTGTGGTGCCGGAAGTCACCCTCGGCAAACGTTGTGCGCGGCTGAATCTGCACGATCCGGCAGATCGCAGCGTGTTTGAAAATCTACTGAAAGACGCTGACATTCTGCTCCACGGCTACCGCGCCGATGCACTGGAGCAGCTCGGTTTCGCTGCCGAGCGCCGTCGGCAACTGGCACCGGGGTTGATCGACGTCTGCCTCAACGCCTACGGCTGGAGCGGCCCGTGGCAGAACCGCCGTGGCTTCGACAGCCTGGTGCAGATGAGTAGCGGCATCGCCGAGGCCGGGCAGCGCTGGAAGCAGGCGGACCAACCGACGCCGCTGCCGGTGCAGGCGCTGGATCATGCGACCGGGTATCTGATGGCGGCGAGCGCGATCCGTCTTTTGACTGAACGTTTGAAGACTGGCAACGGTGGCTCGGCGCGTTTGTCACTGGCGCGAACTGCCAAGCTGCTGATCGAGCATGGGCCGGGGACGAGTGAGGCGTTGCGCGCTGAGGATGAGCAGGATCAGGGTTTACAGGTTGAGCGAACACCGTGGGGGCCGGCGCACCGGTTGCAGGCGCCGCTGCAGATCAGCGGCACGCCGATTCAGTGGGCGTTGCCGGCCACAGAATTGGGTTCACATCTCCCACAGTGGTAGTGACTGCTCGGGCCCCATCGCTGGCAAGCCAGCTCCCACAGTGTCCGTGTCGCCCCCTAATCTGTGAGCGCCCGGAAACCTGTGGGAGCTGGCTTGCCAGCGATGAGGCCAGTATTGGCAGCACACACTTCGGATCAGTCACCCCGGCTCAATGACGTCCACAAAAGCTGCGCCGCATACCCTCGATAAGGCCGCCAAGCCTCTGCGCGAACGGCCAATTCCCGCGCCGTCGGCCGCCGCCCTTCCAGTACTTCCAGCGCCCGCAACAGCCCGACATCCCCGGTCGGAAACCCATCCATATCACGCAACTGCCGCAGCGCAATGTATTGCGCCGTCCAATCACCAATGCCGTGCAGGGCCAGCAAGCGCGCCACCCCGCCCTCGCGATTCGCCTCAAACAATGACGGATCATCGAGCAACGCCTGCGCCACGCCCGACAACGTTCGGCCACGAGTTTTGGGCATGCCCAACGCGGCCAGATCCGCCACGGCCACAACATCCGCCTGAGGAAAAACGTGAGTCAAACCCGCAAGCGTCGAACGCAACGGCAGGCCATATTGCGCAACCAGTTTCCCCGCCAGCCGAATCGCTGCCACCACGGTAATCTGCTGCCCAAGCACCGCACGAAACGCCAGTTCCAGCCCGTCCCACGCACCGGGAACCCGCAACCCCGGACGCTCAGCGATCAATCGCGCCAGCAATGGATCTTGCGCCAGATGCCGCTGCATCAACGACAGATCCGCATCCAGATCAAACATCCCTCGCAACCGCGCAACAATCTCCGGCAGTGCCGTTGAATCAGGAAAATCCAGTGTCACCTCCAGCGCATCAGGAGCACCAGGGCCGACCGAAACCGTGCCGTGAACACCGTTCAAGCCAATGCTGCGCGAATAAATGCCATCGACCACGGTCTCCATCCCGACCACCGCCCGCGCCGCGAGAAAGCCCGACATCGCCGCCCAGTCATACGGCGGCTGATACTCAAGCGACAACCTCACAACGACAACAAACCGCTGTACAAACCATACGCCGCCAGCCCGGCACCGATGATCACGCAGGTAAAAATCCCTTTCTCGACCGTGGTGAACAACGGCTCGCCCTGCTCATGTTTGGCCTTGGCAAACAGGATCACCCCCGGCGCATACAGCAGCGCCGACAACAGCAAATACTTGACCCCGCCGGCATACAACAACCACACCGCATAGCACAGGGCGATGCCGCCGATCAGCAGATCCTTGGTGCGTTCGGCCGAGGCGTGTTCGTAGGTTTCGCCGCGACCGCTCAGCAGCACTGCGTACGCCGCCGACCACAGGTACGGCACCAGAATCATCGACGAAGCCAGATAGATCAGGCTGGTGTAAGTGCCGGCCGAGAACAACGTGATCAGCAGGAAAATCTGGATCATCACGTTGGTCAGCCACAACGCATTGACCGGTACATGGTTGGCGTTTTCCTTTTTCAGGAACGCCGGCATGGTCTTGTCCTTGGCCGTGGCAAACAGGATCTCGGCGCACAGCAGCGCCCAGGACAGCAACGCACCGAGCAACGAAACCGCCAGGCCAATGCTGATCGCCAGCGCGCCCCACGGCCCGACGATGTGTTCCAGCACCGCCGCCAGCGAAGGGTTCTGCAGGGTGGCCAGTTCCGGTTGGCTCATGATCCCCAGCGACAGCACGTTAACCAGTACCAGCAACGCCAGCACACCGATAAAGCCGATCACGGTGGCGCGGCCGACGTCGCTGCGTTTCTCCGCCCGCGCCGAGTACACGCTGGCGCCCTCGATGCCGATGAACACAAACACGGTGACCAGCATCATGTTGCGCACCTGATCCATCACCCCGCCGAAACTCGGGTTGCTGCGGCCCCAGATGTCGCGGGTGAAGATGTCAGCCTTGAACGCCACGGCGGCGATGACAATGAACATGATCAGCGGCACGATCTTCGCGACCGTGGTCACTTGATTGATGAAGGCCGCCTCCTTGATCCCGCGCATCACCAGAAAATGCACGGCCCACAACAAGACCGAGGCGCAGCCGATGGCGACGGGCGTGTTGCCCTGGCCAAACACAGGAAAAAAGTAACCGAGGGTGCTGAACAGCAAAACGAAATAACCGACGTTGCCCAGCCAGGCGCTGATCCAGTAACCCCACGCCGACGAGAAGCCCATGTAGTCGCCGAACCCGGCCTTGGCGTAGGCATACACGCCGGAATCCAGCTCGGGTTTGCGGTTGGCGAGGGTTTGAAAGACGAACGCCAGGGTCAGCATGCCGATGGCAGTGATGCCCCAACCGATCAGAATCGCCCCGGCATCGGCGCGCGCCGCCATGTTCTGCGGCAACGAGAAAATCCCCCCGCCAATCATCGAACCCACGACCAGGGCGATCAACGCACCCAGGCGCAGCTTTTGCGTGGTTTGCGACATTCCAGTCTCCCTTTTCCAAACAACTGGTTCTCAGAACCTGTTTACACCTGTGGCGAGAGTGACTCTCTGTGGCGAGGGGATTTATCCCCGATGGGTGGCGAAGCCGCCCTTAAATTCAGTTAGCGCGGTTTGGGGGCGGCTTCGCCACCCATCGGGGCGATACGACGTTTCGCTAAATCCCCTCGCCACAAGATAGACGTGTTCATCGAACATTAACTAAATGGATAAACACTAATAACGTTTATTGGATAACACCGAAAAACGCCCACTTATATATAGCCGATGACGCTAACGCCTAGCACGTTAAGACAGTTTTGTGCGCTGATCCTAATAAATCAATTCTGTACTGAAAACAGATGCCGAAAATTTGCCAAAAGCTGAAAACGAACTAGCGTGATAATTCAAAAGTAATAATAGCCATTCCCAAAAACCTACAGCAAACCCTTCTAGGACGGGGCTTCCAGACAATAGCTTTATGCCTGCACCCGAGACCTAAGTCATTCATTAACAATGGAATGTGGCCATGCACTGATCTATGTCAGTTGTTCGAACAGTCAACAGTCCTACGCTGTGAACTCTTCTCTCCTGCAATGGAGTCATGCAATGTCTGAAGCTCCCGGAAAACTACGATTAGGTGCACTGGTTGCATTGGTAGTCGGCTCGATGATCGGTGGCGGGATATTCTCTTTGCCACAAAACATGGCCGCCAGCGCCGACGTCGGCGCGGTGCTGATCGGTTGGGCCATCACCGCTGTCGGCATGCTCACCCTCGCTTTTGTCTTCCAGACCCTCGCCAATCGCAAGCCTGACCTCGACGGCGGTGTCTACGCCTACGCCAAGGCCGGTTTTGGCGACTACATGGGTTTCTCATCCGCCTGGGGTTACTGGATCAGTGCCTGGCTGGGCAACGTCGGTTACTTCGTTCTGTTGTTCAGTACCCTCGGCTATTTCTTCCCGGTTTTCGGTGAAGGCAACACCGTTGCCGCGGTGATCGGCGCTTCTGTCCTGCTCTGGGCCGTGCATTTTCTGGTGCTGCGCGGGATCAAGGAGGCGGCCTTCATCAACCTGGTGACCACGGTGGCCAAGGTGGTGCCGCTGCTGCTGTTTGTATTGATCGCGCTCTTCGCGTTCAAACTGGACATCTTCACCGCCGACATCTGGGGCGTGAAAAACCCCGATCTGGGCAGCGTAATGAACCAGGTGCGCAACATGATGCTGGTCACCGTGTGGGTGTTCATCGGCATCGAGGGCGCGAGCATCTTCTCGGCCCGTGCGGAAAAACGTTCGGACGTGGGCAAGGCCACCGTCATCGGTTTCATCACTGTGCTGCTGTTTTTGGTGCTGGTGAACGTGCTGTCGCTGGGCATCATGACCCAACCGGAACTGGCCAAACTGCAGAACCCGTCGATGGCCGCCGTGCTTGAGCACGTGGTCGGTCACTGGGGTGCGGTGCTGATCAGCGTCGGCTTGATCATCTCGTTGCTGGGGGCCCTGCTGTCGTGGGTGCTGCTGTGCGCGGAGATCATGTTCGCCGCCGCCAAAGACCACACCATGCCGGAGTTCCTGCGCAAGGAGAACGCCAACCACGTACCGGTCAACGCCCTGTGGCTGACCAACGCGATGGTGCAGATTTTCCTCATCATCACCCTGTTCTCGGCCAGCACTTACCTGTCACTGATCTACCTCGCCACCTCGATGATTCTGGTGCCGTACCTGTGGTCGGCGGCGTATGCCCTGCTGCTGGCGGTACGTGGCGAAACCTACAAAGGCTTCGCGGCCGAGCGGCGCAAGGATCTGATCATCGGCGGCATCGCCCTGATCTACGCGGTCTGGCTGCTCTACGCCGGTGGCGTCAAGTACCTGCTGCTCTCGGCCCTGCTCTATGCGCCCGGCGCGATCCTGTTCGCCAAGGCCAAGCTGGAACTCAAACAAGCAATTTTCACCAACGTCGAGAAGCTGATTTTCGCCGCGGTGGTCGTCGGTGCCCTGGTGGCAGCCTACGGTCTCTACGACGGCTTCCTGACTCTGTAACACCTGATTGATTTGTTATCTGGAGGATCACTGCAATGACCACGGAAAAAGTTAAGTACGGCGTCCATTCCGAAGCCGGCAAACTGCGCAAAGTCATGGTCTGCTCCCCTGGTCTGGCCCATCAGCGGCTGACCCCGAACAACTGCGATGAACTGCTGTTCGATGATGTGCTGTGGGTTGCCCAGGCCAAACGCGACCACTTCGACTTCGTCACCAAAATGCGTGAGCGCGGGATCGACGTGCTGGAAATGCACAACCTGCTGACCGACATCGTCGCCATCCCGGAAGCACTGGACTGGATTCTTGAGCGCAAGGTCACCGCCGATTCGGTGGGCCTGGGCCTGATCAGCGAAGTGAAATCCTGGCTGAAAAGCCTGGAGCCGCGACACATCGCCGAATTCCTGATTGGCGGCGTGTCCGCCGATGATCTGCCGGACAGTTTCGGTGGCAAGACCATCCAGATGTTCCGCGACTTCCTCGGCCACTCCAGCTTCATTCTGCCGCCGCTGCCGAACACCCAGTTCACCCGCGACACCACCTGCTGGATCTATGGCGGCGTGACGCTGAACCCGATGTACTGGCCGGCGCGTCGTCAGGAAACCCTGCTGACCACGGCCATCTACAAATTCCACCCGCAGTTCACCAACGCCGATTTCGAGATCTGGTACGGCGACCCGGACAAGGACCACGGCAGCTCCACCCTTGAGGGCGGTGATGTGATGCCGATCGGCAACGGCGTGGTGTTGATCGGTATGGGCGAGCGCTCATCCCGTCAGGCCATCGGCCAACTGGCGCTGAACCTGTTCAAGAACAAAGCCGTGGAAAAAGTCATCGTCGCCGGCCTGCCAAAGTCCCGCGCAGCGATGCACCTGGACACCGTGTTCAGCTTCTGCGACCGCGACCTGGTGACGATCTTTCCGGAAGTGGTCAACCAGATCGTCGCGTTCACCCTGCGCCCTGACGAAAGCAAACAGGGCGGCATCGACATCCGCCGCGAAGAATCGAGCTTCCTCGACACCGTCGCCAAAGCCCTCAACCTGCCGAAACTGCGCGTGGTGGAAACCGGCGGCAACAGCTTCGCCGCCGAACGCGAGCAATGGGACGACGGTAACAACGTGGTCGCCGTGGAACCGGGCGTGGTCATCGGCTACGACCGCAACACCTACACCAACACCCTGCTGCGCAAGGCGGGCGTTGAGGTCATCACCATCAGCGCCGGCGAGCTCGGCCGTGGCCGTGGCGGCGGCCACTGCATGACCTGCCCGATCATTCGCGACCCGATCGATTACTAAACCTCTGAGCCCTGATCGCACTTATCCAGTGCGATCAGGGGGATAACCGATACCGAAGGAGATCCATCATGGCTTTCAATATTCACAACCGTAACCTGCTCAGCCTGGAACACCACACCCCACGTGAGCTGCGTTACCTGCTCGACCTGTCCCGCGACCTGAAACGCGCCAAGTACACCGGCACCGAGCAGCAACACCTGAAGGGCAACAACTTCGCCCTGATCGTCGAAAAAACCTCGACCCGCACCCGTTGCGCGTTCGAAGTCGCCGCGTATGCCCCGGGCGCCAACGTCACTTACATCGACCCGAACTCCTCGCAGATCGGCCACAAGGAAAGCATGAAGGACACAGCCCGCGTGCTGGGTCGCATGTACGACGCCATCGAATACCGTGGCTTCAAACAGGAAATCGTCGAAGAACTGGCCAAGTTCGCCGGCGTGCCGGTGTTCAACGGTCTGACCGACGAATACCACCCGACCCAGATGATCGCCGACGTGCTGACCATGCGTGAGCACGCCGACAAGCCGATCCATGAAATCAGCTACGCCTACCTCGGCGACGCGCGCAACAACATGGGTAACTCGCTGCTGCTGGTCGGCGCCAAACTCGGCATGGACGTGCGCATCTGCGCGCCGAAAGCGCTGTGGCCGCATGACGATCTGGTCGAGCGCTGCCACAAATACGCGGAAGAAAGCGGTGCGCGCATCACCCTGACCGAAGACCCGAAAGCCGCAGTCAAAGGCGTCGACTTCATCCACACCGACGTTTGGGTATCGATGGGCGAGCCGGTGGAAGCGTGGGCCGAGCGTATCCAGCAACTGCTGCCGTACCAGGTCAACAAAGAGCTGATGAAAGCCACCGGCAACCCGCGCACCAAGTTCATGCACTGCCTGCCGGCGTTCCACAACAGCGACACCAAGGTCGGCAAACAGATCGCCGAGCAGTATCCGCACTTGGCCAACGGCATTGAAGTGACCGACGACGTGTTCGAATCGCCAGCCTGCATCGCCTTTGAGCAAGCGGAAAACCGCATGCACACCATCAAGGCGATTCTGGTCTCGACCCTGGCTGATCTGTAATTGATCGACACGGTCACTGTGGGAGCTGGCTTGCCAGCGATAGCGGTGTGTCAGCCGACAGAAATGCTGACGGATACACCGCCATCGCGGGCAAGCCCGGCTCCCACAGGGATCGCATTCGTCCTGCACGAACTCACTGTTTTCCAGAAGGACATGCACCATGCGTATCGTCGTAGCTCTGGGCGGTAACGCCCTGCTCCGCCGTGGCGAACCGATGACCGCTGACAACCAGCGCGCCAACATCCGCATCGCCACCGAGCAAATCGCCAAGATCCATCCCGGCAACCAACTGGTCATCGCCCACGGCAATGGCCCGCAAGTCGGCCTGCTGTCGCTGCAAGCGGCGGCCTATACCTCCGTCTCCCCCTACCCGCTGGACGTGCTCGGTGCAGAAACCGAAGGCATGATCGGCTACATCATCGAACAGGAACTGGGTAACTTGCTGGACTTCGAGGTCCCGTTCGCCACCCTGCTCACTCAGGTCGAAGTCGACGCCAACGACCCGGCCTTCAAGAACCCGACCAAGCCGATCGGCCCGGTCTACGACAAGGCCGAAGCGGAAAAACTCGCCGCCGAAAAAGGCTGGGCCATCGCGCCCGACGGCGACAAGTTCCGCCGTGTAGTCGCTAGCCCTCGGCCAAAACGCATCTTCGAAATCCGCCCGATCAAGTGGCTGCTGGACAAGGGCAGCATCGTCATTTGCGCCGGTGGCGGCGGCATTCCGACCATGTATGACGAGAACCGCAACCTCAAGGGCATCGAGGCGGTGATCGACAAGGACCTGTGCTCGTCGCTGCTGGCTGAACAACTGGCAGCGGATTTGCTGGTGATCGCTACCGACGTCAACGCGGCGTTCATCGATTACGGCAAACCAACGCAGAAAGCCATCGCCGAAGCGCACCCGGATGAGCTCGAACGCCTCGGTTTTGCCGCAGGTTCCATGGGACCAAAGGTTCAGGCAGCCTGCGAATTCGCGCGCCATACTGGCAAGGTTGCGGTGATCGGTTCGCTGGCAGACATCGAAGCCATCGTCCAGGGCACCGCCGGTACTCGGGTCAGCACGGCGAAGCCCGGCATCAGCTATCGATAATTAGAAACTCCGGGGGCAGGCGTGAGGTCTGCCCTTCTCCCATGCCTTGAAAGGAGAAACCCATGGCCCAGTTTGAACCCGGTCATTTGCATATCGAACGGCACGCGTTGACTGACGACGACGTCAATTACAACGTGTGCCTCGAC
Organism: Pseudomonas sp. NPDC087817; assembly: GCF_044742875.1. Classification (NCBI taxonomy): domain Bacteria; kingdom Pseudomonadati; phylum Pseudomonadota; class Gammaproteobacteria; order Pseudomonadales; family Pseudomonadaceae; genus Pseudomonas; species Pseudomonas sp. NPDC087817. The sequence continues at coordinate 36,516 of NZ_JBIUVJ010000037.1, forward strand.
TATGAAGTGTTCACTGATCCCCAGAAAGGCAAAGGGATACAGTTCACCCTGCATGGCAACATGCAGGGCAAGGACATGAAGGAAACGTTTTTCCTGCCCAAGGAAGAGGCTTACAACTTCGCCCGCGACGTGACACGAATCGCCGAAAAATACGGGATTCCCAAGACTCACAGCCAGATCGGCTCGGTTCACAAACATTACGACTTGATGTTTGAAGACATCCGCAAGCAGCTGGATATGCATTCCGGGGATCCGGTCAATCTTGAGCATTTCGAGTAATCCTTTAAAAGCCCCTCACCCTAGCCCTCTCCCAGAGGGAGAGGGGACTGATTGGGAGATGCTTCAAAGTTACGCCGAACTGACCCTGCATCACTGAATCCATAATCGACTCGATTTTTCAGGTCGACATGTAGCGCCAGACACCTCGGTCGGCGCCCTCTCCCTTTGGGAGAGGGCTGGGGTGAGGGTGTTTTTGATTTAAGGCATACTTGCCACCCTCCGCAATCCAGAACCCAAAACCGCCCCATGCGTATCCACGTCAGCTTCATCGACCGCGTCGGCATCACCCAGGAAGTCCTGGCTATCCTCGGTGGGCGCAATCTCAATCTGGATGCCGTGGAGATGATCCCGCCGAACGTCTACATCGACGCTCCGACCTTGAGCCCGCAAGTGCTCGAAGAACTGAAGGACGCGTTGTTCCGTGTGCGCGGCGTGGAAGCGGTGACCGTGGTCGACATCCTCCCCGGTCAGCGTCGGCACTTGCAACTCGACGCATTGCTCGCGGCGATGACTGATCCCGTTTTGGCGCTCGACAGTGCCGGCAAAGTCTTGCTGGCCAATCCGGCGTTGATCGCGTTGTACGGTCGCGAACCGGCCGGAGAAAGCGTCGCGGAACTGTTCAACGATCCCGGCGTGCTCGACACCCTGCTCGAACACGGCTTCCGTCTGCCGCTGCGCGAGATCACCGTCAACGGCCAGACCCTGTTGCTCGACGCCACGCCGATCACCGACGCTGGCGCCCTGCTGACCTTGTATCAACCGAACCGCATCGGCGAACAGCTCTCGGCGTTGCACCATGACCACGCCGAAGGCTTCGATGCCCTGCTCGGCGAATCTCCGGCGATTCGTACCCTCAAGGCTCGCGCTCAAAGAGTGGCAGCCCTGGATGCGCCGCTGTTGATCCAGGGTGAAACCGGCACCGGTAAAGAATTGGTGGCCCGCGCCTGCCACGCCATCAGTGCGCGACACAGCGCACCGTTTCTCGCGCTGAACTGCGCGGCTCTGCCGGAGAACCTCGCCGAAAGCGAACTGTTCGGCTACGCCCCCGGCGCCTTCACCGGCGCGGCGCGAGGCGGCAAACCGGGACTGATGGAACTGGCGAACCAGGGCACGGTGTTTCTCGACGAGATCGGCGAGATGTCGCCGTACTTGCAGGCGAAACTGCTGCGTTTCCTCAATGACGGCAGTTTCCGTCGGGTCGGCGGTGATCGCGAGGTGAAGGTCAACGTGCGGATCCTCAGCGCGACTCACCGTGACCTGGAAAAAATGGTCAGCGAAGGCCTGTTCCGCGAAGACCTGTTCTATCGCCTCAATGTGCTCAACGTCGAAGTGCCGCCACTGCGCGAACGCGGTCAGGACATCCTGTTGCTGGCGCGCTATTTCATGCAGCAGGCCTGCGCGCAGATCCAGCGTCCGGTCTGCCGCCTCGCCCCCGGTACCTATCCGGCGCTGCTCGGCAACCGCTGGCCGGGCAACGTGCGCCAGTTGCAGAACGTGATCTTCCGCGCCGCCGCGATCTGCGAAAGCAGCCTGGTCGACATCGGTGATCTCGACATTGCCGGCACCTCCGTGGCGCGCCAGACCGACAGCGACGTCGACAGCCTCGAACAAGCCGTCGAGTCGTTCGAAAAGTCGCTGCTGGAAAAGCTCTACGTCAGCTACCCCTCGACCCGGCAACTGGCGAGCCGCTTGCAGACCTCGCACACCGCTATCGCCCATCGGTTGCGCAAGTACGGCATTCCCAACAAGCCCTGAGCACAATGCAAAATCTGTGGGAGCTGGCAAGCCAGCTCCCACAGGGTTATGTGTCGGATTCGAAATCCGCTCAAAAACGACCTCCATCTGTACTGAAAGCGCTACAGCGGAACGATATCGCTACACCCTCCTCCGGTCACCGCTGTGCAAGGCTTTGATCCGCTTCAGCTTTTCTCCTTGCCTTAAGCTGTAGCGATTTCGCTACAGGCGCTCGATTCTGACCTCTCGCAAAAATAGTTAACTATCTGATTTATATAGATAAATCCAAGATGGCCGCGTTCTTGCTAATGAACCCTTCATAAATAAGGGCTTCCCTGCCCACGCCTTCAACCGCGTCCACCAGACGAGTCTGGCCCCCTGAGGAGTTTCCATGAGCGAGTTGCGTTTTACTGAAGATCACGAATGGCTGCGCGCCGAAGCTGACGGCTCTGTCACTGTCGGCATCACCGCTTTCGCGCAGAACGCCTTGGGCGACGTGGTGTTCGTGCAACTGCCTGAACTGCAGGCTTATGAAAAAGGCGCTGAAGCCGCCACCGTGGAATCGGTAAAAGCCGCCAGCGGCGTGTACATGCCGCTGGACGGTGACGTACTGGAAGTGAACCCGGCACTGGAAGACGCTCCGGAACTGGTCAACGAAGATCCGCTGGGCCAAGGCTGGTTCTTCCGCTTCCAGCCAAGCGACGCCGCCGCTGTCGGCAAACTGCTGGATCAAGACGCTTACGACCGTTTGATCAAAGCCCAAGCCGAAGCCTGAGGAACACCGACATGACTCAAGTAAACCTTGGCACCGCCAACGAATTCATCGCCCGTCACATCGGCCCGCGCGCCGGTGACGAGCAAGCCATGCTCAACAGCCTCGGCTTCGATTCGCTCGAAGCCCTGAGCGCCAGCGTCATCCCGGAAAGCATCAAGGGCACCAGCGTGCTCGGCATGGACGACGGTCTGAGCGAAGCCGATGCCCTGGCGATGATCAAATCGATCGCCGGCAAGAATCAGCTGTTCAAGACCTACATCGGCCAGGGCTACTACAACTGCCACACGCCGTCGCCGATCCTGCGCAACCTGCTGGAAAATCCGGCCTGGTACACCGCTTACACGCCGTACCAGCCAGAAATTTCCCAGGGCCTTCTCGAAGCGCTGCTGAACTTCCAGACCCTGATCAGCGACCTCACCGGCCTGCCGATCGCCAACGCCTCCCTGCTCGACGAAGCCACCGCCGCTGCCGAAGCCATGACCTTCTGCAAACGCCTGAGCAAGAACAAAGGCAGCCACCAGTTCTTCGCCTCGATCCACAGCCACCCGCAAACCCTCGACGTGCTACGCACCCGTGCCGAGCCGCTGGGCATCGAAGTCGTTGTGGGCGATGAGCGTGAACTGACCGACGTGACGCCATTCTTTGGCGCGCTGCTGCAATACCCGGCCAGCAACGGTGATGTGTTCGACTACCGCGAACTGACCGAACGATTCCACGCCGCCAATGCGCTGGTTGCGGTCGCCGCTGACCTGCTGGCCCTGACCCTGCTGACCGCCCCGGGCGAGTTCGGCGCTGACGTCGCTATCGGTTCGGCACAACGCTTCGGCGTGCCGCTGGGCTTCGGTGGCCCGCACGCGGCTTACTTCTCCACCAAGGATGCATTCAAGCGTGACATGCCGGGCCGTCTGGTCGGCGTCTCGGTTGACCGTTTCGGCAAACCGGCGCTGCGTCTGGCGATGCAGACCCGCGAGCAACACATCCGCCGCGAGAAGGCCACGTCGAACATCTGCACCGCGCAAGTGCTGCTGGCCAACATCGCCAGCATGTACGCCGTCTACCACGGCCCGAAAGGCCTGACGCAGATTGCCAATCGCGTGCATCACCTGACCGCGATTCTGGCCAAGGGCCTGACCGCACTGGGCCAGACCGTCGAGCAGGCACACTTCTTCGACACCCTGACCCTGGCCACCGGCGCGCAAACCGCCGCGCTGCACGACAAGGCTCACGCCGCGCAGATCAACCTGCGCGTGATTGATGCCGAACGTCTGGGCCTGTCGGTCGACGAAACCACCACTCAGGCTGACATCGAAACCCTGTGGAGCCTGTTCGCCGACGGCAAGACCCTGCCGGACTTCGCGGCACTGGCCGCTTCGGTACACAGCACCATCCCGGCTGCGCTGGTGCGTCAGTCGCCAATCCTCAGCCACCCGGTGTTCAACCGTTATCACTCGGAAACCGAGCTGATGCGCTACCTGCGCAAACTGGCGGACAAGGACCTGGCACTGGATCGCACCATGATCCCGCTGGGCTCGTGCACCATGAAGCTCAACGCCGCCAGCGAAATGATCCCGGTGACCTGGGCCGAATTCGGCGCCCTGCACCCGTTCGCTCCAGCAGCGCAAAGCGCCGGTTATCAGCAACTGACCGATGAACTGGAAGCGATGCTCTGCGCCGCCACCGGCTACGACGCGATCTCGCTGCAACCGAACGCCGGTTCGCAAGGTGAGTACGCCGGCCTGCTGGCGATTCGCGCCTACCACCAGAGCCGTGGAGATGAGCGTCGCGACATCTGCCTGATCCCGTCGTCGGCCCACGGCACCAACCCGGCCACCGCCAACATGGCAGGCATGCGAGTGGTCGTGACCGCGTGCGATGCGCGCGGCAACGTCGACATCGAAGACCTGCGCGCCAAAGCCATCGAGCACCGCGAACACCTCGCTGCGCTGATGATCACTTACCCGTCGACCCACGGCGTGTTTGAAGAAGGCATCCGCGAAATCTGCGGGATCATTCATGACAACGGCGGCCAGGTGTACATCGACGGCGCCAACATGAACGCGATGGTCGGCCTCTGCGCACCGGGCAAGTTCGGCGGCGATGTTTCGCACTTGAACCTGCACAAGACCTTTTGTATTCCGCACGGCGGTGGCGGCCCGGGCGTCGGCCCGATTGGCGTCAAGTCGCACCTCACGCCGTTCCTGCCGGGCCACGGCCAGATGGAACGCAAGGAAGGCGCGGTGTGCGCGGCACCGTTCGGCAGCGCGAGCATTCTGCCGATCACCTGGATGTACATTCGCATGATGGGCGGCGCCGGTCTGAAGCGTGCTTCGCAACTGGCGATTCTCAATGCCAACTACATTTCCCGTCGTCTGGAAGAGCACTACCCAGTGCTGTACACCGGCAGCAACGGTCTGGTGGCGCACGAGTGCATCCTTGATCTGCGTCCGCTCAAAGACAGCAGCGGCATCAGCGTCGATGACGTCGCCAAGCGTCTGATCGACTTCGGCTTCCACGCTCCGACCATGTCGTTCCCGGTAGCGGGCACGTTGATGATCGAGCCGACCGAAAGCGAATCCAAGGAAGAACTGGACCGTTTCTGCGACGCCATGATCCGCATCCGCGAAGAAATCCGCGCCGTGGAAAACGGCACGCTGGACAAGGATGACAACCCGTTGAAGAACGCCCCGCACACCGCGGCAGAGCTGGTTGGCGAATGGACCCACCCGTACAGCCGCGAGCAAGCGGTGTATCCGGTGGCGTCGTTGATCGAAGGTAAATACTGGCCGCCGGTCGGTCGCGTCGACAACGTGTTCGGCGACCGCAACCTGGTGTGCGCCTGCCCGTCGATCGAAAGCTACGCTTAAAGGAATGGGGGCATTCATTTGCCCCCACTCCCGACAACACCGCAAAACCTGTGGGAGCTGGCTTGCCAGCGATGAGGGTGGATCAGTCTCCACTTCTATTGCCTGACACACCGCCATCGCTGGCAAGCCAGCTCCCACAAGGAACGCATCAAGCCTGATATTCCGCCAATTCCTATAACAAGAAACCGGAGAACCACTCATGTCGTTAAGCGTGTTCGACCTGTTCAAGATTGGCATCGGTCCCTCCAGTTCCCACACCGTCGGCCCGATGCGCGCTGCTGCGCGCTTCGCTGAAGGCCTGCGGCGAGAAAACCTGCTCGGTGCAACGGCCAGCGTTCGCGTCGAACTGTACGGTTCCCTCGGCGCCACTGGTAAAGGTCACGGCAGCGACAAAGCCGTACTGCTCGGCCTCGAAGGCGAACACCCGGACACCGTCGACACCGAAACCGTCGCCGCGCGCCTGCAAGACATTCGCGGTAACGGCCGGCTCAACCTGCTCGGTGAACACAGCATTGCGTTCAACGAGAAAGAACACCTGGCGATGATCCGCAAGCCACTGGCCTATCACCCCAACGGCATGATCTTTCGTGCATTCGATGCGGCGGGCCTGCAGATTCGCAGCCGCGAGTACTACTCGGTCGGTGGCGGTTTCGTGGTCGACGAGGATGCGGCCGGTGCCGATCGCATCGTCGAAGACGCCACACCGCTGACCTTCCCGTTCAAAAGTGCCAAGGATTTGCTCAGTCATTGCGCCACCTACGGTCTGTCGATCAGTCAGGTGATGCTGACCAACGAAAGCGCCTGGCGCCCGGAAGCGGAAACCCGTGCCGGTCTGCTGAAGATCTGGCAGGTGATGCAGGACTGCGTCGCGGCGGGTTGCCGTAACGAAGGCATCTTGCCGGGTGGTTTGAAGGTCAAACGACGTGCGGCGGCGCTGCATCGGCAACTGTGCAAGAACCCGGAATCAGCGCTGCGCGATCCGTTGTCGGTGCTCGACTGGGTCAACCTCTACGCCTTGGCGGTCAACGAAGAAAACGCCAACGGCGGGCGCGTGGTCACGGCACCGACCAACGGTGCGGCGGGGATTATTCCTGCTGTTTTGCATTACTACATGCGCTTTATTCCCGGTGCGAATGACGACGGCGTGGTGCGATTTCTGCTCACTGCGGCGGCCATCGGCATTCTCTACAAGGAAAACGCCTCCATCTCCGGCGCCGAAGTCGGTTGTCAGGGTGAAGTCGGCGTTGCCTGTTCAATGGCGGCCGGCGCGTTGTGTGAAGTGCTCGGCGGCAGCGTGCAGCAAGTCGAAAACGCTGCGGAGATCGGCATGGAACATAACCTGGGCCTGACCTGCGACCCGATTGGCGGCCTGGTACAAGTGCCGTGCATCGAGCGCAATGCGATGGGCTCGGTGAAGGCGATCAACGCGGTGCGCATGGCCATGCGTGGCGACGGTCAACATTTCGTCTCCCTCGACAAAGTCATTCGTACCATGCGCCAGACCGGCGCCGACATGAAAAGCAAATACAAAGAGACCGCCCGCGGCGGTCTGGCGGTCAACATTATCGAATGCTGAACCTTATTTAACTCCGCCTCCCTCAGGGAGACGATCGTACTTAGCCCCCTCTCCCTCCGGGAGAGGGCTGAGGTGAGGGGCTTTTGATCTGGATCTCAATCTTGCCCCTCATCCCAAACTCAAATTTTCAAGGAGCCACGCATGTCCACCGAACAACTGTCGAAAACCCCGCTGCACGCTCTGCACATCGAACTTGGCGCCCGCATGGTGCCGTTCGCCGGCTACGACATGCCGGTGCAATACCCGTTGGGCGTGATGAAAGAACACCAGCACACCCGTGAGCAGGCCGGGCTGTTCGACGTTTCGCACATGGGCCAGATGCGCCTGACCGGTGCCAACGCCGCCAAAGCCCTGGAAACCCTGGTGCCGGTGGACATCATCGACCTGCCAGTGGGCATGCAGCGTTACGCGATGTTCACCAATGAAACCGGCGGCATTCTCGATGACCTGATGGTCGCCAACCTCGGTAACGACGAACTGTTCCTGGTGGTCAACGCGGCGTGCAAGGATCAGGATCTGGCGCATCTGCAAAAACACATCGGCGATCAGTGCACCATTACGGAGCTGTTCGAAGCGCGTGCCCTGCTCGCTCTGCAGGGTCCAGCCGCCGTTACGGTGCTGGCGCGCCTCGCGCCTGAGGTCGCGAAAATGACTTTCATGCAGTTCAACCGCGTGCAATTGTTGGGTGTGGATTGCTTCGTCAGCCGTTCGGGTTACACCGGTGAAGACGGTTTCGAAATCTCGGTGCCAGCCGCCGATGCGGAAAAACTCGCTCGCGCCCTGCTCGCCGAGCCAGAAGTCCAGGCCATTGGCCTTGGCGCTCGCGACTCGCTGCGTCTGGAAGCCGGCCTGTGCCTGTACGGCCACGACATGAACACCGACACCACGCCAATCGAGGCCAGCCTGTTGTGGGCGATCTCCAAGACGCGCCGCGCTGATGGCGCACGGGCCGGCGGTTTCCCGGGTGCAGAACAAGTCTTTGCTCAACAAGAGAACGGTGTCGCGCGTAAACGCGTCGGCCTGCTGCCGCAAGAACGCACGCCAGTGCGTGAAGGCGCGGAGATCGTCAACGAAGCGGGCGAGATCATTGGCAGCGTGTGCAGCGGCGGTTTCGGACCGACCCTGGGCGGGCCATTGGCGATGGGCTACCTCGACAGTGCTTATGTCACCCTCGATACAACCGTTTGGGCCATCGTGCGTGGGAAAAAGGTGCCAATGCTTGTAAGCAAAATGCCATTTGTTCCACAACGCTACTATCGTGGTTGATTGACTGTTTCTATAAGTAACGCGATTGCGTTATGCGTGCACTAATGTGTAACGCAATCGCCACAAAAAAGTGCATTTTCTAACAGTCGATTCGAATATGAACTTTGCTTATAACGTTCGAAAAGATTTGAACAAGCTAATCGTCTAAGCCTGCACTAGTGGACCGACTAACTGCCAGCAAGTGCAGCAAAACCGGGCCCTTGCGGGGGCTTGTTTTTTCTCCCGTAGTTGGCGTAGAGTTTGTCCACTGTGTTTGCATGGGTCAGCTTGGAATCGTGACCTGGGCAGTAGCCTACAAGTTAGCTACATCCCGTTCGACGTCTTCTTACTCTCCTGCAACCAGCCCCAGTACTCTTTCATGAGAAAGAGACTGTCATCAATTTATTGCGTCAAAGGAAATAAGAAATGTCCACACGTCAGAGCGGTACCGTCAAGTGGTTTAACGACGAGAAAGGTTTTGGTTTTATCACTCCAGAAAGCGGTCCGGATCTGTTCGTGCATTTCCGCGCCATCCAGGGCAACGGCTTCAAGAGCCTGAAAGAAGGCCAGAAAGTGACTTTCGTTGCTGTGCAAGGCCAGAAAGGCATGCAGGCTGACGAAGTACAAGCAGAAGCCTGATCTCTGTAACGAAAAAGCCCCTGATATTGATATCAGGGGCTTTTTTGTGCGCGCGAATCCGTAAAATGGCGCTTCATTTTGCGTCCAGAGGCTGCCATGTCGAAAAACCTGCTCACCCCCCAGGGCGACTTTCCTCCCGTTGGCCTCGGCCGTCGTCTGGCCGCGATGTTCTATGACTTTCTGCTGTGCACCGCTCTGCTGATCGTGACCGGCTTCGTTTACAAGTTGATCCAGGCGGCGATCATCGGCGAAGAACGTTTGCGAGCAATGACCGATGCCGGCAAACTCGACGGCGATCCGCTCTATTCGACAGTGCTGTTGCTGGTGCTGTTTGCCTTCTTCGCCAAGTTCTGGACCCATGGCGGGCAGACACTGGGTATGCAGGTGTGGGGGATTCGCGTGCAGAACGCCAATGGCGAGGCGATCAGCCTGTGGCAGGCGCTGCTGCGCTTCATGGTGTCGATCGCTTCGTGGCTGTGCGTAGGGCTCGGATTCTTCTGGTCCCTGTACGACAAGCAGAAGCGCACGTGGCACGACATCTATTCCGACACCCGCGTGGTGCGGATTCCGAAGAAGACCAAGTAATTTCCAGACGCCAGAAACCACAGTAGGAGTGAGCCTGATCGCGATAGCGGTGTGTCAGCAAACATAATTGCTATCTGACACACCGCTATCGCAACCAGGCTCACTCCTACAGGTTTGTTTGTTGCCTGAAAGACCTCAGGCGTTACCGGCCAGCTTCATCCGCGCCGCTTGCGTAAAGTCCAGCATCCGCTTCAACGGCCGAATCGCCTGCGGAATCAACGCCGGATCAACAAAGATCTCGTTCGTCCCTTCCTTCAAGCTCTTGAGCGTGCGCTCAAGGGTATTCATGGCCATCCACGGGCAATGTGCGCAACTGCGACACGCGGCGCCGTTACCGGCGGTTGGCGCTTCAATGAAGACCTTGTCCGGGCACAGCTGCTGCATCTTGTAGAAGATGCCTCGGTCGGTGGCGACAATCAGCGTCTTGTTCGGCAGGCTTTGCGCGGCAGCGATCAATTGACTGGTGGAGCCTACTGCATCGGCCAGTTCGATCACCGAAGTCGGCGATTCCGGGTGCACCAGAATTGCCGCGTCCGGGTACAGCGCTTTCATGTCTTCGAGCTGCTTGGACTTGAACTCTTCATGGACGATGCAGGCACCGTCCCAGAGCAACATATCGGCGCCGGTCTTGCGTTGGATATAAGTGCCCAGATGCTTGTCCGGCCCCCAGATGATGGTCTCGCCGTTGTCCATCAGGCTTTCGACGATTTCCAGTGCGCAGCTCGATGTCACCACCCAGTCAGCCCGCGCCTTCACTGCAGCGGAAGTGTTGGCGTAAACCACTACCGTGCGCTCTGGATGCTGATCGCAGAACGCCGAGAACTCGTCCACCGGGCAACCCAGGTCGAGCGAGCAAGTCGCTTCCAGAGTTGGCATCAGCACACGTTTTTCAGGATTGAGAATCTTCGCGGTCTCGCCCATGAACTTCACGCCGGCGACCACTACGGTCTTGGCCGGATGAGCATTGCCGAAGCGAGCCATCTCCAGGGAGTCGGAGACACAGCCGCCGGTTTCTTCGGCCAGAGCCTGAATCACCGGGTCGCAATAAAAGTGGGCAACCAACACCGCGTCCTGAGCCTTGAGCTCGGCGGCGATGGCAGAACGGTAATAAGCCTCTTCCTCGGCCGTCAGCGGTTTGGGCTGTTTGGCATCGAGGTGGGCTTGAACCAGACGGCGTTCGGAAATCTGCGTCATGTTCGCAAGACCTGCAGGCGCTTTCGCGCGAAAGTCGAGTATACACCCGGCTCCGGACCGCTTGAGGGTACCGCCGGGAGAGTGAGTTTTATCAGGCACGGACAGCGTTGAAGCTGCGCAAGGCTACAGAATATCCCGTTGATACAAAAGATGATTCTGACCTGCGTCAGCGCGGCTGCTGCTGAAAGAACATACACCGGAAATGCAGGCAAAAAAAAACCCGGAAATCCTCACTTTCGTGGGCCTTCCGGATTTTCTAAACCGCCAAATATGGTGGGTCGTGTGGGATTCGAACCTACGACCAATTGGTTAAAAGCCAACTGCTCTACCAACTGAGCTAACGACCCGCTGTGTGGTGGCGCGTATAATACTGATTTTTAAGGACTATTCAACACCTTTTTGAAAAAAATCAAAAATAAGGTGTTGGATCCTCCACACCGGCTGCCGCAAAGCCTTCTGCACGCAGGCGGCAACTGTCGCATTTGCCGCATGCGCGGCCGTCATTATCGGCCTGATAGCAGGAAACGGTGAGGCCGTAATCGACACCAAGCTTCACGCCTGCCTGAACGATTTGCGCCTTGCTCAAATTCTGCAACGGTGCCCGGATACGGAAGCCATTGCCCTCGACACCGGCCTTGGTCGCCAGATTCGCCATGCGTTCGAACGACTCGATGAACTCGGGACGGCAATCCGGGTAACCGGAATAGTCCACGGCGTTCACACCGATGAAGATGTCGCGAGCGCCGAGCACTTCAGCCCAACCCAACGCCAGAGACAGAAAAACCGTATTGCGCGCCGGCACATAAGTGACCGGGATGCCCTCGCCCAGCTCCTCCGGAATGTCGATGCTGCTATCAGTCAGTGCCGAGCCGCCCATGCCGTTCAGGTTGAGGCCGATCACCTTGTGTTCGACCACACCCAGATCCCGGGCAACGCGGGCAGCAGCGTGTAATTCTGCGTGAGAGCGCTGGCCATAATCGAAACTCATGGTGTAGCAGCTATAGCCTTCGGCGCGGGCCATGGCCACGACGGTTGCCGAGTCGAGGCCGCCGGACAGCAGGATGACCGCACGTTTTTCGGTGGTGTTCAGTTGTTCGGTCATGTCAGCGCCCCGGCTCATCGTTCCAAAGATATTTATGCAACTGCAATTGCAGGCGTACCGGCAAATTGTCTGCCACCACCCAGTCCGCCAGATCCCGAGCATTCAGGTCATGGTGGCTAGGCGAGAACAGCACTTCGCCGGCGCGTCGATCCAGTCCGTACTGAATCAGCTTGGAAACCGCCCAGTCGTAGTCTTCCCGCGAACAGATGACAAACTTCACCTGATCGTTCGGGGTCAGCAGTTCGATATTTTCGTAACGGTTGCGGTGAGCTTCTTTCGAACCCGGCGTCTTCAGGTCGACCACGCGACTGACGCGCGGATCGACAGCCGAAACGTCAAGGGCGCCGCTGGTTTCCAGCGAAACCTCGTAACCGGCATCACACAACTGTTTGAGCAAGGGAATGGCGTTCGGCTGTGCCAACGGCTCACCGCCGGTGACGCAGACGTAGCGCGGTCGAAACCCGGCTACTTGTTCAAGGATGTCGTCGAGGGTGCGGATTGTCCCGCCACTGAACGCATAGGCACTGTCGCAGTATTGGCAACGCAATGGGCAACCGGTCAGGCGCACAAAAACCGTGGGCAGCCCCGCGGTCCGCGTTTCCCCCTGCAAAGAGTAGAAAACTTCGGTAATTCTCAATGTGTCTTGCATAGTCGCCACGGGCGTAACAGCTAAACAGGCTGTCCGCCTCCGTCAGGCACTTCAGGCAATCCCGCCAACGCGTAGACCACAAGAAGCGTGTTTCAGAAAAAGGGCGTGAATTCTAACGAAAAAACCCGCGACAAGCGCGGGTTTCTTCCAAACGGGTAAAGCTGCGTTACATGCGTTGCAGATCGCGCTGGGCCAACTGCGCGGCGGACGTGCCCGGATATTGGGCCACCACCTGCTGCAGGATGCCTTTGACCTTGTCGGTGTGACCGAGACGGCGCTCTACATCGGCGAGCTTGTACAGCGAATCCGGCACTTTGGCATGCTTGGGATACAGCTGCGATACCTTGGCAAACGCCTGACCTGCACCTTGCAGATCACCTTTGGCCAGGTTCACTTCACCCAACCAGTACTGGGCATTGCCCGCGTATTGGCTGTTCGGGTATTTGCGCAGGAAAGCGGCGAAGGCCTGGCTGGCCTTGTCGAAATCCTTGGCTTTGATCAGGTCGAAAGCGGCATCGTAATACAGCTTTTCCTTGGCCGGATCACCCGGTTCACTACTTGCAGCAGGTGCCTGGGCAGCAGCCCCGGCGCCAGCGGCAGCACCGGCAGCAGCACTTGCATCGCCACCGGCAGAAGAATTCTCAGGAGTCGCGGCAGGTGCAACACCGGATCCTATGCGCCGATCAAGATCCTGGTATCGCTCCAGGGATTCTTGCTTCATGCGCGCAACCTGATTCTGCAGTTCTTCAATCACGCCTTGCTGGCGCGAAATCTGATCCTGCATTTGTTGCAGTTGGTTGAACAGCATGCCTTGTGCCGAGGCAGGGGCCGAAGCCGCTCCCCCGGCATAGGCGCCGTTCGTACCGTAACCCGCAGGCGGATAACCACTCCCGCTATTGTTATAACCGGAGTTGTCATCGACCACAGGAACCGCAGCCCACGCCGCAAGCGGCGCGAGGCTGAGAG
>NZ_JBIUVJ010000038.1:0-49553 GCF_044742875.1 Pseudomonas sp. NPDC087817
CCCGGACACCGACAAAGAGATGCTGCGCAACCTGATCGCCTACTACTGCGGTCTGGAAGGCATCTTCTTCTACTGCGGCTTCACCCAAATCCTCTCCATGGGCCGCCGCAACAAAATGACCGGCGTCGCCGAGCAGTTCCAATACATCCTGCGCGACGAATCCATGCACCTGAACTTCGGCATCGACGTGATCAACCAGATCAAAATCGAAAACCCGCACCTGTGGGATGCCGAAATGAAAGAAGAAGCGACCCAGATGATCCTGCAGGGTACGCAGCTGGAGATCGAATACGCGCGTGACACCATGCCTCGCGGCGTATTGGGCATGAACGCGGCGATGATGGAGGACTACCTGAAGTTCATCGCTAACCGTCGTTTGAGCCAGATTGGTTTGAAGGAAGAGTACCCAGGGACGACTAACCCATTCCCTTGGATGAGCGAGATTATGGACTTGAAGAAAGAGAAGAATTTCTTTGAGACTCGGGTTATTGAGTATCAGACTGGTGGGGCGCTTAGCTGGGACTAATAGTCTCGCTCGGCATGATTTGACGATTGCGGTTTGAGTCGGCGAGTCGAGAAAGCAAAGAGCCCCGATCTGATCGGGGCTTTTTTATGGGAAATAGGTGCTCACTACCTCATACGTAGACGTCAAAAATACTACCCCACTTGAAACCGATACCCATCCGTCACCCACCTAAAACCATACCAACCGTAACGTTAATTTGACGATTATGGGCATTGCCTAATAAAGGCAAATGACTGGACGCTTTTCCGCGTACATCCGGTATTGTTTTGATCCTCTGCCCAAGGTTCATTTCTTGCCCACCACCTAGTGAACCGTTACCATTTATCGAACATAGTGCGTGCCTCTTTGGGGATACGACTTCTTTAAGCGCTGCATGCGCTTTTATTATTTTTGTCTTAGGCGCATCGAATAATTCAATGAAATATAAGGAATCTATTCCGGTCATCGACCTCTTTGCTGGCCCGGGCGGACTCGGTGAGGGATTCTCTTCAATCGGTGGCCATGAGAAAGGAATCCGTAAGTTCCAGCTTCGTGTCTCGATCGAGAAAGATCCTGTCGCTCACGCTACTCTGTCGCTCCGGGCATTGTTCCGCTCTTTTCCGAAGGGCGAAGTGCCCGAGGCTTACTACGACTATGTTCGCGGTGATATCACTCGTGAAGAGTTTTTCAAACATAAAGACGTACCAGCGGAAGCAGTGGAAGCTTCGCAAGAAGCCAAACTCGCGGAGCTTGGTAAAATATCGCCCGATGAAGTGGACAATTGGATTAGAAAAGCACTGGTAGGTGCAGACGAATGGGTTCTAATTGGTGGACCTCCGTGCCAAGCATACTCCTTAGCTGGGCGTTCCCGTCGAACACGCGAAAGCCAAGAAGAGTTTGAAAGCGATGAGAAGCACTTTCTCTACAAAGAATATCTGCGGATTATTCGCGAGTTCAAACCAACGATCTTCGTCATGGAGAATGTGAAGGGCATATTGTCCTCGAAGCACAGCGGCTCGAATATTTTCGAGCAAATTCTCGAGGATCTGTCGACTCCTGGTGACGGTCTTTCGTATAACATCCGCTCCTTAGTTGTCCCTAAAAATGCGGATAGACCCGATCCACACGATTTTATTATTCAAGCAGAACGTTACGGTCTTCCGCAGGCTCGGCACAGGGTTATCTTACTTGGAGTCCGCTCTGACGTTGCCTCGAATTGCCGAGCGCTACTGGAAAATCAGAAAGGGCTTGTCATGGAGCCTAGCAAAACGACTTTCACAGTTGGTCAGGCTTTATCAGGACTCCCTCCAATTCGGAGCAAAATTTCCAGGGGGGGAGACTCCCTCGAAGCTTGGCTTTCCACTCTGGAGGAAGCTAGCTCTTTGGTTCTTCCTTCCTATGAAGTTGGTCAGGGAAAATTAATAGATGCTATGAAAAATGCCGCTAAAGACGCAAATAAGCTGACTTCTAGCGGCAATAGATTCATACCTTGGAAAATATTTCCAGAAATGAATACAAAGCAGCGCGAATGGTTCCTCGACTCACGATTGAAGGGAGTATTGCAGCACGAGGCTAGAGGCCATATGCGCTCCGACCTTCATAGATATATATTTGCAGCAAGCTACGCAACTTTGAATGGCACCTCACCCAAAATTCATCAATTTCCTGCGCGGCTCCTACCAGCACATGAAAATGTCACCTCCGACTCGGTTCCCTTTAACGACCGCTTCAGAGTTCAAATAGCATCTGGCCCTTCAACTACAGTGGTCGCCCACATAGCTAAAGATGGTCATTACTACATTCACCCGGATCCAAGCCAGTGCCGAAGCCTGACTGTTCGAGAGGCTGCTCGATTGCAGACTTTTCCTGACAATTATTTCTTCGAAGGAACCAGAACACAGCAGTACACTCAAATCGGAAACGCAGTACCCCCGCTTCTTGCCAGAAAAATCGCGGCAGTTGTTGCTGCGATCATCGACTCGTATCGATCAGGAAAAAACGGCTAAACATCAACTAGTATTTGATCGAGTCGGATAGGCTGTCGACCAAAGGCAACCAGTAGTTTCGGAGGCAGGAACTCAAAATAGAGTTTAATTTCTGACCTGCCTCCGACAACGGAGGTATAAATCTACTCACCCTTCTCCAATGGCTTGAAGATCTTCTGGGTTAAAACAATTATTACAACGCCTCAGGAATATCTTCCAACGGCAAAGAGAACGGTCGAGAGAACATAGCCTCCCGACACTCTGGACGCTTTGCCCATTCAGAGATCATCCTGCCGTTCGCTGTCTCATGAAGACGGTCATTGACTTCCCGCGCCCATATTTCAATTTGCTTAACAAGCTGAGGGGAAACTCCCTGCTTACTCCAAACTCGCTCGTGACTGAAAGACTTCCCGTAAGTTTTGGAAATCAATGCAACAGTATATGCTGCAACGTTTGCTAAAAAAGCAGGCACTAATGGCCGCGCAGTTTTGTGAACAGCCTTAAATAACAAAGCTTTCGAGACGATAGCTTTAAAATAGGAGACATCCGGACTAAAGGAAGTGCTTTTAGCCTCAGCGTCAGTCACACCAAACATAAACCGATCAAAGCACTTCTGTGCGCCAAGACTAACAATGTCAGCGTATCCATCCCATGCAGTTGAATACTTAGCCAACTCAGTTTTTGTAATTTTCCTTGAGGTTGGTACGGAATCCCTCAGAGCTCGAAGCTTAGCTGGAGTAGTACCTTCTCGGGAGAGCAGAGTGTTGTAACTGCCCGCAGCCCTCTCGTAAAACCACCTTCCCATTCCATCAGGGCAATAAACAGAAAGAGACAACCGTTCGATATCAACATGGAACGGCTTATTAGCTGATAGATCTGATTGCCGAACAGCATTCTGACTGTTTGCATACCGCGAAATATCAGAGACAAGCGCCTCTTCTTTCGCTGGATCTTGCTCTTTCATTACGATGATTTTAGCTGGGACGCGAACCTTGCTCAGATCTGTATCCGCATATTTCTTTTTGGCAAAGAAAATTGAAGCAGTGGTTTGACCTCCATTTACGATTTGCATACCACGTAACCATGCAATACCAGGCGATCCATCCCCAGCGCGATCCAACCGCATCTCGTCCGCGACTAATACAATCCCATTGTTATAAGCCATGAATCTTTCAGGTGCACTCCGCAAAGTGTTCTGCAATCCTGCGTTCACGCCTTTCGCCTTCACACTTAAGAAGGAGCGTACGTTAGCTTCGAGTAACCGAGGGCCAAATTTCTCATAAATAAACCGGAGTGCTTCTCCTGGGATCGCAGTAAGAGCGTAGTCATAATCGCCAGTCTCTCCTGGCACAAATACGCACGGAAGCGGAGACCCGGAAACCTCATTGAAATCGATTACAAGTTCATCACGCGGCTTACCTTCCGAACGATGTCGATAAAGCCTTTCCATATCCATGACTTCAAGTTTCACATGCTTCCCGCCAACGTCTCTGGGCTTGAAACTCTTCGATTTTGCAATACCGTCTGCAAGTACGTAGACACGAACCTGCTCCAGCTCGTCATAAATTTCGCGGATCGTCAATGCAAGTGAATGGACATCACTTGAGGGATCGAGTTTTTCGGCGATGCGCCCGGCTGCGCAAAGCTCTAAGAAGCGAACACATTGGGCCGCTGCTGTTTTGATGTCTTGATCGGAGATCGGGCTTAGGCTTTCGAAGCCCTCGTAAAGACTTACGAAAAGGTCAAGCTGGTCAGCGTCCTCTGACATCGCATATCCGCTTAAGCGTAAATTTGCGTTCCCTACCTTCCCTTGAAAATGGCAAACAACTGGATCGAAAGTCATTCCAGCGTCAACAAGGTGCTGCATTACCACCTCGGAAAAAACGAGCTCACCAAAGGTGGCGCCGTCTAACATCTGGATCGCTATCTCGCTCCGAGTCTCTGCGAAAAAATCATCTAGCGTCATCCCTTCACTCCTAGTTGTTTCAGTGCTACATCGAGGCTCAATAGGAAATCTCCGGCGTAGTCTAGATTGATTTCATAGAGGGCCCGACTGACTCCAACGGGAACAGTCCCGGGTGTCAATCTCGGGAAGCCTTTAGATATAGAAAAAACCCGCCTTTCTTTCGATTCGAATTTTCTTGTGTAGTGACTTGAGTGTCCTTCGAAATAACCAGCAACCATAAGCCTTTCTCTTAGAAAGTTAACAGTTCCAAGTTCTCCACCTAACCGTAGCTCAGTTTTCACGACTAACTCGGGAAGAGTTTGCCCGCCCTCCTCACGCGAGAAACGCTCCGCGGAGAGAAAGAGAGGCGACGCTACGGAGTCGTCCAATTGCTCAAGAGAAGTTATTCTCACAGGGAAGCCAGACGTGGACATCGTCGCCTTGACTTCAAACGCACCATCTCCCAATAGGAAATCTTGTGGAGCGTCATCTGGCCCCACCCAGCCTTTAAGGACCTCTTCAACCGAGACTCCTATTTCTAGGAGAGCAATCATGAAATTGAGTTCGCCTATCAGGCCGAGTTCTGCCTCAATACTCAGAGGATTCGCACCGCGCGACATGAACTGCTTCCAAGCAAATACTCGACCGATTAAAACTCGCAACAGTTTAGTTTCGTCAACGCCAGTAGCTGCAGTCTCGTCTAATGCACCAACGACATCACAAACCATCGCAGTGAAGAGTTGAATACTTCCAGCTTCTTTTCGAGTGAGTGCGAGCCTAAATCCTGGAGAATTTAATTGTTCGGCTCGCTCTACCAAAAAGCCCTGCCCTTCAGGCAATTTTTCTGTGCGAGGCAGCTTGGCCGTCGGAAAGCAGAACAATATCGCCTCGACGTTGGACGGTGATCGTCGTCCTGCTTGTACTTCGACAGGGCCTGCAGGAGCGAGGGAAATAACCTGCCAGCCAGGTATAATGTCGTTTCCGGACAATGACGACCATGCAAGCAGAAACTCTTTATTCGGACGGACCATATTCTTGCATCCAGTAGAGGAGGTTAACTTCGTATTCCACGCTAATTGGATTGTCACTGCTAGGGAACGCGATGGCAAAAGCCATAATAGGCTTGCTCCACCCCGGAACGATCAATCGTTCAGGCGTCTTTTCCTTGTAAAAATGCGGTGTTAGCGGATAGAGCAAAAGCAATCCACGGTCCACATCTCCACCAAGTCTTCCGCGAGTTTCGCGAATGCCTTTGCCACTCGGGAAGTTCGGCAACGAGGTTCGTCCGCGTGAAGGTTCAGGTTTCCAAGCCGCACGAGTAAGAGCTAGTGCCTCTCGCCAAGCATCATCGCTTAGGTCAATACCCTCATCTTTTGGGTCGGTGAGCACGCCTATAGCAAAACTCTTTTGATCAACCCTTTGAGGATCGACAGAGTCCTCAGTCTTACGGATCGAATAACTGCTCGAAGGTTCGCCTCCGGGGAATTCGTGCTGATCACCGACGCCGTTACCACCGCCGAGCAAAGCGACGCTCCACTTCGTCAATTGCCCGGTACCGACCATCTTGGTTATGAATTCCGATAGCAAAACAGATTTGGCACTGGTGGCATTCGGATGCGTCACATAAGCGCCAAGGAACGTTAGAACATCAGATACGTTTACGTCCTTCCAAAGACGCGCATTTGGCCATGAGTCTGGCTCACCATCGCGATCGTGCTTTGGCGAGTTCTCCCATGAATTGCCAAGTGACCTGATTAGAGTGTCGGTAGCGTCAAGATTCTGTTGCTGAATCTTGGCGTCACGATGAAATAGGATGGTCTGTGGTCGAGTCCCGCTATAAGTCAACGAAAGCGTTTGCGCGTTTCTCATTTTCAACGGAGAGGTGACAGTAAGTACCTCATGCGACATTACCTTAAGCCCGTATTGCTCCGGCGTCAGCTTCGCTTCAGCCATAAAATCGAATTCTTCCCGTAGTTCCTCCGAAGCATCGGCAATATGCCCAAACCACTTCACCAGATCAGCAGAGGTGTATAGGCGACATAGATCAAGATAGCCTGGACGATAGCCGAACCAACGTCCCATTTGCATGAGGGTGTCGTACATCTTTGTCGTACGCACGAAGTAGCTCACACACAGCCCCTCCAGCGTCAGACCACGGGCAAGCTTGTCACCACCAACAGCAATTACCTTCAGCACCGCGCCGGGTGTCGCATAATCCAGCGCGTCCTTAGCCGTGCCGTTGATGGAACGGACTTCTATGTCATTCAGCACATCAGGCAGGACTGCAAGGATGTCATCCCAGCTAGGCATCTCTGGGGGGCAATCCTCAACAGGAGAAAGTTTTACCACTTCATCACGAATCGGAAGAAAATCGTGCTCCCAAAGATTGCGCAGCTGCTCAATTTGCTCTTGAGCATCAATACGGCGAGTGATTTTTTGGCGCATGCGACGCACGGCCGCCTCAATTTGTTCGCGTACATGACTTTGCACGTCCACGAAGCGGGTAACGTGCACTAGCATCGAATTGTGCTGACCATCTTGGCCGCGTAGCTCTCGCACGGCACAAGCCAGCACAAAAGCGCATATTGCCTCGTTCAAGGACGGTGGAATGATTTCCTGCCCTTTGTACGTAGGAACATGTGTCTTTTTGTGCTTGGGTGGCATCCATCCCGAATCCGACTCAGCATCATAGTGATCCGCGATATTTCGTGAGAGGGGAAGCGCGCCTTTGCGTCCTTCCTTAGTCATTTTGCCGAACATGCGGGCAGGACCAACGTAGTTGGAAGGAGCGGCCAGGTTAATTATGAAAGACCTAGGGAAAAGGTCCGGGCCTTCCTTAGCCGTAGCGCCTTTGTGATGAATGAAAATGTTTGCAAAGGGCGTAGCCGTGTAACCGACATAGGCTTTACGTGAGAATGCGTGTAGTAATTGGCGTATGAGGCTATTAATAGTTTTAGGATGGTGCTCCTCATCCGGCGTGCCGTCGTCGTTGAACATCTGCTCACCTGTATCAACCGAGGCGTTATCTGCTTCGTCGTCGATCATCAATAGAGGTAGCTTTGTGACGAGCTTTCGTCCATTACTTGCATCGGTGCTATCGGCTACCCGTTTTTGTATCCAATTCAACAGGGCAGTTAAGACAGATTTCTGTTTCTTAACCACAAAAAGCCACGGCCGCTCTTCAGGAGAAATACCATGGAAATGTTTAGCGATAGCGTTGTTGAAGTCGCCGTTCTCTGCTCGCGTGGTCGCAGAGTTGGTCTTTAGGTCTTCGCCGAATTCCGCAACGCCAATGGGCATGCCCGGATCACGGTCAATGGTCGTCTCGTAGCCTAGGAAACTTTCCTCTAGCCGCATTTGGGTTTGCGAGCGCAGGTTGTTGTGCATACCCGCTAGCACTATGATTATTTTATAGCCAGCATCGGCGGCCTTACAAATAAGCCCTGAGTAATTGCTGGTTTTCCCGGATTGCACGTGTCCGACCACAAGGCCTCTGCGATCCCAGTCATCTCCACGCTGCGGATCTTCCAACAGGCCAAGGATGTCATCAGTAGCCTCATCAATTCCTTCGACCACTGTGTCGGAAAGTTTAGACTCCAAATAGTCTTCATAACGCCGCCAGTATTGCCAATCTCGTTTACGCGTGGCTGTGAGCCAGTCAAAGTGCCCCGCGTTGTCTTTAAGCGTGGTCGATTTGCCGATCCAGTGGCTGAAACGCTGGATGAGCGTGGCTACGACCTTTCCTTGATCCACTATAAAAGATGAATCACCGGAGAACATTTCCGCCGCGAGCCGAACCTTATCGGCAATAAAGGTTGGGGTAACTTTTGACTTATCCTTCTCGGTTTTTACCAGTCTTTGCGCTGTAGCGATCACATTTTCCAGTAGCTCTAGTTGCGCAGCTATCTCTTCCGCTGAGGTCATTCGTTTTCACCTAATTTGGCAATCAGTGTTGGGTACTTTTGAAATGGCTCAGTACGAAGCATCGATTTACGAGCATCTTCTATGCTTAACCCCTTACGTTCGATCAAGTCATTAAAAAGTACGCCTGCAACTTCGATCACTGCCGCGTTGGGCTCCCCCTCAAACCCGGTGCGCGGCGTTTCCTTATTCTCGGCTGTATCGAGCCATATCCGTTGCACAGGCACAGTTTCCTCGACAACCCGTAGCATGGCTTTCACAAGGTTTGCATTACCACCCACAGCCTCAATTACTGCGGCCACGGCCGGATGCCGCTGATCAATGCGGTAACGAACACCATCCTTCAGCCTATCGACACGCCATGCTTGTTGCTCAATCTTAACTCCCCCAAGCCCAGGCATTTGCGTGCCGCGAAAAGCAAATACCCTTCTGGCTCTTTCTCTCGTATCTTCAGCCAATTTCGTAAGCCACGGACGCACTGTTACAGGAGGCCGGGCGGTGGATTTCTTAACGTCAATCTTCCAATCGGAATCGGCTGTATTAGGTATGTCCAACCTAATCCTAGCAAGCCGATGAGGCTCCTCTCGGTTCCATGCACGGCCTTGCCCAATTCCTAGCCATCCGCCGGCAAGAAGCAGGCGATGATTGCGATATACATAAAATCCTTGTTGAGAGGTCCATCCCTCTGCCCCACCCGACCTACTGAATTCCTCTTCAGACAGTCTATCTTTATGTGGTAACACGTGACACTGAGCTTCCACGATGCCTGAAGGCGTGTGGATTCTGGCCACTGGCGAATGCCATGGCTTCGCAGGATGCCCCGTCATAAAGGGATCCCATGGATTAACTATCTTGCTGTTGAGGTATAGCCGGAAAACTGGGTTCGCCCCCTCTAGCAATCGATGAAAAACCATTGCCAAACGTAGCTCAACATCGTCTATCAAGTCGGCAAAATGATCAGAGGTATAGCCAGGCGTAACGATTCGGTCCAGGTTTTCCCAGAGAACTATTGTTCCGGAGGGCGAGGAATAAGCAGGCTCAACGAAAGCTTCGGAACCATGAGCTGCCCCCTCAAACATTCTCCATCCAACGTCCCTCGATGCTGCTATGGCATCGAGATCCCATCGCAGACAGGAAAGAGGCCCATTCATTTGTCGAGATGCAACAGTGAGACGGCGGCACTGAGAAAAGGACGCGGTTTTCAAGCCCATCCCAAAACGACCCAGATCATTCGACGCACGATCATCAAGTGGGCATTTTGCACCAAGAGTCATTGCAACCTCTAACTCAGCGTCGTCCATACCTCGCCCATTGTCCAAAATCGAAATCCGGCTTTTGTCACCATCCCAAGTGAACGTTACATGTATTTCAGACGCTCCGGCGGAAACACCGTTGTCGATCACATCAGCTAATGCTGAGGAGGTCGAGTATCCAAGGCCACGTAGGGCTTCCAACATCGCGCTGGCTCGCGGAGGGGCATACCTGGTGCGTTCGTTCATTTGAAATAAGTAGTTCCAGAAAGAAGTGTGAAGCCCACATCAGCCATACGGCGGGCTATCCTACGAACCTGATCATCTAGCTGTGCTGGCAGCGATGCATGAGTTCGCCTGTCACAGGAAGCTTCCTTTTCAACACAAAGGCCAAGAGCCCTAGTCTAGAAGATCGAATAAAAATCGCTCGTGAAAGAATACTTGTCTTTGTCGGAGCCCCGGATAAAGCAGCCTCATCTAGACTTCGCCCTCCCTCACAGCTAACGATTTACTTGTCTTAATTTTACCGCTGTGCTCAGCAGATTGAACTGAGTCGGATTCTAGCTGCCCCCCTGAGGAACGGAACTGTTTCATCTCGAAGTAGTCGCCTACATACAAGATCAACTTTTCCATTCTTATCGGATGACATAGTTTATTAAGCGCTTTTGACTCAATCTGTCGAATACGTTCACGAGTGACATCAAATAGGCAACCGATCTCTTCCAAGGTCATGGCGTCATCTTGGCCTAAGCCAAAACGGAGAGTTATAACCTTGGCCGAACGCTCGTCGAGTTCTCCAATCATGCTCAGCAGAATTTCCCTTAAGGAAGCATTTTCTGCTGCAATCGCCGGGTCTGATGGTTCTTCTTCTACCAAGAGATCAACCAACGATCTTGAGTTTTCTTCAATAGGTTCGTCCAGACTGCTGACCTTCTCAAATACCGTCAAAAGGATTTTGAGTTTGTCGAGAGCTATACCTGTTCGATCAGACGTACTCCGCTCACTTTCAGCCCCACCCATCTGAAACTCAAATTTATCCCGCTCTCGTAAAACACCTCTCGCCAAATCTTGCATATGAACAGGAACACGGACCGCCCGCTCTTGATTGGCAATTGCACGCGTAATTTGCTGGCGAATCCACCAAGTAGCATAGGTAGAAAACCTGAATCCTTTACGCCAGTCGTAGCGCTCAACGGCCCTCATCAGACCTATATTGCCTTCTTGCACAAGATCATCAAAAGGCAGCTCGGACCATCGATACTTATTGGCTATAGAAAGTACCAAACGAAGATTGGAAACAATCATCATCTTCCGCGCAGCCTCTTGGCGTTGAATTGCAGAAACGAATCCTGCACCAGCCAAATCACAATTTGCAATTCTCGAAAGTTCGATAAGAAAAATTCGGGAAAGATTAGCGGCAATAAGTGCATCACGGGTTTTCGATGAGTCGTTGCCGGCAGAGCGAGCAGCTGAAACTGCAGCGACAAAGGATGATGCGATAGGATCAAGTCCGAACTCTTCGTCCGCCTGATAAACTTCCTCACTCGCAGATATCTCACTATTGCGCTCCAGTCCCTCATAGTCTCCTAGAAGATCATCTCGGGACATGAACTGCTCGTGACTTGCCTCCCCGAGCGCAACCTTGTCAGCAGCATCAAAAACGACATGAAGCCCCGATTGCCAGCACGAAAGCTCATCCAGGGCTTGCGCTTTTGCTTCCGCCATCTCGCGGCTTAAAGAAATTTCTTCTGCTGCCCCGAGCAACTCTTTTTTCAACCCCTTTGCATAAAATCTTAGCGGCTCATTGCGGCCTGACGAGAGGTCTGCTGCAAATTCCATGGCCTCTGATAGTGTGACGTCTTCGTCCATTGTAGGATCGAGAAGATCGGATTGTTCGTCGTCTCTCTCCCATTCATCAATTACGACGCCAAGGTCGCCTAATACAATAGTCAGAAGACGCCGAAAACTCTCATTACTGGAGAATTCAGGCTTAAGACATAAATCGATAAGAGCTGTCTCAGATACGGTGCCTTCGCGCAAACCTCGGAAGAGCAAACCGCGGATTTCATCGCCATCACTAATCTCTAAAGGATGTGCCCTTTCTGGCAGAAACAGATCGACATCATCCCACCCCATATCAGTGTCGATGGCCTTGTGATGCCTCATCGCTCTTTGCAATTCAACGATTGCTTTAGCTACGTTTGCGTCTCCCTTGGGGGCAACCGCTTCCGACTCGACCATCCACTCATCTTCGAACCCTAAATCGAGAGGTTCGTCGTCAAGATCAATCAGACTTGAGTACGCCGCCACTTCATTCACGACGATGCAACTCTGCTCCTCACTATTACCGGGACCAAGAACTGGAGGATGTACAGACAGAACTACCTCCTCAATCTGAAATCTGGACGCGGGCGTTTCACTGTCCGAGGATTGACGCGGAGACTCGTTCGATTGGCGTAGATGAAATAGCTCTCCCGGCTTACCGCCGAAATGAGCTAGGAGCTCTCCGTTTACGTCGTAATGATTCGCTCGTACGGGGTACTCAAGTGCATCTCTTAACTGAGAGATACATTGGGAACACTCGCCCTTCTGTGCATATTCAAGGGCAGACTTGCCGTTGGGGTCGAGCAACTGTGGGTTTGCTCCGGCCGCCAACAGCAGCCGCACAACACCCGCTTTCTTGCGAGCGGAGGCCAGCATTAGAGGGGTTGCGCCACTCCCATCGCTAGCATCGAGGTTGTCACCCCGTCTGATGTGGAGTTTAACTGCAACCTCAACACCGGCAATGACTGCCATGCGAAGCAAAGGGTTCAGCTTAGCCATAGCGCTACCCACACACCCATGCATTCACCTCAACCGTTGCTTTCGCGATGATGAGCTTGCTACAAGTATTTTTTGCTTTCAGAGCCGACTCCTTGTCTTTGATCCGCTTGCCAATTTCGCACGCCCTACAGCTTGGTATTGAAGGATCTTACCGATAGCCATCCAACAGACGTGACTCAAAGAAATCATTTGGTTCTTGGCATACCAAAATGGATTAACGGTGGCGCAATGCCATCCACAATATCTACTTGTCAGAAGCGCGTAAAGGAAGAGCACTACAACTGAGGCTAAAGGGTAAAACTTCCCGAGTAAGACAGACTACGTCGTTCATGGAGTGTCCTTGCCAAAATCGGCGCCCGCTTTCGAAAACTAAATTCAGATAGGATCTCGAAAACCACTAGGCTTACCAAGAGGACGCCTTGGACTACCCCCTCCCAAAACGCATCCGTCTTAAAGTCGATTCGCGGAGACGACGAAAAAATCTTATGAGTGCAGATATAGTCTCACCGACACATCGTTCCAAGATCATGTCAATGATCAGGGGAAAAAATACACAGCCTGAAATGGCCGTACGTTCGGTATGTCATGAAATGGGACTTCGTTATCGTCTGCATAGGAAGGATCTAATCGGAAAACCTGATTTGGTGTTCCCCAAACATCGTTTGTGCATATTTGTACATGGCTGTTTTTGGCATAGACATACTGATTGCAAATATGCATATACACCCAAAAGTAGGCAGGATTTTTGGCTCCCCAAATTGGCGAAGAACGTTGAACGAGATAAAAATGCGCAAGAAGCCCTCAAAAATGATGGATGGAGAGTGGCAATCATTTGGGAATGCCAAACGAAAAATCGTGAGCTTTTACGCACTGAAATACAAAAAATCTTCAAATTAAACATTTAAAATTCGCGTTACCTCTTCGAAACAATTTGATCGATATCGATCGGTTGACCGTGTAGCGCTGAGCCCGTAGGCTTTCGATTCGGCGCCTAAGAAACGCCTTAAACCAGAGCGGTTCTCCGCACCCGACAGTCATGCGGCTTTTTTTCGTCTGCGGTTTCTCTACGTCTGCGAAAAATCCCGTTATGTCGGGAGTGGGCGAATACAAGACCCGAAAGGGGAATATGTCCGGCCCGTCTCTGGTGGGTTTCTTAGCTCCCGACACCCTAACGAATGCCCTAAGAAAGCAGCCAGAGGTAAATGGAAATGCCTGACTATCCAACCTTCATGATGAAGGTGAATCGCTGTACCCGCCGTTCGAATCCCGTGCCTCTTGATCAGGAGGCATGCCATGTCTGAACCACTTCTTCCTACTCGTTTCACCCGCAACAAAACCCACCTGCACGCCCTTCTAGTTGAGAACCAAGCGTGGTTCTGTGTCCATGAGCTGGGCCGGTTGATGGGCAAACATCTTGATGAGCGCCAATTACGTAAACTCGACGCTGATCAGCAGCAGATGATGCGCGTGGAGACCTATGGCGGAGCGGAGAAACACATGATGGTGAGTGAGTCCGGTGTGTATGCACTGCTGATCTATCACTACTGTCCTGAGCATCGGCAGCTTCGTGAGTGGCTGACGCATCAGGTTGTGCCTGCTCTGCGTGATGCTCGTACGGCGCGCTCGGTTGAGCGTCCGACGTTAAGTGTTTTGAGTTGGCCGCAGATGTCGCTTAGTACGTTGCACTGGCAGGACGAGCCGTGGATTCGGTTGCGGGATATGCCTTGTTTGTTGGCGGAGGATCCGTTCAATCGGCAGGAATCATGGTGGCGTAGGGCTTCGCGATTGTTGCGTGGTTGCTGAGGGTTTCAAGATCCGCTGTTTGAGGTCCAAGCAGCGGATTTTTTGTGTTTTGGAATAAATGGGGCAGCTTCGCTGCCCAACGGGGATAAATCCCCTCACCACAATTCAATATGTTGCTGCTGGGTGGGTGTCTGGATTCGAGATTAGGTTGATCCCACCAATCGCCAGCAGGCTGGCTCCCACAGATTCCGCATCATCCTGAAAACAATCAGTGCAACCCGCGCCGCCTCCCGCTATTAATACCCCTCCCCCACTCAAGGATCCGAGCCCCACCATGAAATTCGATCTCGCCTACTGCCTCAGCCTCGACGACAAGTTGTCGATCTATGACGTTCGCGATCTCAATTTCGATGAGACGGTGGCGTTTGATTCCGCGAAGGAACACTTCCAGTGCCCCAACGATGCCTGTCGTTCGGCGTTCGAGGATTCCAATGAGTTGGGTACGTTCAACGCCAAGAATGTGAATTACGTGCGCACGCCGCACTTCAAGAATCTGCCCACGACGCAGCATGTGGCGGGTTGTCCGTATGTGAGTTTGAAGGCTTCAGCGTCTGGCGTTGAGACGGCCGATGGCGAAGTGGATGACGGGCGTGAGGAACATTTCCCGTCGGAGTTGTTGCTCACCCGGCGTGAGTATGTGCGTAAGCCTGCCGCGCCTGCGGTGGCGGCGGATGTATTGCGCGATGATCCGGTGCGGGTGGTGGCGGACACTGGTAAAGAGTCAGCGAGTCGTGAGTCGGCGCCGGATAAGACCAGCGTGTTTGCGCATCCGGTGGAGTGTTTTGTTTCGAACTTCGCCGACAAGGAGTTGCTCAAGCGCATGCCTTTGAAGGTCGGTGAGCACACGGCGCCTTACAGTTCGTTCTTCAAGAAAATCGAGTATCTGACGGACAACAAAGGGCTGATTTACTGGGGGCGGATCAAGAAGATCGAGGACTTCCACAGCGGCGCCAGTTTCCGCA
Source organism: Pseudomonas sp. NPDC087817 (assembly GCF_044742875.1). Taxonomy (NCBI): domain Bacteria; kingdom Pseudomonadati; phylum Pseudomonadota; class Gammaproteobacteria; order Pseudomonadales; family Pseudomonadaceae; genus Pseudomonas; species Pseudomonas sp. NPDC087817. The sequence goes on from NZ_JBIUVJ010000038.1 coordinate 15,195, forward strand.
TCGATTTCGTGGACAAGGTCTGGTTCAAGAAGCCCGAGGACAGTAAGAAGAAGCCGTATCCGGTCAGTGTTTATCTGAACAAGAAGCTGATCGACAACTACCGCAAGCGCAAGGCGTTTCTGGAGGAGATCAAGCACGCGGCGGATAGCGACAAGGCGTTGTTCTGTTTCTTCTATGGGGTGACGCCGGAGTTGAAGCAGGTGCCCGGCAAGAAGAACCCCGAAAAGCCTTTCGAGTTCTTCAATGCCAATATCGAGAACCTGGATCACTTCATTATTCGTGAAGCGCCGGGTCTGGAGTGAGGGTTAACCCTGGGGCAGTTGCAGTTTGACGGCGCCGGGGTGTTGTTTGACGATTGAGTACGGCAAGACTGACCAGTCGGGTCTGTCGCAAGAGCGTTGTACGCGGGCGAAGTAGGCGCCGAGGTACAAACCCTTCGGGGTGAAGTACCAAGGTGAAGATCCCCAAATACTTTCCTCCTGGAAGTCGCAGTCGTCTTCTTGCGTCGGTTTCTTCATCTCCTCGGGGTACAGGGCGATGAACTGCTTGATAATCCATGGCACCAGCTCTTTGCTTTCATACTGATAACGCTCGCCACTTTCCGCTTCACTCAAAGGCTTGTCGCCCAGGCTGTCGCGCTCGGCATGCAGAATAGGCGTGCCCTTACCTACCCACAGCACATCTTCCAGCGACAGTGGATGGCCGGTTTTCACGTCGATGTTAAGCGGAGCATCGCCGAAGTCCGGATGTGCGCCGCCACAGTAATAACTGGTGGAGATGTTCAGGCTGACGACAGCTGGCGAAATCATCTTGGGTTCTGCCTGCTGCATGAACTCGACGTTTTCTCCACCCTGAAGTTGGCAGCTGTGATAGCTGATCACTTCAAGCCACAGTTTGCCCAGTAATTGCTGGTTAACCCGTTGCTGATCATCTTTCGGCAGACCGGATTCCACGCTGAACAGGGAGATCTTCGAATCAGGCTCGGTCCACCATTGCAGGTCGTAGCCCATGAAATTTTCTTTCTTGGTGGGTTTGAGCTTGAGTCCTTGCAGGCGCAAGTATTCATAAGCTTCGCCCTTGGGCAGCGCGGCAATAACCGGCAAAGCGTTGGCGGGCGGTGCAGGGAGTTTGGCCTCGGTCAGTTTCACCGAAAGCTTTTTACCCTGCGGACTTTGCCATTCGCCTTGCCAGCCATTACCGGTTTCTTCCAGTTTCAGGGTGGGCAGTGGTTTATCGTCGCCGTAGCGATTATTGCCTTCGGTCAGGGTCAGCGTATTGCCCTGTAGCGCGCCACTCAGGGGCAAGTCGCGATGATATTTCTCGTAGAAGTAACGACCGGTCACTTCATCCTGTTGAGTGGTGTTGAGTTCCACCACGATGGGTGTCTTGCCCAGAGTGCCGGTGAATACCTGCCGGCCATCTTCGGCCTGGGCAGTGGAAATCAGTGTGAACAGCGCAGCGGCGTATGGCGCCAGGCGCAGCAGTCCCTTGAGCATTGATCGTTCCTTGAAAGAGGCGGAGGCAGCGCCGGGGTTTGAACGCCGGGGCGGATTATGGCGGGGATGGACTCAGGAATCGAGGTTCTGTTTAAACATCGATTCAGGGCAATTGCAGTGCGACGCCGCCGGGGTGCTGTTTGACTTGATCATAAGGCAGGAGACCCCACTCGACGTATCCGCAAACCGCTGAGACATGCGGGTACGACGGTGTAAACGTGATGCCTTTTTCCGAGAAGTACCACGAAGGAAATTGCCAGGGTTCTGGCTCGTTGTAACCGCAGTCGTTTTCACCTTCAGCCGTCACCGTCATTTCTTTGGGATAGCGTTTTAATAACTGCGTGACGAGCCAAGGGGCGAATTCTTTGGAGCGGTAATTGTAATAGTCCTCAGAAGAAGCCCCTACAAATCCTTCGTAAGACTCGTAATGCAATGGCTTGCCCTGGCCCACCCAAAAAACGTCTTCAAGGGTCAGTAATTTCCCTGTTTTGATATCAAGGTTGAGCGATTCATTGATCTGATTCGGGTACGCGCCGCCGCAATAATATTCAGTCGAAATGCGCACACTCATCACAGAGGACGCAATCCACAGCGGCTGACTGGATTGCGAGTAGCTCCCCGAGCAACTGAAATACGCTAAGACTTCGCCCCATAAACGCCCCATCAACTGTTGATTGATGCGCTGACGCTCTTCAGGGGAGTAGCCCGAGACCACTTCAAACAGCGATGTCTCCGATGTCGGCTCGCTCCACCATTGCAGCGTGTACCCCATGAAGGTTTGGGTGCTGCCCTTTTTAAGTTGAAGACCTTGCAGGCGCAGGTATTCGTACGGGAAGTTGTCGTGCAGTTCGGCGAAGTATGGCAATGCACCGTCGGGGACGTCGGGGATCGTGGCGGGTTGCAATTCGACCTTGAGGGATTTACCGCTCGGGCTATTCCATTCACCGGTCCAGCCGTTGAGCCTGGGCTGCAATCGCAGGGTCGGGCGCGAATCGCTGTCCATTGGAGAGCCTTCAACCATCTCCAGTACGTCGCCCTCTCGGCTACCGTCGAGCGCAAGGTCTCTGCGGTACTTTTTGTAGAAGTAACGACCCTCTCCATTGCGCGTGTCCAGTTCCAGGACAATCGCTGCTTTACCCAATGTGCCGGTGTAAACCTGCTTGCTGTTGTCAGCCCATATCCGGGTTGAGAGCAATAAACCGGCGAGCACACAAACGCCGGAAAAACGTAACAATCCGCGATGCATCAATTCATCCTTGAGTGAGCGAGCAGGCGCCCGAAAGAAACACCGCGGATTATGGCGAGGCTAAAGCGGAGAATCGAGTGCAACCGCACATTTCGGCTGCACCCTGGCGCTTAATGAAAAGCTTCGATCTCTCGCCACGCCGCCAGACGCCGCTCCAGGGCTCTTTCGATACCCGCCTCATCAACAGCGCAATATTCCCGTAACCAATGAGCGACCATTTCAACATTCGGCCAGTAAGTATCTTTCTGACCTTTGCTGCTTCTGGGCGTGTCATTCATCGCGGCATCGAAACCAATGGCTGCACGTTCACCCTGTGGTAAACAGCCCCATTCAGCTGCACTGCCCTGAAAATACCAGGCGATTTCATCAATGTGTTTTTGTGCGCTGCGATGGCTGCGCCGATAAAAGCTGTACTCGCGACAACCTTGGTCCATGCGCTCCGGCATGATGCCGGCATCGACCCAATCCATAAGGCCATGATTGATCGCATCGTGGATCAATCCTTCACGCCAACGATCAGCAAACCAGGCAACGAAACCTTCTGCGTCAGCCTTTTTCGCATCGGCGAAGACCATGCAGTAACGGGTTTTCACATGGATAACAAACAAAACGTGCTTACGTTGCACAGTGATCGCATGGACTAGCCACTGCTCTACGGAACGGCTGGCCTCGTCATCTTCGATGGCTGGCGACGGCGGTTTGTTGTCCACCGGTGTAATCTTTTTGCCTTTATGGATGCGGCTGAAGAACTTGCTGGCAGCTTCGGTGCAATTGAAGATCAACATCCCGGTTCTCTAGTCAGTGTGGGTCGCATCAATCAGTCGTGATGAGCAGTTTCTTCAACCCAGTCGATTTCGTAGGGTCGGCGCTCAATATCGGAAAACTTCCTGCGGGCATCATCGCTCAATATCGACAACTCCGCGTCAGTCAGCAGGTCATGCGAGACCATCATGGTCAATTTCCATGACGCGGAGGATCGAGCGAGACCATCGAACATTCGAGCCATATCGCGATTCCGATCATTGATCAGTCCGTAAATCATGCCGTAGCGGGAATGCGCCGAAAGAGCACCGTGCTGAGTAATGGTTTTGGTGTCGGCGAGAACGCCTTGGCAAAATCGATCAAGTGCAATCTTGCGCAGTTCCTTGAACTTCTACCAGTCACTCTCAATCATCGAACTGGTTCCCCTCTGCACTTTTTCTTGAAACGTTCGAATGTGTTGTCTGATGCCTCAACGATACAAAGCATCAACTCATTACGTCCACATACTCAGCACCACCACAACCAGCAACCCAATATACACCCGCGCATGCACTTGATCCGGAATCCGTCCGATCCACGGCGTCGCCAGTCGAATCCCCAACAACGAGCCGAGCGTCAGCACCGCAAACGCCAGCAAGTCCACATACCCGACGAACCATGGCCCCAGGTCTGTCTCGCTGAAACCGGCCATTGCCATGTACGTCAACGTTCCGGCCACTGCCACCGGTACGCTGAGCGGATTGGCCATGGACGTTGCCTGGGACATGCTCAGCCCGCAACGACGCAACAGCGGCACGGTCATGACGCTTCCTCCTACACCAAGAAACGTCGCGATGGCGCCGATGCCTACACCTCCGCCGGACGTTTCTGTATTGCCAAGTCGGCGTGGGATGACGCCTTCCGTGTGTGTGAGAAATCCGCGTCTGAGCAAGCAGTCGATGATGGTCACGCCGAGGTAGGCGATGAAGGCATAGCGGATGACTTCACCGCTGACCCACACGGCTGCTATCGCGCCGATAACCGCGCCCAGTCCGATGAAGCCGCCGAGCGGCCACAGGTAATGACCGATCAGGTTACCGGCGCGGCGGTGTTTGTCGGTGGCGATGAGCGCATTGACGATCATCACGCAGGTCGAGGTGGCGACAGCGATGTGCATTGCCGATTGGCCGATGGAATCGTTGGCGCCGTGGCTGGCGTTGAGCATGCGGTAGAGCAGCGGCACGACGACGAAGCCGCCGCCGAAGCCAAAGAGCACGGAGGTGATGCCGGTCAGGCAGCCGAAGAGTGTCAGCAGAAGATAGAACATGGCGCGTCGTCCGTGGGTGGGGAGCGGTCGACGATAGAGCGGCAGCGCTTGGCCTGCTTCAGCAAGTCAGCCAATAATGTTTGCGTTTACGCCAACTGCCGGATGCCACTCGATGCGCAATGTTTCGATCAATCTGCTGGATGACACACCACGCCCGGTGGTGGCGATTGGTACGGATTATTCCCACGGTCACTTGCTGCCCTTTCATACGCATCGACGGGCGCAATTGCTGTACGGCGCGACCGGGGTGATGCAGGTCAGCACCCATGATGGCAACTGGATCGTGCCGCCACAGCGGGCGGTGTGGATTCCGCCGGGGGTGGCGCATGAGGTGTTGATGCTGGGAGTGAGCACTCGCAGTGTGTATATCGAACCGGGTGCCGTGGATCTGGAGGAGCGCTGCCAGGTGATCAATGTCTCGCCGTTGCTGCGGCACTTGCTGATGGAGGCGGTGGAGGTGCCGCTGACGTATGACCCGAGCGGTCGCGATGGTGTATTGATCGATTTGTTACTGCATGAACTGCAACGCAGCGCACCTTTACCGCTGCATATTCCGCTGCCATCTGACGGAAAACTCCTCACGCTGTGTCAGAACTTTCTTCATCAGCCGAACGCCCATCAGTCGCCACAGCACTGGGCCGAGCAGTTACACATAAGCTTGCGCACATTCAACAGACTGTTTCGCCAGCAGACCGGGTTGAGCTTCAGCCAATGGCGGCAACAGGCCTGTGTGGTGCAGGCGCTGGCGCGACTGGCCGCCGGTAAAGCGGTGACGCGTATTGCGCTGGACTTCGGTTATGAAAGCCCGGCGGCGTTCTCGACGATGTTCCGGCGCATTCTCGGCCAGCCACCGTCCGTCTGGTTGGAGGCGGCAAATTAGCGCAAATCAAAAAATGCGTTTGATCCCGGCCGAAAACAACTGTACAAAAACACAGTACATTTTCAATCAGCACTCTTGAGCCCGGAGCACACCATGGCCTCTCTTGCGATGAACCACATCCTCGAACGCATTGCCCTTTTCCAGTTCACCCCGACTCACTGCGTGCAGGCCCGAGCGATGCTGGGCTGGAGCGTGGATCAGCTATCGCGGGAAGCTGAGGTTTCGGTCGACGACATTCTGCGGTTTGAAGCGCAGCAAGAGGTGGCGGATGCGGCGCGTCTGGCGCTGGCGTATCGGTTTGAATCGCGCGGATTGGTGTTCTTTCCCGGATTTGCGCCGGGACGCAGTGCGAGTTTGAACGCGATGGCTTCGGAAACGGCCGGGCGTGGGGATTATGCGATGGCTGATTGAAAGGACAAGTTGATTTTTATTCCTAAATAGGTATATTTTCGCATGAGTGCAAGGAAGCCACTCTTGTGGGTCTGCAGTAGCAAGAAAGATCTCAAGCAGATGCCCACAGACGTACAGGATGTTTTTGGTTATGCACTGGATCTGGCCCAAAGTGGCTTGAAGCACCCAGATGCCAAACCCCTGAAAGGGTTTGGAGGCGCAGATGTACTAGAGCTGATCGAAGAACCTACCGCGCCATTTATACGGTTCGTTTCGGCAGTGCAATTTACGTTTTGCACTGTTTTCAGAAGAAGTCGACAAGCGGAATTAAAACCGCCCAATCCGACATCGATTTGATCCGAGGCAGACTTCGAGCCGCTCAGGATCACGCGAAAGGATCAGAAAATGATAGAAATTGAAGAAGGCAGCGGCAACGTCTACCAAGACCTCGAATTGCCCAATGCCAGTGAAATGCAGGTCAAGTCGCAACTCGCGGCAAAGATCGGCGAGATCATCAAGGCACGCCATCTCACTCAGATTCAGGCTTCTGAAATTCTAGGGCTATCTCAGCCGAAACTTTCCGAAATGCTGCGAGGGAAATTTCGAGGCATCAGTGAAGCCAAAATGATGGAATGTCTTTCACATCTTGGGCGAGACGTGCAGATCGTAGTGAAGTCAGCCCCCCGATCAAGGAAAGAGGGGCGTATTGAGGTTGTATTCGCCTAACACGAACACTCGTCAGGCGTTCTGCACCACCGCCCCACTCTCCCCTTCAACCCCCAACCACCACGCATCCCCGCGTTGTGGTTGAGCGATGTTGAACGCTTCACCCATTTGCGGCGTGGTGATCGAAACGCTGCGCTCCCAGGCCAGCGCCAGAATGCGGTCAAACGGTTCATGCCAGGCATGCATCGCCAGATCGAACGTGCCGTTGTGAATCGGAAACAGCCAGCGGCCCTTGAGGTCGAGGTGGGCTTGCAGGGTTTGCTCGGGTTGCATGTGCACGTGCGGCCATTCGACGTTGTAGGCGCCAGTTTCCATCAGGGTCAGGTCGAACGGGCCGTACTGTTCGCCGATGCGCTTGAAGCCGTCGAAGTAGCCGCTGTCGCCGCTGAAGAAGATCCGGGTGTCGCCGTCGATCATCACCCAAGAGGCCCACAGCGTGCTGTTGCCGTCGAACAGACCACGACCGGAGAAGTGCTGCGACGGCGTGGCGATGAAGCGAATGCCGGCGACTTCGGTGCCCTGCCACCAGTCGAACTGGCGGACCTTGTTGGCATCGATACCCCACTTGATCAAAGTGTCGCCGACGCCCAGCGGCGTGAGGAACAGATTGGTCTTGACCGCCAGCCTGAGCACGGCTTCGTAATCGAGGTGGTCGTAGTGATTGTGGGACAGGATCACCGCTTCGATCGGCGGCAACTGGTCGATGCTGATCGGTGGCTGGTGAAAGCGTTTCGGGCCGGCCCATTGCACCGGCGAGGCGCGCTCGGCGAAGACCGGGTCGGTGATCCAGAATTTATCCTGCATCTTCAGCAGCAAGGTCGAGTGACCGAGGCGATAGACGCTGTGGTTTGGCGCCGCGAGCAGGTCTTCACGGGTCAGCGGTTGTACCGGAATCGGCGCGGCTGGCCGGGTGTTGCGCGGTTTGTGGAAGATCATGTTCCACATGATGCGCAGCATCTTGCGCAAGCCTTCGCGCTGAACCGGTGCATGATTGCGGAACAGCCCTTGATCCTGTCGAGAGGCTTCAGGCGTGGAAATTTTATCCGGGAGGGAAACTGGATTGGCCATGACTGAATGACTCCAGAAAAACCGCGCAATTCGCGGTATTTCACGGTGGGACGATAAATGGCCAAGGCACGCACGCATCAGCCGAACTTTCTGTTTTTTAGGTTGCGAGGATTAACGCAACATTACACTGGTCGGTGTAGTTTCTAGGTTGCATCAAAGCCGCCGACAAGTAAACTGCCAAGTGTAATTTCATTATTGACCTGCCGAAGCGTACTTATGACAGCTCCACAGCGCCTCACCGACCGTAAACGCGAAGCGATCATTCAGGCGGCGATTGCCGAATTTCGTGCCAACGGTTTCGAGATCACCAGCATGGACAAGATCGCGGCCACCGCCGGGGTGTCGAAGCGCACGGTGTACAACCATTTCCCCAGCAAGGAAGAGCTGTTCGCCGAAATTCTCAATCAATTGTGGACGCGGATCAGCGCGGAACAGTCGGTCACCTATGACCCTGAACAGCCACTGCGCGATCAGTTGTGGCAGATGCTGCTGGCCAAAGTGCAGATGATGGCGGATGAAAACTTTCTGACCTTGGCGCGGGTGGCAATCGCGGCGACGATTCATTCTCCGGAGCGTGCGCAAAACATGGTCGAGCGTATGGGCGAACGCGAGGAAGCACTGACCGTGTGGATTCGCGCCGCGCAGGCCGATGGCCGGTTGAAACCGGTCGATCCGCAATTTGCCGCGCATCAGGTGCAGGGGTTGCTCAAGACCTTTGGGTTCTGGCCGCAGATGTCGCTGGGTCAGCCACCGCTGGATGCCGAGATGCAGAATGCGGTGGCCGAATCGGCGCTGGAGATGTTTCTGGCGCGCTATCAGCTCTAAAACGGCCCTGTCTTGCGCGTCTCATCGATTAAATGGCTCGAAAGGACACTGATTATTCCCGCTGGAATAAATGACAATGTCCGACAATCGACCGACGGACGGTCAACCTGAAAAAGATACTGCAAAGTATTTCAGGATGAATTGCGCGCAGGACATCATGGAAAACCAACGCGGCAAAGGCTTGTCATTCGCCAGACGCATCTATCTGCCACGGGCCATCGGTCTCGGTGTTGGTTTTTTCAGCGTCGGCGCGGCACTGTATCCGCTGAACATGCCGACCTGGCTGTGGGTGCTGTTGGTGTTCAACGGGTTTATCTGGCCGCATCTGGCCTTTCAAGTATCGACCCGCTCGGCATTCCCCTATCAGGCCGAACGCCGCAACCTGTTGTATGACTCGCTGTGCGGCGGTTTCTGGGCCGCGTGTTGTCAGTTCAATCCGCTGACCGCCGTGACCATCCTGTCAATGATGACCATGAACAACGTCGCTGCCGGTGGTCGACGTCTGTTTGTCTTGGGTGCCATCACTCAAGTCGCGGGCATGCTGCTCGGTGGATTGATCTTCGGCTTCAAGTTCAACCCGATGATGACGCAAACCCAGGTCTGGGCCTGCTTGCCGATGCTCACGCTGTATCCGCTGGCCGTGGGCATGGTCTGTTACCAATTGGCAATCAAACTGGCCCAGCACAAACGCACGTTGAGCGCCCTGAGCCGCACCGACAGCCTGACCGGATTGCTCAATCATGGTGCCTGGAAAGACCTGCTGCACCTGAAGTTTCAGCAATGCCGTCAGCACAATACGCAAGCGATTCTGGCGCTGATTGATATCGACCATTTCAAGCTGATCAATGACAGCTACGGCCATATCGTCGGTGATGCGGTGCTGCAGCAATTGAGCCGCGAACTTAAACGTCTGCTCGATGCCGGTGAACTGGCCGGGCGCTACGGCGGTGATGAGTTCTGCGTGATTCTGCCGGATCTGCCGCTGAACAAAGCAGAGTCTTTGATGGAGCAACTGCGTCAGGCACTGGATCAATACCGCCATCCGGATGTGCCGGAAATGCGCGTCAGCCTGAGTATCGGTCTGGCTCGGTTTCAGCCGAACTACAGTGATGCGATTGCCTGGCTGGATGACGCCGACAAGGCGCTGTACACCGCCAAACATACCGGCCGCAACACCATCAGCGTGGCGTTGAGTCACTCGGCGACGCGCGCAGGGCTATAGTGACGCGACGTCCCAATGCCCTGCCGAGAGCGCCATGAATTCCGAGAAAACCGAAACACCCGCCCCTGTCGATCACCTGCGCTTCCATCGCCCGCACGCCCATTTGGCCACCACCTTCGGCAACGACACCTTCGCCCTGCGTGCCGAGGCGTTCGCGCGGTTCTTCGGCACGCCGATGTTTCTCGGTGCGCAAACCCTGATCGTGGTGTTGTGGGTCAGCCTCAACGTATTTGGCGTGACCACATTCGACGTTTATCCCTTCATTCTGTTGAATCTGGCGTTCAGCCTGCAATCGGCCTACGCCGCGCCGCTGATCCTGCTGGCACAAACCCGTCAGGCTGCACGCGACAAGGCGCAATCGGACGCCGACGCGCAACACCGCGAAGCTCTGGCGCAAGCCAACACCGAACGCCAGGCGGAGGCTGCGAAAAACTCCGCGCAATTGCTCGAGTTGCTGGAGCAGAACACGCGCCTCACCGAGATGACCAAGAGCCTGACCGAACGCATCGAAGGCCTGACGCGCGAGCTGCACGCGCATGTGTGTCAGAACCCGCAACGCTGATCAGGGCAGACGCAGCGCCCGCCCGAGTTCATCGAACAGCGTGACTACCGAACGTAATGCCCGGCAATCCGGGCGTGTCAGTAGCCACAGCGCGGTGTCGTAACCATGCAAGGGTTCGCTCAAGGCCCGCAAACCGTCGGTGATCAGAAAATCCGGCAACGCCGCAACTCCGAGGCCGGCCCGCACCAGTTCCGTGACTGAAAGCATGCTGTTGCAACGATAACCCGGTGTCACACCGGGCAACTGCTGGCGACGCCAGGCGATGGTCGGGTGATCGGGCAGAAAGTCGTCCGGGGCGATCCAGGTCAGCGCGGCCAGATCTGACGCGTCGACGTGCTGTAAATAGCGTTCGCTGGCGCAGACCCGGTAGGAAATCTTCGCCAATTGCCGTCCGACCAGATGCTCCGGCGGTGTGCGTGTCAGGCGCAGGGCGATGTCAGCGTCACGACGGCTAAGGTTGGCGAAATCGTTGGAGGTACTCAACTCGATGGTCAGCGCCGGGTAGTTGGGCATGAACTGCGCCAGCGCCGGCAGCAGCAAACCTTGCAACACCGAGTCGGTGCAGGTCAGGCGCACCGTGCCGCTGACCACTTCACCGCCCTGCTCCACACCGATCCGCGCAGCTTCGAGGGCTTGTTCAGCGCGTTCGGCCTGCTCGGCGAGCGTCTGCGCCAGCGTCGTCGGCAAGTAACCGGCACGGCTTTTTTCGAACAGTTGCTGACCGAGGGCGGCTTCGAGACGGCGCACGGCGCGAAACACGGTCGAGACGTCTACTTTTAAAAGTTGCGAAGCGCGGGCCAGCGAGCCACCGCGCACCAGCGCGAGGATCAGCGCCAGATCCGGGTAGTCGAGCCGATAGTGCGCCGCTGCATTAATCACTTGGGGAAACGCCCATATTGAGTGCGTGAGCGCCAATCTATAGTGGTCACCAACAACCGACAATCATGTTCTCTCTGAGCCAAACCCAAAATCTGTGGCGAGGGGATTTATCCCCGATGGGCTGCGAAGCGGCCCCATAATTTCAAGAGCAACGACGGCTTCGCAGCCGATCGGAGGCGGTGCGACGTTTCGCTAAATCCCCTCACCACAGATAAGTTTCAACTCACCGAGTTTAGAAAAGGAAATCCCATGGACGCCATTTCCATCGCCCTGATCGGCGATTACGACCCGCAAGTCACCGCCCACCAAGCCATTCCAGTGGCCCTCGGGCAGGTGGCCGAACACCTCGACCGTCCACTGACTTTCCGCTGGCTGGCCACTAACCAAATCGACGCCAACACCGCGCTGCAAGACTTCGACGGTTTCTGGTGCGTCCCCGCCAGCCCCTATAAAAGCGAAGACGGCGCGCTGCGGGCGATCCGTTTTGCCCGCGAACAACAGCGTCCTTTCCTCGGCACCTGCGGTGGTTTTCAGCATGCCGTTCTGGAATTTTCCCGCAATGTGCTGGGCTGGGCCGATGCCGAACACGGCGAAACCGCGCCCGATTCCGCAAGAGCCGTGCTCACGCCACTGACCTGTTCGCTGGAGGAAGCCGTGGACAGCATTCATCTGCTGCCCGGTTCGTTGATCGCCAAGGCGTACGAAACGTCCGAGATTCGTGAAGGCTATCGCTGCCGCTTCGGTGTGAATCCGCAGTTCGAGCGTGATCTGTTAAACAATCAGCTACAAGCCGTGGGGCACGATTCGGCGGGCGACTTGCGGGCGATCGAACTCGCAAACCACCCGTTCTTTGTCGCCACGCTGTTCCAACCGGAACGCGCAGCGCTCAAGGGCCAGATGCCGCCACTGGTGCGAGCGTTTATCGAAGCCTGCACGGAGCAAAGTCGATGAAACCAGAATGTTTTGCGGTGATCTTCACCTCGACCCGCACCGAGGGCGACAACGGTTACGCCGAGGCGTCCGAGCGCATGATGGAACTGGTCAGCGAACAGCCGGGATTTCTCGGCATCGACTCGATTCGCGGGGCGGATGGGGTCGGGATCACGATTTCGTACTGGGACAGTGAGTCGGCGATTCTGGCGTGGCGCAACCATCCCGAGCATCGGGTGATTCAGGAACGTGGGCGGGCGGTCTGGTATTCGGCGTTTCAGACGCGGGTGTGTCGGGTTGAGCGGGAGTATCGGTTTGGGCAGTGAGCTTTCTGGGTAATCAATGACCTCATCGCTGGCAAGCCAGCTCCCACAGGGTATTGCGTGGCTCTGAAGGTCACGCTGTACCTGTGGGAGCTGGCTTGCCAGCGAAGGGGCCAGAAGCTTCACCGCAAAAACCTTCAGCCCCGCACCAGACTGCGCACCGCGACAATCTCCGGCACTTCAACCTTGCTCATGTAAACCCGCAACGGCTCGGTGATGTTGATCCGGTCATCGATATTCTGATCCAGCAGCAACTGGATCAACTCGCGTTTAAGGGTCATGGTCGTTTCCGATACCCGCGCCCAGACAAATTCACTGGTCGCAATGATGCCGTCATCCGCCACGTCCATGCCGAACGAATCTTCGCTGAAGCGCACGATGTATTGACCGGTCTTGCGGTTGAGGCCGACAAAGCCCTTGAGGTCGTCGGCTGCCTGGCAGATGAGTTGGGAGGTGATGCGCATGGTAAACCTCACGAAATGTTGATCGATGGTTTACACGCAGGGCGAAACAGTAGGCGCGCCCTCTGCCGGGACGTCTGCCGTGGGCAAGCGTACTGCAAACGGCGCCACAAAAGTGCAGGAAAAATCGCTTTTAATAGGGTTTATGTCGGTCTGGCGATAGCACGCAATCGATTCAGTTGTTAAAAGGTACGTCTTTGAAAATGCCCTGCGAAAGGAACTCGAACATGCCCGCCACTTTCACCAAAAGCGCCCTCATGCTGAGCCTGCTGCTCGGTCTCGGTCAGGCGCACGCCGCCGATGTCGATGCGCTGGCCGCCGCCCACGGCATTCCGCACCCGGCGGTCATCGCCCACCGTGGCGCGTCGTTCGATGCTCCGGAATCCACCGCCGCTTCCTACAAACTGGCGCGCGACCTGGGTGCCGATTATCTGGAAATGGACCTGCAACGCAGCAAGGATGGCGTGTTGTTCGCCCTGCACGACAACAACCTTCAGCGCACCACCGACGTCGCAACCAAGTTCCCCGAGCGCAAGGACAGCCCGGCCACAGCCTTCACCATGGCCGAACTGAAAACCCTCGACGCCGGTAGCTGGTACAACAAGTCCTACCCGGATCGCGCACGCCCGTCCTACGCCGGGCTGAAAATTCTGACCCTCGATGAAATCATCGACATCGCCCAGGCCAATCCGCAGCATAAGCCGGGCCTGTACATCGAGACCAAAGAGCCGCAACTGTTCCCAGGCATCGAGAAAGACCTGAAAGAGAAACTTCAGGACCGCGGCTGGCTGAGCCCGGCCGGTTCGAAACTGGCGAAAAGTGCGCTGGGTGTCGGTCAGGGCAAAGGCAAGGTGATCCTGCAAACCTTCGAGAAAAACAGCCTCGAACTGCTGCAAAAGGAAATGCCGCAAGTGCCGAAGATCCTTCTTCTGTGGGTCGGCGAAGGCAGCATCGAGCCGAAATCCAAGGTGACCTTTGCCGACTCCGGCGAGAAGGACAAGAACGTTTTCTACGGTAAACAGGAACCGAAGTCCGAAGCCGAATTCAAGCAGTGGGTGGATTACGCCAAGGCTCAAGGTGCAATCGGTACCGGTCCTTCGGCGAAGCTGACCAAGGGCGGCGATCAGAGCTATTCGGATCTGGTGCAACCGTGGATGAATAAATACACCCACGATCAGGGCCTGCTGGTGCACGTCTACACCGTCGACGAGCCAGTGGACTTCGAGAAAGTCATGGCTGCAGGCGTGGACGGCATTTTCACCAACCGCGCCAGCGAACTGTTGAAGTTCTATAAACGCCCGGCCGCTGCCAGTGTCGATCAGGTGTTGAAGAACAACGGTTTCTGAGTGACCACACACACCGAGTGGACAGGCCGCCTCTGGCTGGGGCACGACTATGGCCTGATCCACGGAGTGTCGGGGCGCACGGCGCCCCATTCCCACTATGCCCACCAGATTATTCTTGCCCCTGAGCGACCGGCGACGGTATGGCTCGATGGCGAAACCCTCAGCGTCTCGCAGCTGTTGATTGCCTCAAACGTGCGCCATGCGATTGTTGAAGCGCCGGACCCGCTGTTTACCGTTTATGCCGAACCGTTGCTGTTTGCTGCGCCCACGTTGCGTGAGGCGTTGTTTAACGCCGAACTGACGTTGCCTGCGCTTGATCTGGCGATACGCCAATGCCCGCGTCGTTCGCTGAGTGACCCGCGCATCGAACGTGCGCTAGCGGCGCTGGACGCTTCACTGACCGATAAAGTCGCCGCCCGCGCCGTGGCCGATACGGCGAATTTATCCCTGAGCCAGTTGCAGCGACTGTTGGTCAGTCAGGTCGGTTTGCCGGTGCGCAGGCTGGTGTTGTGGCGGCGTCTGCGCAGGGCGATGGCCTCGATTCTGGCGGGCGAGTCAGTGACATCCGCTGCACACAACGCAGGTTTCGCCGATTCGGCGCACTTCTCGCGCAGCCTGAAAAAACTCTTCGGCGTCACCGCGCGCCAGGCCTTGCAACACATCGACCTGACACTGCTCGACTGAGTCAGCGGCGCAGCGCATCGGGCACTTGCGGTTCGCGACTCGACGTCACTGTTTCAAACGGATCGAGCAATTGCGCCACATAGTCGCGAGGGAAATCCGGGCGGCTGCCAATCCCCAGATCGCCTTGGCCGATGCGGTAATCCTCGGTGTAGAAACCGGTGCCCAGCAGCCAGTCCCACACGGTGAAGAACAGCCCGAAATTAATGTCGCCGGCTCGCCCGTACTTCATGTGATGGAAACGATGCAGTGGTGCCCAGGCGAAGATCCAGCGCAGAAAGCCGAGGCGCATATCGACATTCGAATGTTGCAACAACAGTTGGATCGCAATGGCGAATGCCAAGAGCGTTGCGACCTGCAACGGAATGCCCAGCACCAGCAACGGCAACAACCCCGCCGAGGCTTCGAGCAGTTGATGCAACGGATGCTTCATCAAACCGTTGAAGCCATATAAACGTTCAACACTGTGATGCACGGCATGTAATCGCCACAGCCACGACACGCGATGACTGGCGTAATGCATCAGGCTGATACCGGCATCGGCAATGACAATCGCCAGCCCCAGTTGCAACCACAACGGCCAGCCCCTTGGCCACACACCGTCAATCGCCAGCACGACGACCAGTCCCGGTAGTGCAAGCAACCCCAAGGCACTCAACGCTTCGTTGACCAGCGCATGGAGTATGTCGCGCCGGCGATCACCGGCCGCACGATTCCAGTACACCTCGTAAGGCAGCGCCCACTCGGCCATGAACGACACCGCCAGCGCGGCAATAAACAGCGGCAACAACCACAGTGTCGAGACCTCTGCCAGCCACACACCCAGTCCGATAAAGCCGCCCCAGAACAACGGCGCGTACAACCCGGCCATCAAACGCTTCATGTGCACCTCCATTGATCGAAGGCACAGCATGAAATCTCCCGGCGTGGGGTAATTGAACAAACGACGCAATCGAACGGGCGGTTTTAAGGGTGAGTTAAGTTGCGCTGGTTAATCTGAACTCACTGAAACAGCACACCCGCTCAGACAAACACTAAAGGATTGAACCGATGAAAACTTTGACTGCCCTGTTTACCGCCGCTGCCCTGACCCTCACCGCTGGCCTGGCCCAGGCTGACGTCCGCGTCGATCAGATCCCTGAGTTGGTCAAGTCCGGCAAGATCAAGTCGCTGGAGTCGATGAACGCCGAAGCGCTGAAACTGCATCCGGGTGCGACCATCACCGACACCGATCTGGATAACCACTTCAACGGGTATGAGTACGAAGTTGAATTGAAAACCGCTGATGGCAAAGAGTTCGACGTCGACTTCGACGCCACCACCGGCAAGGTGCTGAGCAACAAGCAAGACACCTGATTCAACGCCCATCCAAAGCCGCACGATCCATCGATCGTGCGGCTTTTTCATGCCCGCACAAATCCCTTGTAGGAGTGAGCCTGCTCGCGATGGCGGTGGATCAGTCGACATCACCGTTGCTGACCCACCGTCATCGCGAGCAGGCTCACTCCTACAGGTTTTTCTGCCTGCCGTAGGATTTATGGCCGATCCAGATTCTGTAGGAGCTGTCGAGTGAAACGAGCGTGCCGCAGCTCCTGCAGGGTTTACGCCGAAGTGCTGACCAGCGAACCCGAGGTGCTTGAATCGGTATCCTGCAACGCCTGCAACAATGAGGCTGTTGCGGTGGACAGGGAGGCGGAAGTGGCAGTGATTTGCGCCTGAGCCGCCGCCACTTCAGTCGCCTTGGCATCCGCGCTTTCCTGTTTCGCCTGCGCCGCTTGCAACGCTTGCTGCTGTTCCTGCAATTGCTTCTGCAGTTCGGCAATCTGCTTGCGCAGTTCTTTCACCGTGTCCGATTCATCGCTGCTGCTGGAACTGCTATCGCCAGAAGGCGCAGCGCCGCCCGCCGCTTTCGGTGCATCGCTGGCGGCGCCAGTGCTGGCGACTGCGCTGGTGGAGTTTTCTTCACTGGTGTCGCTGACTGCGGCTTTGCTGGCCGAGGTAGCGACGGGCTGAGTGATCGAAACGGATGTGATGCTGACCATGGGAAGGCTCCAATGCCGGTTATGAATAACCGGTCATCGTCGGTGGTCAGCTCAACTTGAGATCGACTGTGTACCGATTCGGTATCCGAACCGGTACACATTCAATCGCGTCAGGCACTGAGGCGCGCGGTGACTTCGTTCAGTTGCCCGGACAGACCATGCAGGTTCTGGCTGGCGCTTTCGGTGCGCTGGACGTTGTCGAGGTTGGTGCTGGCGATCGAGGTGATTTCGGTCAGGTTGCGCGAAATATCTTCGGCCACCGACGTCTGTTCTTCTGCCGCCGTCGCGATCTGGCGGTTCATGTCGCGAATCGCCTCCACGGCGTGGGTGATGCGCTCCAGCATCGCGCCCGCCTGAGTCACTTGCTCGACGCTTTCGTCGCTGCGGGTCTGCCCGCTGTCGATGGCTTGGGCCGCGTCCACCGCGCCGGTCTGCACACTCTGGATGATCTGATTGATCTCGATGATCGACTCCGCCGTACGCTGCGCCAGATTGCGCACTTCGTCAGCGACCACGGCAAAACCACGCCCGGCCTCACCCGCCCGCGCCGCTTCAATCGCCGCGTTGAGCGCCAGCAGATTGGTCTGCTCGGCAATGCCGCGAATCACTTCCAGCACCTTGCCGATGCGCCCGCTGTCAGCTTCCAGACGACGGATCACCGTGGCGGTGTTGGCGATTTCGCCGCGCATCTGGGTGATGCTGTGGATAGTGCTCTGCATGACCTTTTCACCCTGTTGGGCGGACTGGTCGGCATCGTCGGCGGCCCGCGCTGCGTCGGCGGCGTGACGTGCCACTTCCTGGGCGGTGGCGGACATTTCGTTCATCGCCGTGGCCACTTGATCGGTGCGGTTGAACTGCTCGTTGGTGCCGCCGGCCATGGTTGTGGCGATCGCATTCAACTCGCCGCTGGCGCTGTCCAGATCACTGGCGCTGCGCTGCAAACGGGCGAAGGTGTCGGCGAGGAAATCGCGCAGGGTGTTGGCGGCTGCGGCGAGGTTGCCGAGTTCATCCTGGCGGTCGCTGACCACGCGTTCGGCGAGTTTGCCGCGGCTCAGTTGAGTGACGTAGTCAATCAGTTTGCGGATCGGTTCGACCAGGTTGCGATTGACCAGCCACAGGCTCAGCAGGCCAATCAGCAGGCCCGAAGCAAGCATTACCAACAACCCGAGCCATACGGTGCGATCGGCCTCGGCACTGATCTGCACCGACTGTTCGGTGCCCTGCTTGCGCAGTTCGCTGACCAGTTCGCTCATCTGATCGCTGGCCGCACGGTCGACGCCTTTGACGGCGGTGTCGCCCGCCGTTGGATCGCCACCGGCAGCGACGTAGGCATCGCGGCCCTTCTGGTAGGCGCTGCCTAGCTGGCGATGCTCTTCGCGCAAACGCTCGATGCGGTTTTTCAGGCTCGGCTCGATGCCCTTCTGGCTGGCCAGTTCACCAAGGATGTTCTGCACATCGCGCTGACGATCCTCGAACTGGCCCCAATACTTGGCCAGGTCTGCCGGTTGCTTGCCGCGCAGCAGCACGTTTTTCCATTCCTGTACCTGCACCTTGAATTGCAGGTTGGCCTCGTCGATAAGTTGCGAGGTGTGCAACGGGCCAGCGATCAACTGACTGTAGCTCTGCACGCCGTTGGACAGGAAATGGAAACAGGCCAGCGCGATCAACAGCATCGCCAGCAGGCTGCCGCTCAGCAGGGCGAGAATTTGCGCTCTCAGGGATTTTTGCAGCATCGCAAGATACTCAGGACAGGGATGAGGCACGCCCGGTGAGGCGTGGGATTTTGCCGGACATCCATGTCGGCGAGCCTTGGCTGATGGCCAAGCGCGCGCAACGTAACCTAAGCGTGATCGGCGTGCCAGAGCGCTTCTTGAAGAAAATCCGACCGCCGGTAAGACATTGATCTGACGTCATTTTTCAGTCACACAAGTGTCATGTGCGCTTGCGATGATCCGGCTCAGTGAACCTGCCATTCCCGCGATCGACGCGCCCTCTTCGCAGCGAGCCTTCATGAACCACAGCCTCGATACCAGCCATCGCGATCCTGACCTGTTTGGCTTGCTCTACGGTTTCCGTTTCCTGCCCGGTGAGCGTGGCCGCGAAGTCGATTCGGCGACGGCTCTGCGTTGTTTGCAGGACGACAGCGACAGCGGTGAATTCCTCTGGCTGCACCTGAACCTGGCGCACGCTGCCTGTGAGCGCTGGATGAAAAGTCATCTGCAACTGCCCGAAGAATTTTTCGAGGCGCTGCACGAAGGCTCGCGTTCGACGCGCATCGAGCATGTCGATTCGGCGTTGCTGGCGGTGGTCAACGACGTGGTGTTCAACCTCAGCAGCATGGTTTCCTCGGACGTCTCGACGCTGTGGGTCTGCGTGCGCAGCAAGTTGATTGTCAGCGCGCGCCTGCAACCGTTGCACTCGGTGGACAAACTGCGCTCGTCGGTGAAGGCCGGCGAGCGCTTTCGTTCGCCGTCGGAACTGCTCGTGCACTTGCTGCGCGATCAGGGCGAAGTGCTGACGCAGATCGTGCGCAAGACCAGCCTGAGCGTCGATCAGGTCGAGGATGAATTGCTCTCCTCGCGGCTGTCGACCAACCGCGCCGAACTCGGCGCCAACCGCCGGGTGCTGGTGCGCTTGCAGCGGCTGCTGGCGCTGGAGCCGGGTTCCTTATTGCGCCTGCTCAATCGTCCGCCGCCGTGGTTGCAGAAGGAGGACGTCAAGGAGCTGCGCAAATCCACCGAGGAGTTCGCACTGATCATCAACGACCTCACCGCCCTCGGCGAGCGGATCAAACTGCTGCAGGAAGAGATCGCCGCCAACCTCAACGAACAGAGCAACCGCACGCTGTTCACCCTGACCGTGGTGACGGTGCTGGCGCTGCCGATCAACATCATTGCCGGTTTTTTCGGGATGAATGTCGGAGGGGTGCCGCTGTCGCAGGATCCGGAGGGGTTCTGGATATTGGTGGCGCTGGTGGCGACGTTTACAGTGATTGCCGGGCGCTGGGCGTTTCGTAAACGCGGCGATTACTGACGTCTCCACACGCTCGTTCCCACGCTCTGCGTGGGAATGCATCAAGTGACGCTCTGCGTCACAGGGACGCGGAGCGTCCCGGGCGGCATTCCCACGCAGAGCGTGGGAACGAGCAGTAGACCGACGGCAGGGCTATACATCCAAACACTGATCTGCCGCAGTCTCTCTGTAATATTTAGCAACGATCATGGGCGACACTCCTTCCCTCGCTCAGGATTGTCCGCTCATGGCTACTCCCTCCCTGACCACCCGCCAGGCGTCCGCCCCCAGCGGCAGGCCGGCTCTGGACAAGAAAACCGGCCCGTTCACCTACGTGATCTTTTTCGCCGTGCTGGCGATGAGGATGCTGTTCACCGCCTACAGCCTGATGCACGACATGCACGAACTGGGCACGGTGGTCACCACCTGGACGCCATTCCTGCTGCTCGGCGTGGCGCTGCTGATTGCGCTGGGCTTCGAGTTCGTCAACGGTTTCCACGACACCGCCAACGCCGTCGCCACGGTGATTTACACCCACTCGTTGCCGCCGAATGTGGCCGTGGTCTGGTCGGGGTTCTTCAACTTTCTCGGGGTGCTGCTCTCAAGCGGCGCGGTGGCGTTCGGCATTATCGCTTTGCTGCCGGTGGAGTTGATTCTGCAGGTGGGTTCGTCGGCCGGTTTCGCAATGATTTTCGCCCTGCTGATCGCCGCGATTCTGTGGAACCTCGGCACCTG
The DNA here is from genome assembly GCF_044742875.1 of Pseudomonas sp. NPDC087817. Lineage (NCBI taxonomy): Bacteria > Pseudomonadati > Pseudomonadota > Gammaproteobacteria > Pseudomonadales > Pseudomonadaceae > Pseudomonas > Pseudomonas sp. NPDC087817. The sequence continues at coordinate 36,087 of NZ_JBIUVJ010000038.1, forward strand.
GTGGCTGGGCTTGCCGGCCTCGTCTTCGCACACCTTGATCGGCTCGATCATCGGCGTCGGCGTGGCCAATGCCTTGATGCACGGACGCGACGGCACCAGCGGCGTCGATTGGGCGCAGGCAACCAAGATCGGTTACGCCCTGCTGCTGTCGCCACTGGTGGGTTTCGGTTGCGCGGCGCTGTTGCTGCTGGCGCTGCGCGCCTTCGTGAAGAACCGTTCGCTGTACAAAGCTCCGGAAGGCAACACCCCGCCGCCGTGGTGGATTCGCGGTTTGCTGATCCTCACCTGCACCGGCGTGTCTTTCGCCCACGGCTCCAATGATGGCCAGAAGGGCATGGGCCTGATCATGCTGATTCTGGTCGGCACCTTGCCGATGGCCTACGCATTGAACCGCACCATGCCAGAAGAGCAATCGTTGCAGTTCGCCGCCGTCGCGCAAGTCACCCAGCAAGCGCTGGTGAAGAGTGCGCCGCTGCCGACACCGGCCGATCCCCGCGCAGTGCTCTCCGATTACGTGCGCAGCAAGGAAGCCACGCCGCAGCTGATCCCCGCCCTCGCCGCCCTCACCGGGCACATCGGCGAAGAAGTCAAAGGCTACGGCTCGCTGGCGAAAGTTCCGGCTGAGGCCATGGGCAACGTGCGTAACGACATGTACCTGGCCAGCGAAAGCATTCGCCTGATGGACAAGAACAAGGTCGGTAACTTCGACGCTGACACCAGCAGCAAGCTGCAGCTGTTCAAGCAGCAGATCGACAACGCCACGCGGTTTATTCCGCTGTGGGTGAAGATCGCCGTGGCCATCGCTCTGGGGTTGGGCACCATGGTCGGCTGGAAGCGGATTGTGGTGACGGTGGGTGAAAAAATCGGCAAGACCCACCTGACTTACGCTCAGGGCGCGTCGGCGGAAACCGTGGCGATGCTGACCATTGGCGCCGCCGATATGTTCGGCTTGCCGGTGTCGACCACCCATGTGTTGTCCTCGGGCGTGGCCGGGACCATGGTCGCCAATGGCGGCGGCTTGCAGATGAAGACCATCCGCAATTTGCTGATGGCCTGGGTCCTGACCTTGCCGGCGGCGATCCTGCTGTCGGGCAGCCTCTACTGGCTGTTCACCCAGATTTTCTGAACAAGGAAAATCCCTGTGGGAGCGGGCTTGCCCGCGATTGCGGTGTATCAGCTAAATCAATGCTGAATGTGCCGGCGCCATCGCGGGCAAGCCCGCTCCCACAGTGTTCCGGGTGTCGATCAGAGAGCGGAGCGAATCACATCGCCCAGCCAATCCATGAACACCCGCACCCGCAGCGGCAAATGCCGTTGCCGCGCATACAACAATGAAACCCCCATCGCCGGCGCATTGAACTGCGGCAGCACCGCCACCAACTCGCCGGTTTGCAGATATGAGTGCAGGCCGGTATTGGGCACCTGCACAATCCCGAAGCCGCCCAGACACGCCGACTCATAAGCATCGGTGCTGTTGACCGTCACACTGCCGGCCATCGGTACGCGGCGGGTCTGTCCCGCCTCCTCATAGACAAACCCTTCCGAACGCGAGCCCAACACACCGACGTAATGCACCAGCCGATGCTGCGCCAGATCCTCAAGTGTCTGCGGCACGCCATATCGTTCAAGGTAAGCAGGGCTGGCGCAGTTGATCATGTTGACGTCGCACAGATGCCGCGCCACCACTGACTGGTCCGGCTGCGCGCCGACGCGCAGCACGCAATCGAAACCTTCGCTGAGCAGGTCGACGCGGCGGTCGGTGCTGCTGATTTCCATCTCCAGATTGGGATGGCGATCGATGAATTGCGGCAGCCGTGGCATCACCACGCGCCGGGCGAGAATGTTCGGCATATCGACACGAATGCGACCGGTCAGTGAGGCCTCGTCCTGACGAAACAAGCCTTCGATCTCGTCCATGTGCGACAGCAGATCCTTGCTGCGCTCGTACAACACTAGCCCGTCCTGCGTCGCTTGCACCTTACGCGTGGTGCGTTGTAACAGCCGTGTGCCGAGCAAGGCTTCCAGTGCCTGCACATGTTCGGACACCGTGGAGCGCGGCAGGCCAAGGTTTTCTCCGGCGAGGGTGAAGCTCGATAACTCGCTGACCCGGACGAAGGTGCGCAGCAATTCCAGTTTGTTCATGGGCCACCTGTTGATTGTTCGGATTAACCGACCAGTGATTCCGCTTTCAGCCTGTTTATCACCTCGGGGCGGATAAATAAACTTTGATCCATCTACTCCACTGCACCCGAGGAAGTCCCATGAACCGCAAAATCGCATTGATCACCGGCGCCAGTCGTGGCCTGGGCAAAAACGCCGCACTGCACCTCGCCGCCCAGGGCGTGGACATCATCGGCACCTACAACAGCCGCGCCGATGAAGCCCAGGCGCTGGAGAGCGAAATCGCTGCACTCGGCGGCAAAGCCGTGATGCTGCAACTGGATGTCGGCCGCAGCGAAGGCTTCGCCGATTTCGCCGCGCGAGTCGAACAGGCGCTGCAGCAGTTTGATCGTCAGCGCTTCGATTTCCTGATCAACAATGCCGGGATTGGCGTACATGCACTGTTTGCCGAGACCACGCCAGAGCAGTTCGACCTGCTGATGAACATTCAGTTGAAAGGACCGTTTTTCCTGACCCAGCAACTGCTGCCGCTGATCAACGACGGCGGGCGGATCATCAACATCTCCAGCGGCCTGACCCGCTTCAGCCTGCCGGGTTACGGCGCCTACGCAGCGATGAAGGGTGCGATGGAAGTGCTGACCCGATACCAGGCCAAGGAGCTGGGCGCGCGGCAGATCGGCGTGAACATTCTGGCGCCGGGGGCGATCGAGACGGACTTTGGTGGCGGCGCGGTGCGCGACAATTCGGCATTGAACGCGATGGTTGCCAGCAACACGGCGCTGGGCCGGGCCGGTCAGCCGGATGACATTGGCGGGGCGTTGGCGCTGCTGTTGTCGGACGGTGGGCAGTGGATCAACGGCCAGCGGGTTGAGGCATCCGGCGGGATGTTCCTCTAACTTATCCAGCGCGGTGATACCTCTGTGGCGAGGGGATTTATCCCCGATGGACTGCGCAGCAGGCCCCTCCTTTCTGGATCAAAAGAAGGGCCGCTACGCGCCCCATCGGGGATAAATCCCCTCACCACAGGTTTTACATTCGCCACAGGTTTAGTTAACCCTCACAGGCGTGGCGGGTCATCAAGCGCTCACGCAGCACGTCATAGCCCCAGTGATACACGTAGGTGTACGGCAGGAAGAACAACAGCACACCAACGTCGAGCAAAAACGCCTGCCACAGACTGACCGACAGCCACCACGCAATCAACGGCACGCCCATCACGATCAAACCACCCTCGAACAGCAACGCGTGCACCACCCGCACCCAAGCGTTGTGCGCGATGTTCATGCGCTCAAGCATGCGGTCGAAGAAGCGGTTGAACACCACGTTCCAGGCCAGCGCCAGCAACGCGATCAACACCGTCACCGCGCCCATGTCGAGCAGCGGTTTTTGCATGATCCACGCCAGCAGCGGCGTACAGATAATGATCGCCAGCAGCTCGAAACCGATGGCCTGGAAGATACGTTCAGTGAGGGACTTGTTGGCAGTCATGGCCTGACTCCTTGAGTGAAGATGGTTGCCATGATCTGCCCTCACACCGATACTTCATAACCAATAACCATCGATCAAGGCGATAGTTCATGGCCTCCCAAGAAGTGCTGTTGGCGTTTGTCCAGGCGGCAACCCAAGGTTCGTTTTCCGCAGCGGCACGCAAACTGGGGCGCAGTCAGTCGACCATCAGTGCGGCAGTGGCGAGTCTGGAAATTGATCTGGACCTTGTGCTGTTCGACCGCAGCAGCCGCAAACCGACCCTGACCCCGGCCGGTCACGTCATGCTGCAGCGAGCCGAGGCGATTCTCGCGGCCAACAGCCGTCTGGAAATGACTGCGCGGCAATTGTCCCAGGGCGTCGAGCCGAAACTGACGGTGGCGCTGTCCGACACCTACCAATCGGCGCGTTTCGAAGCGGCGCTGATGGAGTTCGAGCAGCGTTATCCGGATCTGGAGCTGGAATGCCTGATTGCCGAGTGCGATGACTTGATCGAGCTGGTCCAGCGCGGCCGGGCGCATCTGGCCTTTGCCGAAATGCAGGATATTTATCCGCCAGACCTGGTGACATCGACCGTCGCCGAGCGCACTGATATCGCCTTGTTTGTCAGCCCTGAGCATCCGCTGACGACACTGGAAAACATCGATCAAACCATCCTGGAACAACATCGAGAACTGCGCCTGGCGACGATCATCAATCCGTACGACAGTCGCGCAAAAGGCCGTGTGTGGTCGGCGCCGAGCTACCTGATGCTGATGGAAATGGCCGAAATGGGTTTCGGCTGGGCACCGCTGCCGCGTTGGCTGGTGGAGCGTTTCGGCAATGACACGCTGGTGGAATTGAACGTGCGCGGCTGGCCGAAACCGGTGTTTGTCGATGCGCTGTGGTCGCGGCTGTACCCACCGGGACCGGCGGGGAGCTGGTTGCTGAGCAAGATGTTGGAATAGGGGTGACCCCATTCGCGAGCAGGCTCGCTCCCACAGGAGAATGCATTCCAAATGTGGGAGCGAGCCTGCTCGCGAAAGGGTCGGCACTGCCATTGAAGGTTTCGGATCAATCCAATTGCGACAGGCGCGCCTCGATAAATCGCCGCTCGGGCTCTTGTCGGGTTAATTCCAAAGCGCGGAGGTATGCCGCCCGCGCCTCCTCCACCCTGCCCAACTGCCGACAAAACTCCGCCCGCGCCGAATGCGCCAGGTGGTAATCCTGCAGTTCACCGCGATCCAGAATCCCTTCGATCAATCGCAACCCGGCCAGCGCCCCATCACGCTTGGCCACTGCCACCGCCCTGTTCAACTCGATCACCGGCGACGGCACCGCCCGCAGCAGCACGTCATACAGCCCGACGATCTCTTGCCAATCCGTCTCTGCGGCCGTTGGCGCTTCGGCATGCACTGCCGCAATCGCCGCTTGCAAACAGTACGGCCCGAACCGCCGCGTAGTCAGCGCCCGTTCCACCAGCGCACAACCTTCGGCGATCAGCTCGGCATCCCACTGCGCGCGATCCTGATCATCCAGCAGCACCAGTTCACCACTGGGCGAGGTACGCGCCGGCCGTCTCGACTCATGCAACAGCATCAGCGCCAGAAGCCCCATCACCTCCGGTTCCGGCAACAACTCCATCAATAACCGCCCCAGCCGGATCGCTTCGCGGGTCAGCTCCTCACGCGTCACTTCCGCGCCCATCGACGCCGAATAACCCTCGTTGAACACCAGATAAATCACCCGCAACACACTGTCGAGGCGTTCGGGCAATTCGCTCAGGCTCGGAACCTGATAGGGGATCTTCGCGTCACGAATCTTCGCTTTCGCCCGCACGATGCGCTGGGCGATCGCCGCCGGTGCCGAGAGAAACGCCCGGGCGATTTCTTCGGTGGTCAGGTCGCAGACTTCACGCAAGGTCAGCGGCACTTGCGCATCCGCCGCCAGCGCCGGGTGACAGCAAGTGAAGATCAGCCGCAGACGATCGTCTTCCACGTCTTCGCCACTCCAGTCGGCCTGCTCCAACGCTTCAAGTTGCGCCAGCAACAACGGTTGCGAAGCCTTGAAGCGCGCCCGTCGGCGCAACACATCAATCGCCTTGAAGCGCCCGGTGGACACCAGCCAGGTGCGCGGGTTGTCGGGTACGCCGTCGCGCTGCCAGCGCTCGACCGCGACGAAGAACGCCTCATGCAAGGCTTCTTCGGCGAGGTCGAAATCGCCGAGCAGGCGAATCAGCGTCGCCAGGATCCGCCGCGATTCTTCGCGGTAGACCTGCTCGACCCGCGCCCGGACCTCAGACATTCAACTGCCGCACGGGGCGCACTTCGACGCTGCCGACTCGCGCTGCCGGGATATTGCCGGCCACCTGAATCGCTTCGTTGAGATCCTTGGCATCGATCAGGTAGAACCCCGCCAACTGCTCCTTGGTTTCAGCGAACGGACCGTCGGTGATCGACAGTTTGCCGTTACGCATGCGCACCGTGGTGGCGGTCTGCACCGACTCCAGCGCTTCGGCCGCGACCATCCGCCCGCTGCCCTGAATCGACTCGGCGTAGGCCCAGCATTCGGCGTCTTCCGGGCTGTCGGGCGATGAATGCAGCAGGCGCTCATCGCTGTAGACCAGGCATAGATATTTCATGGCGTTCTCCTGATTCGAACGGATCAACTATGGCTGAAGATCAGGGTTGCACATCAAACAGGGTGGCGCCGCTCATCGGATCGAACGGCGCCGACCAGTGCTCGTGGACGATCCGCCACTGCCCACTGACTTGCCGATAGCAGGCGGTGACGCGCATCCAGCAGCTTTGGGTTTCGCCTTTGTCATTGGTGCCGCCGCAATTGGCCACCCAGTGGGCGAAAGCGATGTTGTCGGCGCTCTCGATGGCGATTTCGTGGAATTCGAAAATGTGCGGGCCGGGGCACATTTCCATGCAGGCCACCCAGTGCGCGCGGTAGGCCGGTTTGCCCTTGAATTGCAGGGCCTTGATCGCATCGAAAGAAACGATGTCGTCGGCGTACAGCGCCATGACCTTTTCCACATCCTTGGTCATGACCGCTTCGCGGTAGGTATTGATCAGGGTCTGGATTTCGCTTTGTGCGCTCATGGTGTTCTCCGTGTTTTTGTTGTGAAGACACCTTTAGTCGTTCGGCCATTGGACAGATCGACAGACGAAACAAAAAATTTCCGCCGAAGACAAAATCGCTAGAATCCGAGACTCATCTTTGTAGGAAAAAGGAAATTCCCGTGTCAGCCCAACTCGTGCCGTACGACAGCCTGAACGCTTTACAGCGACAGCAGGTCGAGGCGATTGAGATCCACCCCGAGCAAATCAAGTTCTCCGGCGACATTCATGGCGCCCTGCACACTTTGCTGTCGAAACCCGGCCCTGGCGTGAAAGGCTTTGCGCTGTTGGCTGAGGAAGTGCCGGTGGCATTTCTGTTGCTCAAGCGCCCGCCTGTGTTACCCGCCTGGGCCGACGAACACAGCGCCACACTGCATGCGTTGCAGGTCGATCATCGCGCCCAGGGCAAAGGCTACGGCAAGGCCTGTCTGCAAGCGCTACCGCACGTTGCGCGCGAGGCATGGCCAGAGATCAAGGGGCTGGAATTGTCGGTGGACGCCGACAACGAGGCGGCGATCGCGCTGTACGCCAAATACGGTTTCGTCGACAGCGGCGAAGCGTACAAAGGTCGAATCGGTTACGAGCGGCGCATGGGAATGTTTTTTTAAGTCATCAAGGGGATGCACGATGATCGATTCAATCGAAGCACTGGAAGCTATTTACGGATTGCCGCACGAACGTGCGGTGCGCAAGCAGATCACCTTTCTCAACGACGACTATCAGGCGATGGTGCGCGTCTCGCCCTTGGTGGTGGTCAGCTCGGTCGGCGCCGATGGCCTCGACAATTCACCCCGTGGCGATGCGCCGGGGTTTGTGCGCATTATCGACGAACGCACCCTGGCCCTGCCGGACCGCCCAGGCAATAACCGCATCGATACCTTGCGCAATGTGCTGCACGATCCACGGGTGTCGCTGCTGTTCATCATTCCGGGGATTGGCGAGACCTTGCGAGTCAATGGCACGGCGCAGATCAGTGCTGATCCTGAGTTGCTGGAAAGCTTTGCAGTGAATGGCAAACCGGCGAAAACCGTGTTGCTGGTAACAGTGGAAGCGGCGTTTTTCCATTGTTCGAAAGCGTTTGTGCGCTCGGATGCGTGGAACCCCGAGACCCACCTGCCGCGATCGGCGTTGCCCTCTGCCGGCGCTTTTCACAAGCGATTGAATGACGGCCAGTTTGATGCGGATAGCTACGACCGCGAAGCGCCAAAAAGGGTACTCGACACGCTCTACTAAACGCTGAACTACAAACAACGCAGAACCCTGTGGGAGCTGGCTTGCCAGCGATGGCGTCGGCACATCAAAACATTGGTGTCGACTGACCAACCGCTATCGCTGGCAAGCCAGCTCCCACAGGTTATGTGTTGCCACAGGTTATGTGTGATGTCTTACAGAGTCAGGATCATCTCGTGCCACGCCATGCCGCCGTGGTCGGACTCCGAGGGTTTGATGTAGGCGAAGCCAAACCCGGCATACAGCGGAATGTGCTTTTCCTTGCACATCAGGTGAATGGTCGCCTTGTCCATCCCGCGCATGCGGTCGATGAACTCGGCCATCAAGCGCTTGGCCAGGCCCTGGCCCTGATAATCCGGGTGCACCACCACCGACATGATCACCACGTTCGGCCCCGCCGGATCGTGGCCAATCAATTCCTTGAACGCCTCGTCCGACATCTGCACATCAAACGCCGCTCCCGAGTTGACGAAACCGGCGACCACGCCATCCACTTCGGCCACGATAAAGCCCTCGGGCCAGGTGGCAATGCGCGTGGCGATCTTTTCGCGGGTGGCGGCTTCGTCGCCTTCATAGGCAACGGTTTCGATGGCGTAGCAGCGGTCCAGGTCGGCAGCGGTGACGTTGCGAATGACGGTGTTCATGGCAGCTCGGAAATCAGCGGAAAAAGTGCGCCCAGCTTAAAGGAATAAGGTGTTCATATCGATCCGTGCGGGCAGCGTAAAGCCTGCGTATAAGCGCTTTTCTTCAGGTCCATGGGCGGCTATTGCTGTGGGGTGTCTCTGATTACCCTTGGGGGAAACCGTTTATGAGCAGCGTTGAAATCGGTCTGTTGATGGTGTTGGGCATCAGTACGTTCGGCTTTATCACCTTGGGCATCGACCTGTTGCGGGCGCGCCGTAAACAGCGGTGAAAGCATGAGGCGGATCATTGATCCGCCTCATTGTTGTGTGCTCAGGCTCTTTTGCTGTCGACCGGCACGCAGATTTCCAGCTTGCCGGTGTGCAGCTTCGGATTGAAATCGGCGCTGTAGCGTTCCAGCTCCGGGGCGTTGAGTTCCACGTAGTGGGAACTCGGCAGCCAGGTTTTGTAGATGTATTGCAGGGTCTGCGGCAACTGATCGAGCGGCCCTTTGTGTTCAAACACCGCGTACTGCCGAGGCAGCACTTCGACCCACTGGTAGACCTTCTGGTCGAGGTCATCGAGTTTGCTGATTTCCACCCCGGCGATGTAATCGAAGCCACCCTTGCCGTCGAAGTTGCTGCAAACCCCGTAGGTCACTTCGTTTTTTTGTCCCTGAATCTTCCCCAGGTGCGGCAAGAACTTTTCCCACAGCGCGGGAATGTCCTTTGCGGTGTCTTGGGTAAATCGACCGCGAAAACCTGCAATCAGCAGAAAGTGTCCATGTTCGAAGCGAGGTTCAGCCACTTCGACGCGTTTTTGCTCATCCATGACTCGACTCCTGGAACAGAAAAGGGGTTCGGCTGGGAGTATAGAAAGCCAAAACCAATTCGCACGATTACAGCGAATGCAACTGCTCGACGGCACCGGACCCGACAAACTCGTTATAACCCGATACGATCACGTACACCGCGAAATAGCAGAAGATCGCCGCAGATGCCATGTAGGAATAGCGCAACAGCTTGTCACCCAGCAGCTTGCCGCCGTGGCTCGCGGCGAAGCACAAACCGGCCGACCACAGCAGCCCCGCGCAGAGAAAACCACCAAGGAACAACGCCGAACTTAGGGGCCCGCCGCCACCGGAACGGGCGATCAGCGTGCCACCGACGGCGGCGAACCAGAGGATTGCGCTCGGTGAGGACATCGCGAGGAAGATCCCGCGAAAGAACTCCTTGCGATGGGAGTTATGCCCCACTTCGGCCGTCGCCGCCAACTGCGCCTCGTGATGGATCGCCGAATAAATCATCTTCGCCGCAAAGTAGATCAGCAGCGCCGAACCGCCGATCCACAGGACCCAGCGCACGCTTTCGTATTGCAGCAAAACGGTCATCCCGGCCAGCGCCAGCACCGCATAAATCAGATCACCAACGCAGGTGCCGAGGCCGAGCGCGAAGCCCTGAAAGTAACCACGCTGCATCGCCAAAGTGATCATTGCGATGTTGGCCACGCCAATGTCCAGGCACAGCGAAAGGCTCAGCAAGAAGCCGCTGGTGAATTCCATCTACCGATTTCCTTGGGAAAATTTGTTTACGCACAGGCTGGACAGTCTGCCATCACAGCCCTTATCTTCGCCAACAGGTCACCGCAGTGACCAGCGTCGCTCGGACGGTTCCGGGCGCTTACGTTATCCGAGGCAACAATGGCCGAACAAGGTTCGCCGCGCCGCTTTGCGCGCATAGATCGACTCCCCCCTTACGTTTTCAACATCACCGCCGAGCTGAAGATGGCCGCCAGGCGTCGTGGTGAAGACATCATCGACTTGAGCATGGGCAACCCCGACGGGGCCACGCCGCCGCACATTGTCGAAAAACTCGTACAGGTTGCACAGCGTGAAGACACCCACGGTTACTCCACGTCCAAGGGCATTCCGCGCCTGCGTCGGGCCATTTCCAACTGGTACAAGGAACGCTACGCGGTCGATATCGACCCGGAAAGCGAAGCCATTGTCACCATCGGTTCCAAGGAAGGCCTGGCGCATTTGATGCTGGCGACCCTGGATCAGGGCGATACGGTGCTGGTGCCAAACCCGAGTTATCCGATTCACATCTACGGTGCGGTGATTGCCGGCGCGCAGGTGCGTTCGGTGCCGTTAGTACCCGGTGTAGACTTCTTCGCCGAGCTGGAACGAGCGATTCGCGGCTCGATTCCGAAGCCGAAAATGATGATCCTCGGCTTCCCGTCCAACCCCACCGCGCAGTGCGTGGAGCTGGATTTCTTCGAACGGGTGATCGCCCTCGCCAAGCAATACGACGTGCTGGTGATTCATGATCTGGCCTACGCCGACATCGTCTACGACGGCTGGAAAGCCCCGTCGATCATGCAGGTGCCGGGCGCCAAGGACATCGCGGTGGAATTTTTCACCCTGTCCAAGAGCTACAACATGGCCGGCTGGCGCATCGGCTTCATGGTCGGCAATCCGGAACTGGTCAACGCTCTGGCGCGGATCAAGAGCTATCACGACTACGGCACCTTCACCCCGCTGCAAGTCGCGGCGATTGCTGCGTTGGAAGGCGATCAACAGTGCGTGCGCGATATCGCCGAGCAATATCGTCAGCGCCGCAACGTGCTGGTCAAAGGCCTGCATGAACTGGGCTGGATGGTCGAGAATCCAAAGGCGTCGATGTATGTCTGGGCGAAGATTCCCGAGGCGTATGCGCATCTGGGTTCGCTGGAGTTCGCCAAGAAGCTGCTGGCCGAGGCCAAGGTCTGCGTCTCGCCGGGGGTTGGCTTTGGTGAGTATGGCGACGATCACGTGCGTTTTGCGTTGATCGAAAACCAGGACCGGATTCGTCAGGCCGTGCGCGGGATTCGCGGGATGTTTCGGGCGGATGGCCTGGCCCCGAAAACCACTGGTTAACGCATGATCGTTCCCACGCTCCGCGTGGTAATGCAGCCCGGGACGCTCCGCGTCCCAAAGCGGACGCAAAGCGTCCATTGAGGCATTCCCACGCAGAGCGTGGGAACGATCCGCCCACAAAAAAACCGCATCGCTGCGGTTTTTTTGTGCCTGCGAAAGCGCCGCTTAAACGAACAGCGACAACAGCAGGATAAAGCCCAACGCGACGATGGAGAGGATGGTTTCCATCGCGGTCCAGGTCTTGAAGGTTTCAGCGACGGTCATGTTGAAGTACTGCTTCACCAACCAGAAACCGGCGTCGTTGACGTGGGACAGGATCAGCGAACCGGCACCCGTCGCGAGCACCAGCAGCTCACGGTTGACGCCCGGAATCATCCCCACCACCGGCACCACAATGCCTGCACCGGTAATGGTCGCAACGGTCGCCGAACCGGTTGCAATGCGGATCACCGCAGCTACCAGCCAAGCCAACAGAATCGGCGAGATCTGCGCGCTGACCGCCATGTGGCCGATCACGTCGCCCACGCCGCTGGTCACCAGCATCTGCTTGAAGCCGCCGCCGGCACCGATGATCAGAATGATCGCGGCGGTCGGCGCCAGGCTCGCGTCGAGCCACTTGAGCATCTGCTGAGAACCGATGCCCTGTTTGTGGCCAAAGGTGTACAGCGACAGCAGCAACGCCAGCAGCAGTGCCGAGATCGGGTGACCGATCATGTCCATCCAGGTGCGGAAGAAATGACCGTCCGGCAGCGCCACGTCAGCAAAGGTTTTCAGCAGCATCAGGAACACCGGCAGCAGCACAGTGATCAGGGTGATGCTGAAGCTCGGCAGTTTCGCCGAGTCATCGTTTTCACGGGCCAGTTGATCGACCAGTTCCTGGTTCGGGTGACCCGGAATGTGCTTGGCGATGAACGTACCGAAGATCGGACCGGCGATAATTGCCGTCGGCAGCGCGACGATCAGACCGTACAGAATGGTCTTGCCGATGTCGGCGCCGAACACGCCGATGGCCAGCAGCGGGCCCGGGTGCGGTGGCACCAGACCGTGCACGGCGGACAGGCCAGCGAGCAGCGGGATACCGATCTTGATGATCGACACACCGGTACGACGAGCGACGATGAACACCAGCGGAATCAGCAGGACAAAGCCGATTTCGAAGAACAACGGAATGCCCACCAGAAACGCGGCGAACATCATCGCCCACTGGACTTTGTCTTTACCGAACGCGCGAATCAGGGTCTGCGCGATCTGATCGGCGCCGCCAGACTCGGCCATCATTTTGCCGAGCATGGTGCCCAGCGCGAGGATGATGCCGACGAAGCCGAGCACGCCGCCGAAGCCGTCCTGAAACGCCTTGATGATCGTGCCGATCGGCATGCCGGACGTCAGGCCGAGGAACGCGGCCGCGATGGTCAGGGAGATAAATGGATGAATCTTGAACTTGGTGATCAGGATGATGAGTCCGATCACCGTCACTACTGCATCGAGCAGCAGGTAGGCGTCGTGGGACATGCCAAACATTGGGGGTGTCTCCTGGCTTGTTGTTGTTATTAAAGCGGGTTAAACAGAATTCGTGAGGACAGCGCTAGCTCTTTCAACACACTCATACCGCCTGCTTCAAACCGTGGGCCTGCCACCAGACATGAGCCTGGGACGCCAGTTCTTCAACGCTGTGGATCGAGGCATTCAACGCCAGGGTCAACGGCTCGCCCTTGGGCGATTCGAGGGTGGCGAACTGGCTTTCGATCAACGTGGCCGGCATGAAATGGCCCGGACGATGGGACACGCGGTCGGCCGCGACTTCAGGGGTCAGCTCAAGAAACACGAAGCCCAGGCCCGGCAAGGCGCTGCGCAACACTTCGCGATAACTGTGTTTAAGGGCCGAGCAGGTCAGCACCGGGTGTTCGCCCAGCGCATCGACGCGACGCAGTTCATCGCACAGGCTGTCGAGCCAGCCGGCACGGTCGTCGTCGTTCAGGGGGATCCCCG
>NZ_JBIUVJ010000039.1:0-49340 GCF_044742875.1 Pseudomonas sp. NPDC087817
GCGCCCGCGCGCGGCGTCCGCCACACCCCGGCACGCTGACCGCTCGGCCCTGTCCGGGCCAGCGGGTCGCACACCGAACGCGCGGCCAGCAGGTTGCGCAAGGCATCCGGCGGTTCGCTGTCGGCGTCCGGGCGCTGTAGCACCAGGATATGGCAATGCTGGAGCAACTCTTCCCAGCGGTGCCAAGTGGGCAGGCCGCAAAATGCGTCCCAGCCCAAAAGCAGAAAAACCTGGGTCTCGGCGGGCATTTCGGCACGCATCAACTCCAGGGTATCAATGGTGTAGGACGGTTTGTCCCGCTGCAATTCGCGGGCGTCCACCACCAGCGGCGGCACTCCGGCCACCGCGCACTCGACCATCGCCAGCCGGTCCTGCGCCGACACCTGCGGCGTATCGCGATGCGGCGGCCGCGCGCTCGGCGTCAGGCGCAACTCATCAAGCGCCAGCGCCTCGGCGACTTCCAACGCACCGCGCAAATGGCCGATGTGTACCGGATCGAACGTTCCGCCCAGCACGCCGATGCGTCGGGGGCGAGACTCGCTGCCGGTTTGCGGCGCTGTCAGGTCGAGGTCGGTCAAGTCAGACCGGCGCCTGGCCGCGCAACTGGCCATCTCCGACCACGATGTACTTCTCGCAGGTCAGTCCTTCGAGGCCCACCGGGCCGCGGGCGTGCAGCTTATCAGTAGAAATGCCGATCTCGGCACCCAATCCGTATTCAAATCCATCGGCGAAGCAGGTCGGGGTGTTGATCATCACCGACGCCGAGTCGACTTCGGCCACGAACCGGCGGGTGTCGGCGAGGTTTTCGCTGACGATCGAGTCGGTGTGGTGCGAGCCGTAATGGTTGATGTGTTCGATGGCCTGGTCCAGACCGTCGACCACGCGGATCGACAGGATTGGCGCCAGGTACTCGGTGCTCCAGTCGTCTTCGCTGGCCGCTACGGCCTCGATAATCGCCCGGGTGCGCTCGCAACCACGCAGCTCAACGCCTTTTTCGCGGAACTGGGCGGCCATCGACGGCAGGAAATCCTTGGCAACAGTTTGATCGACCAGCAATGTCTCCATCGCACCGCAGATGCCGTAGCGATAGGTCTTGGCGTTGAAGGCGATACGCTGGGCTTTCGCCAGATCGGCGTGGGCACTGACATAAACGTGGCAGATGCCGTCCAGATGCTTGATCACCGGCACACGGGCATCGCGGCTGATGCGCTCGATCAGGCCACGGCCACCGCGCGGCACGATCACATCGACGTACTCGGGCATGGTGATCATCGCGCCGACGGCGGCACGGTCGGTGGTTTCGACCACTTGCACCACGGCAGCGGGCAATTCTGCCTCGGCCAGACCGCGTTGAATGCAGGCAGCAATGGCACGGTTGGAGTGAATCGCTTCCGAGCCACCGCGCAGGATGGTTGCGTTGCCAGACTTCAGGCACAGGCTGGCGGCATCGATGGTCACGTTGGGACGGGACTCGTAAATGATCCCGATCACCCCCAGTGGCACGCGCATCTTGCCAACCTGAATCCCCGACGGGCGG
Source organism: Pseudomonas sp. NPDC087817 (assembly GCF_044742875.1). Taxonomy (NCBI): domain Bacteria; kingdom Pseudomonadati; phylum Pseudomonadota; class Gammaproteobacteria; order Pseudomonadales; family Pseudomonadaceae; genus Pseudomonas; species Pseudomonas sp. NPDC087817. The sequence goes on from NZ_JBIUVJ010000039.1 coordinate 1,538, forward strand.
AAGCTCATGTCACGGATTGCCCCGACCGGATCCGGCAATGCAGCCACCTGGCGCAAACCAACGATCATGCCGTCGATGCGTGCAGGGGTCAGCTCCAGACGCTCCAGCAGTGCCGGCTCCAGACCATTGGCGCGACCAGCGGCCAGATCCCGTTCATTGGCTGCGGCCAGCTCCGCACGAGCAGCGTCCAACGCATTGGCAGCGGCCTGCAAGGCGCGGTTTTTCTGCGCGGTGCTGGCACGGCCGATGACCCGGGAGGCTTCGCGGGCGGCGCGACCCAATCGGGTCATGTAGTCAAGAACGGACTCAGTCATGGTCTGCTGGGGTCTTGGCAAAGAGGAAAGCGGCAGATTATAGCTGTCGCGTCCCGGGACTAACAGCGGTGACGGGCGGATGGTCGAAATGGATTGCGAATTGCCAATGTTCAGCCGTAATTAAGCCTCGGATTGTTATCATTCCGACCTTCTCAGCCTGGATAAACCCTGCCTGCCATGTCCAACCTGACCATTAGCAACAGCGCCGAGCGCCTGCCATTGGGCCTTCCGGACGCTTTTTTCGACCGTGACGCGCAACTGCTGGCCCGGGATCTGCTGGGTAAAGTCATCCGCCACCGGGTCGGCAATCTGTGGCTGAGCGCGCGAATCATCGAAACCGAAGCCTATTACTGCGAAGAAAAAGGCAGTCACGCCTCCCTCGGCTACACAGAAAAACGTAAAGCTTTGTTTCTGGATGGTGGCCACATCTATATGTATTACGCCCGCGGCGGCGATTCGCTGAACTTCAGTGCGCAAGGGCCCGGCAATGCAGTACTGATCAAATCGGCTCATCCGTGGGTCGATGAAATCAGCGGCCCGGCGAGTCTGGCGCAGATGCTGCTGAACAATCCGGATGCACAAGGTCGTCCGCGCCCGTCGCAGAAACTCTGCGCCGGCCAGACATTGCTGTGCAAGGCGCTCGGCTTGAAGGTGCCGGTATGGGACGCCAAGCGTTTCGACCATGAGGTGCTATTGGTGGAAGATACCGGGCCGGCGCCCTCGCACATCATTCAAACCACGCGCCTGGGCATCCCTCACGGTCGTGACGAGCACTTGATGTATCGCTTCGTCGACGCTGCTTACGCTCAATGGTGCACGCGGAACCCGCTGCGCCGGGGTCAGGTCGAAGGTCGCGATTATTTTGTATTGCCCATGTCGGAAGCAGATTTGAAGTAGAAGGAATTCCCTGTGAGAGCGAGCCTGCTCGCGAAAGCGCTCGGTCAGCCATGGTTATTTCGCCTGACACTCCCTTTTCGCGAGCAGGCTCGCTCCCACAAGGGCCAATTGAAGATTTGATGGAGTTGTTTGTATGGGCCCATGGCTCGATAGCGTGACCGGATGGCTGGCCGCCAATCCACAATGGCTGGCCGCAGCGGTGTTCATTGTGGCCTTTGTCGAATGCCTGGCGATTGCCGGGTTGATCGTACCCGGCACGGTGTTGCTGTTTGCCGTGGCAGTGATGGCCGGCAGCGGCGCCTTGTCGTTGAGCGAAACCCTGTTGCTGGGTTTTCTCGGCGGCATCCTCGGCGATCTGGTTTCGTACTTCCTCGGCCGCCACTTCCACCAGAACATCCGCAGACTGCCCGGCCTGCGCCATCATCCGGAATGGATGGCGGGCGCCGAGACCTATTTCCAGCGCTACGGGATCGCCAGTCTGCTGGTCGGACGCTTCATCGGCCCGCTAAGACCGATGCTGCCGATGGTCGCGGGGATGTGCGACATGCCTTTCCCGCGCTTCGCCGCCGTCAGCCTGCTGGCCGCCGCCGGCTGGAGCCTCGCCTATCTGCTGCCCGGCTGGGCCACCGGCGCGGCTTTCCGTCTGCCATTGCCGGAAGGTTTCTGGCTTGAGGCGGGCATCGTTGCCGCCAGTATTGCCGTCATGGTCGGCCTCAGCGTGAACAGCAGCCTGCGCCGCCACCGCCGCGCGACGATCTGGATCAGCAGCATGAGCCTGCTGATTCTGATCGGTCTGTTCATCGGTTATCCGTACCTGACCGCCCTCGATCAAGGCGTGATGACACTGGTCCAGGAACATCGCCAACCGGTGCTGGATGAAATCGCGGTCACCCTGACGTTGATCGGCGAGTTCCGCAACATGCTGCTGTTCAGCATCTTGCTGACCGGTCTGTTGCTGGTGTGCCGCCAGTGGCGTCAGGCCGTTTTCGCGGGCGGCACCCTCCTCGTCACCGCACTCGCCAACACCGTCACCAAACAGTTTTTCGCCCGGGTACGCCCGGAAGTGCTGACCGATCCGATCACCAGTTACAGCATGCCCAGTGGCCATGCCTCCGGCTCGTTCGCGCTGTTCCTGACCCTGGCCGTCCTTGCCGGACGCGGGCAGCCGCCACGCATGCGCCTGACGTGGCTGCTGATCGGCTGCATACCGGCAATGGCGATTGCGCTGTCGCGCGTCTATCTCGGCGCCCACTGGCCGACGGACATTCTCGCCGGCGCCATGCTCGCCGCCTGCATGTGTGCGGCAAGCCTGTGGCTGAGCCAGCGCCAATCGCCGCTCAATGCCATGCCGTTCAAGGTCTGGTGGCTGATCCTGCCGGCAATGGTGGCGTTGTTCGGCTTTTTCGTGCTGCGTCATTTGCCCCATACGCTGTTGCGCTACGCCTACTGATCAAACGCTTCTTTACGCATCTCCCCTGCCCACTCTCCGAGGATTTTTCCGACGAGAGTGAGGCCAACTTCTTATTCCCATCTCTGATTCTTCCCAGCCAACTTCCTACAAGCCTCAGTTTTATCGAAAATAAAAAACTGAAGTTACACATTCAAGATAAAAGCATTGCAACTCCCCCCTCACGCTCAGTACAAAATCAATTAGATTAAGCCCACGCGTTCACCCCGCATCCGACAAAGCAAATCACTCTCGCGAATTTGGCTTTGTACTTGAGCGCACGTCAAATAAATACTCTGCCAATACATACCCAGCAACAGCCAACTTTATACAAGTTCAATGGCAACGGAGTTTCAATGAGCCCGAAGATACCCAGAAAGCCACCCACTACATCTCCGAACAAGACAGAAAACAATTCACCCACTACTCGACAACCCGACAACAACCCGTTGTCTTCATCGCCTTTCGCCAGGCCGGTCGATACCTGGCCGCACAATACGGCGACTGAAATTTCCCTGTCCCATTCCAACAGGGATCCGGTGCGCAAGCCTGCCGTGGTCATCAGCGAATTGCCGGGCAGCCGCATTACCGCACAGGCAGCAGACAATCCGTTTAACCAGTACTGGCTGAGACCCGACTTCCTGCGGGGTCTGCAACAGGCCGATGCAGCGGGCTTTCGATTTATTGTCGGACGCCGCTTCGTCGACGTGGAACATGAAGGCGCACTGCATACGGCACATGTCGAATTCGATGCAACACTCGGCACCTGTCAGGTCAAGCTGCTGACGGAGCGCGATGCGTCCGGCCCACTTTTGGTAAAAAATCCCGGACGCCCGACCTGGCGACTCGCGACCCAGACCGGTGCAAACCCCGTCGTCAACCGAGCGCCACAAGCGGCAAACAATACACCGGCAAAAAGACCGGGTCCGGCCGGGGACGTGCAAAGCGAAAGCGCGGCCAAACAGCCGCGCGCTTCCAAACCCGCCACCATACTCAAGCAGAGCCAATACACGGCATCGGTGCACTCGCCCGACGGGCAAGGTTATTACCACCTCAAACCGGCACTGGGCTCACTGGAAACCGGCACGCGCTTCGCCTTCAAGGATCGCCACGGCAACTGGATTGAGGTCGATCCGCCAAGCGCTGGTTTCAGTGCGCAGCCCACGCATTTGAAACACTGGACCGACCAGGAAATCTGGGAGGTGTACGCCATTCAAGGGGCTGACATAGCGCGGTTCAGGGTAGAAGCGCAAACACTCGGCAAGCCCCCGCAATGGGCTGAAGCCAATGTCACGGCAAACCCGGCCGCTGACCTGCTGCACGACAGCCTGCGCTGGCTGCACCCGACACTCAGCCCGGATGCACGCGAAGCGTTGTTGCAGTCCTATAACCTGCTACCGAGCCAATTGCTGCGTTTGCGCCTGGAGATGAAGACCGAACTGAAGATTGCGCCGTGGGCCCAAGCACACAAGCAACTGACGGCAGACTTGAGTAATCCGCAGACTCTCACCCGGCTGAGTCAGGACCTGAGCAACGAACTCAATCTCAAACACGGCGCCCGGCACGACTGGTATCACCCCGAAACCAGCCTGACCACGCCGTTACGTGAGGCACTGCTGGCCAGGTTGGGTTATCGGCGCAACAAGAATGACTGCCTGTATCGAACTGACGTACCGGCCTTGTTCAGGGGCGATGATCGCACCCCGTTCGAACTGGCGAATGACAATGCAATGCTCCCCCGTTATGCGCACAAACCGGGCGCGGCGACGCACAAACCGATCAGCGCCACCTTCAGTCTGAAGGAAGGCCTGATGTATGGCAGCGCACCGGACCCCGAGTATCTCCAGTACAACTCCCAGACCAACAAATATCCCGGCAAAAGCGCCGGTGGGGCCACTTCGGATAGCAGTTCCGGTGACTCCAGTGACAGCGACAGCAGCTCGTCATCCGGTTGGTCGGACGCCGACGATCCAGTCTTTCTGGATAACGAACGCAACTACGTGACGATCCGCGAACGTCAGACCGAAATGTTCATTTACGCGCTGGACACCCGCACCCTGGAAGTCGTGCCGCATGAAGAGAACCACCTGTTCAATTCAAAGGCCCGCGAGCAGCCGCAGACCTGGTTTCCCGACGACGACTATGAAGGCCTGATTTCGGTCACCCAGGCAGGACTCGAAGCCGAGCGCATCTGGCTGTTGAACTCGACCCTGACCAAGGGCGCAAAAGTCCAGGACATTACCGAGCAGGCCGGGGACCGCGCCGAACATATTGAAGCGGCCACCCATGCCGGACGAGCCAATAAACATGAATATGACCAGTTGATTGATCAAGTCGAGGCGAGTGGCAAACCGATATTGATATTGTCCGGCGATAAAAAAGAATATGGCGATGACATTGTCTGGCCTTGAATAACAAACGCCCGACACACCTAGCCAGTCAATCCGCAACAAGTTACCGACTGCTAATAAACAGCAACTCCAACAAACATGATTACAACTCCCGCATGACGCTACGGGAGCACTTTCGTTCGCCCGCCGGTATGGAAACCGGGACCGCATCGCGGTTATTTATAAAGGATTGAAACAATGGCAAAACTTATTCAACCCGCTGTCGAAATGGTAACTTTTCGCACACTTGAGGTTTCGGAAATCAACGCTTCGGCCAACACCCACGCACCACCGGCCGGGCATCTGCAAGTACCTGCCGCGCTGCCTGAGCCGACAGCCAAACCGGACAAGTCCTCAACACCGACACTCAAGTCTCTCGACAAACGTCATGGCCCGTTGCGCATCGGCGAATTCACCGTGTCCCGGGTCGAGCTTGAGGTTCTCGGGGCGAAAATCAACGGAATGCCCCTCAGTCCGGACAATGTCAATCTGAAAGTGGCCGATCTGGACTTTCTCGACTCCATGAGTTTCGACCCGGCCAAAGTCGTGGCCCGTATCGTTGCCACGGACGTGGCCGCAAGTGAGACCGTAGCGACGCTGATGTTCGAGATTTCCACATTGCGCTCGGTCGATGCGCCCGCTCTCATGGTCAGCGCCGAACCGGTCACGCCCGGCAGCCAGATAGATCGTCTGGACAAGCTGACCAATGCCGCGCAGAAAATCGATATCCGCCGCGTCGACGCTCTCGACTACCTGCCATCCTGGGTCCACAAGGGCAAAACCTACCTCACCAGCGGTGCTGGCGTGGGTTTGCAGGCTTATGGCATCTACAGCGGTTATATGGGTCTGGTAGAAGCCATCAAGGTCGGTGACTGGGGCGAAGCGGCGTTCAACGGTGGCGCCATCAGCGCTGAACTCGGATCCTTGATCATCGAGCGGGGCTTGACCAAAACCGGTGAAGCGATGCTTCAAAATGGTTCGAAGATGTTCGGGCGGTTCCCCGCAACCACCGTGGGAAAATACCTTTCTCGGGGCGCCGGGCTGATCGCGAGCATCATCACTTTGCCGTTTGACATAGTCAGTGCGATCAAATCGTTCAATGCCGCCGCCGCAACTTCCGGCAAGGAAAGCCAGGATCATTACGTTGCGGGCGGTTTGGCGGTGGCAGGCGCAGTCATCAGCATCGCGCTCGGCATCGCCGCAATGCTCGGCTTTGGTGCCATCGCCGGCCCACTGGGCATCCTCGCGGCTGTTGTGCTCATCCTCACGGCAGAAATCTACCGGGCGGTCAGGGTTGTCGACGACATCGATGATTACATCGAGTTGACCGTCCACGAACGCTTGCGCTCCGGCTGGTTCGCCTTCACCCGGCAGGAGCTGGATGAAGACGTCATGGATCGCTTCAAAATCGCGCAGTTCTCCGCTCACTATCAAAAACAACTGCAGGGCGCGACCGAGCAACTGCTTGAAGGCGCCTACAAGAATTATGTGGAACATGTCGTCAATGGCAACTACCGGGTGGTGCTCGAACCGGTGAAAGTCTGGCGCTACCAGTGGGACGAAACGCTGGGCGAACAACCCTATAAAGCAGACAAGCTGCCCACCGTAATCAGCGCCGATGACCGCATCGACGCCCGCGACGGGCTGCCGGCCGACCTCAAAGGCGTGATCACCGGCACACCCGGGGACGACAAGGCCATTTTGTGGCGACTGGGTGGCGGCAATGATCAGGTTGTCGGCGTACAGGCCAGGCCCAATATTTTCAGTTATGCCGAAGGCGAGAAAATACTGACCGGGGGTGACAAGAATGATGTGTTCTATTTCGAGAGCACCCACCAGGAATTCGCGCGGGTCGAAAAACCGGCAAAAAGCAGCGTCCTTGATGCAGGTGAAGGCAATGACACGCTGACCTTCGAAGGCTCGCGCCCGACCCGCGATACTCGCCATGTGGGTTACGACGTGAACCTGCAGACCGGCAAGATCGCGTTGCGAAGTCACGATGCTACGGTCGCTGACCTGGAAGTGGCGCAACTCCAATCCATCGAAAATGTTTCGACACTGCGCAATGGCTCAAATCGAATCACCGGCAGCGACGAGGCCAACCAGATTTCGGCCAACGGCAACGACCACGTCACGGCCGGTGCCGGTGACGATACGATCATCATCCGCGGGACGGACTGTCGGGTCGGTGGCGGCGTCGGCATCGATCGCTATTACATCGCCGACACCGCAGCACGCCCCGTGATCATCGAAGACGGCAAGGAAACGAGCATCATCGAGTTCGGCTGGCCGTTGGCGCGGATTCAACGCTGGCAGGTCATTGGCACCTCGCTGGTCGTCACCTCCCTCAAAGGCGTGGATGGCGAGGAGCCCGATCATGTGTTGACGATTGAAGGGGTTTATCAACAGATCGACGACAAACGCGTGATAAAAAACAGCCGGCTGCTGCTCAAGACCCAGGACCGTTACGAACTGGAACCGATACTGGCGCTGGAACTGGCGGACAACCTGGATCATGACGTCGAGTGCCGGGTGCTGGTCATTGGCGACCGCCCACCTGCCCCGCACATCGCCAACAGCGGCACGGTTGATATCTTTACGCACCCGGCCGCGCATCATTTTGTCTCGCGCAATGGAAAGCGCCTGAATATTTTCGCCCCCGCCAGCACTGCCAAAGCCGCCCGAACCCTTCATCTGGACTACGACGCCGACGAAATCCTCGATGTCAGGGTCAGTTACGACGTCAGTGTCAGCAGTAATGCGTCAGGCGTTCGCTATTTGCAGTACGAACAGTTCAACCTTTGGCTGCGTCTTCCGTCGAAGCTGCTTAATTTCACCGGTGTGATCAAGGCCAGAAAAGAACGCGATAGTCAGACCGGCTTCAGCAATATCAGGACCACCCTTGTGCAGGTCAGACACCCGATCGTACTGATCATGCGCGATGGCACCTCGTATAACGTTGCCGCTCCGCGCGTGCCCTACCGGGAAGACGCCGATGCACCAGGCAGCAAAACCCTGACGACCCGGGAATGCCTCAAACTCAGGCAAGGCAAGTACCCGTTCGTCAGACCTGGGCCCATCAAACCCGTGCAACTGGGCGCCAAACCCCAGGAAATCAACTTTCCGCCACCGCCACACAATGGCACTTACGTATTGCACGGCCAGGCGTCTACCTACGATGTCTATCCGGTCAGCAACAGCACGTTCAGCCTGTCCACTCCCGGGGCCATTGCGCAAACGTCCGACGCGTCGGCATGGACCATTTTCACTACAAAAATGACTGAAAAGATTACCCGCGACGATATCCGGCTGGATGCACACCACCTGCAAATTGGTAGCGTCGTCATTCAACTTCCCAGTCTGGACCACGCCGGCCCGGTGGAGTCGATCAGCGTTGCGACGTCGACCGGCAATATCTACCAGGTCGAGCTGCTGTTTGAAGTGATGCAACTTTATGTAATCGACGCGCAGGGCTACGCAGACCTCGACAGTTTGATGGCCGATATTCGTTTGCATCAGGAAAAGAAAGAGCTGGCGACGAAAATCACCGTCAAGAACATCGGTTTTACACCGCCCATGTCCGGGAGGGTTTACTACAACTCATTGGACAACTATTGGAGCATCGATAGCGATCCAGCCCTGCGCATCAAGGAACAGGACCTGTTTATCAAGGCGAGCCAAACCGCCTGACGCTTTACCTGCTGGTTTGTGCCCTATTCGTCCTCTGCGTCGAACCGGGTTTACCAGAGCCAGCCGACGGATCGGCTGGCTCATTGAACATGGAGTGTAATTTTTATGCGGCAAAAACCTCGACCACGCTCGCCTGTGGCGCCTGAACTGCCAGGCAGTTCCACCAAACGACCACGTTTCGATGAGACGGGCTCTGATCCATTCAGGGATTTCTCTCAATGGAAGCAGGGACTGGACTCCACATCTCCAAGGGACACGCCGTCCACCGAGCCGTCCCCTGCTGATCTGCAAACATCACCTGCCTTGACCGTGCACGATTTGCCGACAACCAGTAACCCGACCACCCACACGCCCGGTCCAGGATCATTGATGGATTACACATTCGACCCGTCTTTGTTGAATAGGAAGACGATAAAAACTGACGCGTTCGGGGTAAAAGACTTCGGCGCCACTCCGTTCGTGGACCTGGAAATCAACGGTAAAACACATCATGCATTCGTCATGTTTGACCGAAGCATCAATATGTGGCGAGTAAAGAAGTGGTCGGAACTAGAGCCGGGCCCGGTGATTTACCGATCCATCAAAAACAACCTGTGGCAGGAAAGCCGCCATCTGACCTTTCTGAACAGCCATCAGATCTTTCTGGACGGCGAAAGCCATATAGTTGCCGAATCCGCGAGTGCCAACGGATTCCACGAAGTACGCAATCTCGGCTCCGACAGCGACGCGCCCATTGTCGCCCATGCCTACAGGGACCATAACCATCGCTGGGTGGAAGTTGACCTGTCCCAACCCCGAGACACCATCCCGCCACCGGTAAAACTGGCGAATTGGACGGATGGCGATCTGCGGCAAACGTACAACCTGACCGACGCCCAACTGTCGGACTTCCGTGCCGAGGCGGATGCATCCGGCAAACCGCCGTCCTGGGCCACGCGCATCCAGCACGACCAGGATCTCGTGCAGGTGACAGATTCGTTGAGGTGGATCCACCCGACAATGTCCCGCAAAGAGCGTCGCCATCTACTGCGCAGCTACAACTTGACGGCGTCGCAATTGAAGCACCTGCGCACGGACCTCGAAAGCTACCAGATGCCCGCATGGGCCGAAGAACATAAACGCATGACCATGAACAAGGACGATGATCAGCGCTTCAAACTGATCGCCGAAGAACTTGAACATCACGTGCAGATGCTGAGGACCCGAGGTAGCAAATTCGACCACGGTGACCCGACTTCTCGCTATAGCAAGGAGTTCCTTGCCGACTACACGGCCCGCCTCGGCTACCTGCGCAACAAATACGACGTGATTTACCGTACCGATATTCCGGCCATGTTCAGAGGCGAGACGCGAACGCCATTCGAGCTGTCCAGGGACAGGCGCATGATCCATCGCAAGGGCAACCCTAGCGGCACTACCACCAAGCGCGCGTTCAGCGCGACCTTCGGCCTGAAAAACGCCGAGAGTTACGCTGCATCATATGGTGGTTACTTTCACGAGCGGCACTACAACTCGCAGGCCAACCGTTACCCCGGCATCGATCCGGACGCGGGGGCAAGAAGAAGGCCTTCGGGCGACGACGACAATGTCTCGCAAAACGGCGACGGGTCCGATGGCTACGACTCTGATGCCAGTATCGCTTCCCGTGGAGAACGTGAAGGTAACGAATCCGACTCTGACAGTTCGTTCGTTTTCGATGACACGCAAAACTACACCTCCAATCGCCGCAAGCAGACAACTTCTTTTGTGTATGCCATAGACACACGTGGCGTAGAAGTCGTCCCGGGGCACGAGGAACTAGCCTTCAATAACAAGAACAGATTCTGGTTCGACGAACTGGAAGGGCATATATCAATGCCGACTCGGGGCGTGAGTGCCGAACGAATCTGGCTGGTGCGCTCGGACCTCAGACGGGCAGCCCGAGTGGACGACATTTACGCAATGGCGGAGAGCAACGACAGCCTCGAATATTACGAGGAGAGCATTTGGGAGGGGACCGACTTCGACAACTATCACCGAAGATCCCTCTGCGACGGACTCATCGACGAAATCGCCAGTTCTGGCGGCGTAGTGCTTGAACTGCCGAAAGGTGATCTCACCTTCGCCGACGACATCGTCTGGCCGGTGCCTGAGCACTACCGAACCTGACTGCAACACTGTCGACCAGGCTCGCGCCGGCCTTCGATCATCGAGCCGGCAACGGCCCGCGACCTGTTTAACGCGAAACGCCCGATGTGACGTCCATCATCACATCGGGAAACTTCAGTCAGCCATTGGATCGGCTGACCCATCGACATGGAGTCACACCTTAATGCGCAACAAACCCAAAGCCCCTCGATTAACGCCTGAGGCCGATACAGCCACGCTTTCGACATCCCGCCCCGCCACACCTGACAAGGGGCTGGAACACCTGGATTTCAATCTGCCCGGTCGCAAAACACCCGGGGGGGCAAACCCGCTCTCATCAGAGGGCGCAGTGGAAGGTTCATCAGGAAGGACTGTGCACCCCGAGCCTGCGGTGACGGTATCGGTCACGCCGCTATCGGACACTGCCCCGGCGGCGCATACGGCCCCGGTTTCGCCACTGCAACCCTACGTACAAAAGCCCGGACGCGAGCTATCCGCGCCAGATGCAGCCGGACTGAGATCCTACAAAGGCCGGCAATTCGCCGAGGTGGCTGGGGATCATGCAGAAAGCGGCACTCAGACAGTGATGGTGATGTTCGATGAAGTTATGAAAGCCTGGCGGGCAAAGCTGCCGTCCGAACGCAATCCCTCCGGGCCACCGCTTTATCGAATCGCCAACGGCAACATCTGGAGCCTGAAAAAACCGGTTGAGTATTACGATCACCTCGACTACTCCATCCATCATTTACCCGATAGCCAAGGCTACTACGGCGTTTCCAGGCGGGACTTTTTCAATGCCAATCGATGGTTACCCACTGACCTTTGGGCTTTCAGGGATTCTCGTAATGGCAATTGGGTCAAGGTCGTGCGGGTCACCGCGCTTGGAGATTCATCTGCTACACCGCTTGCACACTGGACCGATGGCGAAATCTGGAGTGCGTACCGCCTGCACGGTGCCGAAGCTCAAGTCTTTCGCACCGAAGCACAATCCCTTGGCAGGGCACCTGACTGGGCCCGCCGTTTCGACGAAGCGGATGTCTCCCGGTATTTGACCGACTCGTTGAAATGGCTGCATCCGCACAAGTCCCTGAGCGAACGCTCGGACCTCCTGCGCAGCTACAACTTGACGGCGGCCCAGCAAACTCGTTTGCGGCAGGACCTGCAAAACGGACAGTTCCCCGAATGGGCCGAACAGCACAAGCAATTGACCCAGAGCAATGACGAGCAGCGGTTCAAGCACATTGCCGAGGAACTGGATCCGTATTGCCTGCGATTAAGAAATGAAGGCGAAAACTTCAGCGACTCATTACCCGACGTTGATAAACGCTATGACCGTCAGTTTCTGGAGAGCTATCTGCAACAAGCAGGTTACAAGCGCAATGTGCATGACTCGCTGTATCGGACTGATATCCCGGGAATGTTTCGCGCTGATCTGCGCACACCTTTTGAACTGGCCAGGGACAAACGCCTGGTAAAGTTGCGGGGCAATCCCTCCGACACCACAACCAAACGGGCTTTAAGCGCGACATTTGGTCTGGCCAATGCCTTGTCCTACATGAGTTTTGATTACTACTCCAACCCTCGGCATTACAACAGCCAGGCCAATCGCTACCCAGGGCACTTCAGTGACAGTGATTCGTCGACCGGAAATCGACACAGCACGGACGGGGAATCGGATACATCGTTTGAAATGGACGACTCGCGCGACTATCCACTGCTACGGCGCAACCAAAAACTTGGGTTTCTTTATGTCATCGACACCCGCGGCGTCGAAGTCGTACCCCGGGTGGAAAACATTTATCTGAACAACATGGACTTTGACGGCGATACGCTCGAAGGCCGGATATCAATGCCTACGCGGGGTATCAGCGCCGAGCGGATCTGGCTGGTGCACTCGGACCTGAAGCGAGCTGCCCGGGTGGAAGATATCTTTCGACAAGCGGGCGACGACGCCGAGGAAATCGAGAACGCAACGTGGGCAGGCGTCGATGCCGACTCTGTAGAACGCGTTGGCCACACCCCTTACGATGCATTGATCAATCAAGTAGCCGACTCTGGCGGGGAAATACTGGATTTGCCGAAAGGTAACGGTACATTTGCCAATGACATTGTGTGGTCTGTTCCCGAACATCACAGAACCTGATTCACAAATAAGTTGAACATGTGAAATACGCCATTCATTGCACAAATGAATGGCGTATACCCTCAGGCACCGAGGGGCAGCTTATCAATAAGCTTGAACACAAAAACTACCGGTTTATTGTTATAGGCGACATGCCCGGTCACATTGGGATCTACACTCTTGAAAATATTCATTCGATTAACTGTGTCACGATACAACGGCTTTTTATTCGACTCGCTCGCCAGTTCAATATAAGTCGGGCCGACTTCAAGTTCACCCAGCGTGGCGCGCATCACTCCGGTTTTACTGATTGAAAAGAATTCACTCTGTTCGTGCTGACTGACCAGCAGATTGTGCGTACGACTCTCTATAACCAAACGTGCGCCATCATTCACACCGCGCAGCACAATGTTGATCGCATAGCTGTCACCCTGTGGCGTGAATTTAAGCAGCAGCGGTTTATCATCCTCATGGTCGGCGAGCGTAATAAAGCTCGATTCGCGCGCGTCCGCCAGTGCCACTTCAGTATCGAGTTTTTCACGCTGGGTTATCCGCGAGTCGCGCAAGCGCTGCTTCAAGCGTTGTTGATTAAGCACCACCGGCAGCCCGTTGACATAGAGATTTGCAGTGAATGCAACGTTGTCGCTTTTATTTGTAGACATAAAACCACCTCCTCGCAGAAGTCTTGCCGCTTATCCATTCGCAGCACCTGATCATTCTGCATGACAAGAAAATTGATTCAGGCCGCAACCATCGGAGCGACAGACTCTGCCGTGGCGGAAACACGAGCAATTTCGTTGACAGGAATTTTGGCGGCCTTGCGTTTACGACGCTCAATGACCATCAAATCGGCGTAGACCGCCGCCGCTTCAATAACGTGATTAACGTTATGATCGCTACCGGCATGTTTGAAAATATACTTACCGGCAATATCGTCCCAGAACCCCCACTCATCTTCATAAACAGTCATGATTATTCCTTGCTCTTAAAAAAAGTCACCCGCATCCTGCGGGCAACTTGAAATTAAGTTAAAGGAATAGCCAACACAATGCTGGCAAGTACCGCGAGTTGATTCAAAGTAAAACTAGGCGAACAGTTCACCTTGTAATTCATCGAGCAATGCTTGTATTGCATCCAGGCGTTGCTGAGGGTCGTCGAGTTGCAGCAGGTCGATCTTGTCTTCTTCCGCAAAGGGCAACAGATACGCCAACTGATTGGCCAGCGATTGCTGGCCGACCGCCTCGGTGCCCATGTTCAACGCTTCGACCATCGGATGTTCCGCCAGCGCCTTGAGCAACGCCACCAGATCGGCGTCTTCATCCTGCAACGGTTGCTCGGGTTCGTCGTCCAGCCACTCGACGTCGGCGATGATCAGTTGATCGCGCTGCACTTCAGTGCGCAGCACGTGGAAGCGTCGCCCGCCCTGCACGCGAATCCCCAGCAGGCCATTGTCCTGCTGTTGGAAATCGGTAATGCGCGCCTCGCATCCGACCAGAGCAAAACCTTGCGGCGCGACGCCGACTTCATGGCCATCGAGGATGCACACCACGCCAAAGCCGCCGCCCTGCTTCATGCAGCGGCCGATCATGTCCAGATAGCGCGCCTCGAATATCTGCAAGTCGAGGTTGCAGCCGGGAAACAGCACTGTGTTCAGCGGAAAAAGCGGCAGACTCATAGACATTTCCTTACACCACCATCGACACCGCCAACGGCAGGAACACCGCCGTGGCCACGCCCATCAGACTCATCGCCAGCGCCGCGAAGGCGCCGCACTCCTCACTTTCCTGCATCGCCACCGCCGTGCCGACCGCATGCGCGGTCATGCCCAGCGCCATGCCGCGTGCCTCGGGGCTGTGCACGCCGAGACGGTTCAACAACGCCGGGCCGAAGATCGCGCCGATCACCCCGGTGATCAGCACGAACACCGCTGCCAGCGCCGCGACGCCACCGATCTGCTCGGCCACCAGCATCGCAATCGGTGAGGTCACCGACTTCGGCGCCATGGTCATCAGGATCATGTGCTCGGCGCCGAACCACCAGCCCAGCGCCACACCCA
Source organism: Pseudomonas sp. NPDC087817 (assembly GCF_044742875.1). Lineage (NCBI taxonomy): Bacteria > Pseudomonadati > Pseudomonadota > Gammaproteobacteria > Pseudomonadales > Pseudomonadaceae > Pseudomonas > Pseudomonas sp. NPDC087817. The sequence continues at coordinate 16,581 of NZ_JBIUVJ010000039.1, forward strand.
TGCCCGTGGCGACCACCCCGCCTATCACCAGCGTAGTAAAAATCGGCCAGAACAATTGGCGGATGCGCCGCAGGTTGAGATACAGCGGCACGGCCAGCGCCACCGTCGCCGGCCCGAGCAGAATGCTGAGAATCTCGGTGCTCTTGCGGTACTCGGCATAGGTCAGGCCGCAGCCCACCAGCACGCCGATCACCAACAGCATGGAGACCAGCACCGGTTGCAGAAAGATCCAGCGGGTTTTCTCGAACGCCGCCAGCACCAGTTGATAGGCACCGAGGGTGATGCCGATGCCGAACAGTGGATGGTGAATCACCGACGCCCAGGCGCCATGCCAGTCGAAGAGCATCAGGACTCCTCCGAATGCCGCGCGTGGCGCTTGACCAGGCGCTGCATCAGCACGCCAGCGAAGGCCATCGACAGGATCAGCGACACCACCAGTGCACCGACTATCGCCCAGAAATCGGCGGCAATCGCCGTGGCATAGACCATCACGCCCACCGCGGGTGGCACCAGCAGCAACGGCAGATAACGCAGCAAACTGCTGGCGGCGAGGTTCAGCGGCTCGCCGACTTCACCGCGAATGATCAGGAATATCAGCAGCAACAGCAGGCCGATGATCGGCCCCGGCAATACCGGCAACAGCAAATGATTGAGTGCCGTGCCGAGCAATTGGAACAGCACCAGCAGGGTCAGGCCACGTAACAACATCTGACATCTCCGACAGAAAGCGCCCGGCATTATAAGCACGCCTGCGCTATGGATCGGCATTCGCCAAAAGCATGGTCGGTTGACCGGAGCAAATTGCCATGATGATCTACAGTGGTTCGCAGGGCGGTCAAATCCCCCACCTGAAAAACTATAAAACCGATGAACCCAAGGAGAGTCTCAATGCCCTATGTTCCCGTTGCAGAGCTCAAAGATTATGTCGGCAAGGAACTCGGACGTTCCGAATGGCTCACCATCGATCAGGAACGCATCAACCTGTTCGCCGAAGCCACGGGTGATTATCAGTTCATTCACGTCGACCCGGTCAAAGCCGCGCAAACGCCATTTGGCAGCACCATCGCCCACGGTTTCCTGTCGTTGTCGCTGATCCCGAAATTGATGGAAGACATCCTCGTGCTGCCGCAGGGCGTGAAGATGGTGGTCAACTACGGCCTCGACAGCGTGCGTTTCATCCAGCCGGTCAAGGTCAATTCCAAAGTTCGCCTGAAGGTCGATCTGGGCGAAGTGACCGAGAAAAAACCGGGCCAGTGGTTGCTCAAAGCCACCGCAACACTGGAGATAGAAGGCTCGGACAAACCGGCCTACATCGCCGAGCCGCTGTCGCTCTGCTTCGTTTAAGCGCCGGGATGCGAAGCAGCGCACGCTGTTTCGCATCCGCTCACTTCCGGCGGCTGTATAAGGTCACATAGCTGCGGCATACTCGGTCGCCTAATTGCCCGGATCCCGCTATGCGCCCACTCGCTTCTCTTGCCCCTATTGCCTTGACCCTGATGCTTGCCGCTTGCGGCGACGGCGAGTCGCTGTTGCCGCCGGATGCGCGCCTGCCGGACGGCGGACGCTATCGTGGCGAGTTGGTCGATGGCTTGCTGCAGGGCCAAGGGCGCGTCGACTACCCTAACGGCAGTTGGTACGCCGGGCAGTTCGACAAGGGCCAGTGGCATGGCCAGGGCGAATGGCACGGCAGCAACGGCGAGGTCTATCGCGGTCAGTTCCAGCAAGGGCTGTTCGACGGTCAAGGCAGCCTGACCACCAACGCCAGCAGTTACACCGGCGGGTTCAAGCTCGGTCGACGTGATGGCGAAGGCACCCTTAAAGAAAACGCCATGACCTACCGTGGCGAGTTCAAGGCCGATCAATATTCCGGGCTCGGCCGTCTGGAAATGGATGACGGCAGCTCCTATCAAGGCCAGTTCGCCCACGGTAAACCGAATGGCGAAGGCCAGCGCGGCGACGCCAGCGGCAACTCGTTCACCGGCCATTTCGTCAACGGCCAACTGGAAGGCAACGGCACGTTCAACAGCGCCGACGGCGACATCTATGTCGGTGGTTTCAAGAACAATCAATTGCACGGCAAGGGCCGCTACGAAAACGCTGACGGCGACGTCTGGCTCGGCCAGTTCAAGGAAGGCGCACTGACCGGCAAGGGCGAACTGATCGGCGCCGACGGCAGCCATTACATCGGCTCGTTCAGCGACTGGCGCTTCAGTGGCCAGGGTCGTTTGAATCTGCCCGATGGTAGCTTCTACATCGGCGGCTTCGACAGCGACAGTTACGCCGGACGTGGCACCTTGGTGCTGACCGATGGCAGCGTGCTCAGCGGCACCTGGGTCAACGGCCAGCGTGTGCGCGATGCCGACGGCAAGTTGCTGCCCGACACCCTTGAACTCGGCTTGCTCGCCCAGGGCCGCCTGCTCGATGACGCACTGGCCGCCATCCCGGCCTCGACGCCTGCGGTCGAGTTGTACACCCTGACCCTCGGCGGCGACGGCAAGCAGAGCGTGTTCCTGCGCGAGTCCGATTACGTCGCCAACATGCTCAGCACGCGTTTCGGCGCCTATGGCCAGATCCGTCTGGTCAACCACCGCGACCACCTCGGTGACCGGCCGATGGCCACCCGCGAAAACCTGCGCCGCGCCGCGCAAACCCTGGCCGAACGCAGCGGCCCGGAAGATTTGCTGTTCATTTACCTGACCAGCCACGGCACCGCCGAACACGAACTGGTGCTCGACCAGCCGCGCATGGAACTGGCCGACCTGCCCGCCGACGAACTCGCCGCCGTGCTCGCACCACTGAAAAATCGCGACAAGATCATCGTGATTTCCTCATGCTATTCCGGCGGTTTCATCCCGGCCCTCAAAGACGAACGCACGCTGATCATGACCGCCTCGCGTGCCGATCGCGTGTCCTTCGGCTGTTCCGAAGAGGCCAACTTCACTTACTTCGGCGATGCGCTGTTCGCCCAGGCGCTGAACCAGACCGACGATCTCGAACAAGCTTTCAAACTGGCCAAGGCCACCGTCGCCGAGCGTGAACTGGCAGACAATTTCGAAGCCTCAGAGCCGCAAATCTGGGCGCCGAAAACCGTGCTGTCGCACTGGCAGTTGCTGCGCAAACAGCAAGCCAGAAAAGCGTTGCAAAGTGCTGCATTGAACGACGGAGCGACAAACAGCAACTAAGCTGAACAGTATCAAGGGAGAGACACTATGTACTTGACGCCTCAGCACGTATTGCTTGCCGGAGCCACCGGATTGACCGGTGAACATCTACTCGACCGTTTGCTCAACGAGCCAACGATTACCCGCGTGCTCGCCCCTTCCCGCCGGCCACTGGCCGAGCATCCGCATCTGGAAAACCCGGTCGGCGACCCACAGGCATTTCTGCCGCAGCTCAGTGGTCGCGTCGACATCGCTTACTGCTGCCTCGGCACCACGATCAAACAGGCCGGTTCGGAAGCGGCGTTCCGTGCGGTGGATCTGGACATGGTGGTGACGTTCGCCAAGCGTGCGCGGGAGATGGGTGCGCGACATCTGATCGTGATCAGTGCGTTGGGCGCCGATCCGAAGTCGTCGATTTTCTACAACCGGGTCAAGGGTGAGATGGAAGAGGCCTTGCGTGCGCAGAACTGGCCACAACTGACCATTTGCCGACCATCGCTGTTGCTGGGCGAACGCACTGAGCCCCGTCTGGCCGAGCAGTTGGCCGGGCCGTTGTCGAAGCTGATTCCGGGCAAGTATCGCGGCATCGAAGCGTGCCAACTGGCCCGAGCGATGTGGCGGTTGGCGCTGGAAGAACAGGATGGAGTGCGGGTGATCGAGTCGGATGATCTGAGGAAGCTGGGCAAGTAACTCCTTCACTGGATGATGATCGTTCCCACGCTCTGCGTGGGAATGCAGCCATGGACGCTCTGCGTCCCAAAAAGCGTGACGCGGAGCGTCACAGGAGGCGTTACCACGCAGAGCGTGGGAACGATCAGTCGCTACAATCCGCCCGTCGCCTGAAAACCTACGCCAAGCACCGTCAGCAAAGACAACGGCAACAGCAGCGTATCGAGCAAAGCACTCGCCGGCAGATCCACCCCCGGATAGCTCGGCGCTTCAGCGCCGAACCGATCCATCGCGCAACATCCGCCATTCATTGCATACAAATCCAGCCGCGTCCCCGAATACACCACTGGCGCTCCCGGTTTGGCCGCATCGAGCGTCCGCGCGGTGGCACACCCCGTCAGTTGCAGCGCGAGCAAAACCACCAGCAGCTTATTCATCGCTGCTCAGATGATGCTCGCCCCAACGCGGCAGCATGTCCTGAGGAATACCCAGCAGATTGAGAATCCGTGCCACGACGAAATCGATCAGGTCATCGATGGTCTGCGGCTGGTGATAAAAACCAGGGGACGCAGGAAGAATGGTCACGCCCATGTTCGACAGCTTGAGCATGTGCTCCAGATGAATGCTCGAATACGGTGCTTCGCGTGGTACCAGAATCAACTGGCGACGCTCCTTCAACGTCACGTCTGCCGCACGTTCGATCAGGTTGTTGCAAGCGCCGGTGACAATCGCCGACAACGTACCGGTCGAACACGGCACCACCACCATCGCTGCGGGTGCACCGGAGCCCGAGGCCACCGGCGACATCCAGTCTTCCTTGCCGTACACGCGGATCTGCCCGGCGGCTGCGCCGGTGTATTCGGTGAGGAACGCCTGCATCATCTGCGGCTTGGGCGGCAGTGTGACGTCGGTCTCGGTGGCCATCACCAATTGCGCTGCCTTGGAGATCAGAAAGTGCACCTCGCGATCTTCACGCACCAGACAATCGAGCAGGCGCAAACCGTACTGCGCACCGGATGCACCGGTCATCGCCAGCGTGATGCGTTCCGGGCCGCCGTTCTGCGAAAAAGTGTTCATTGCAGCGCCTCGGCGAGTTTGCCGTGCAGGCCGCCGAAGCCGCCGTTGCTCATGATCACCACGTGGGTGCCGGGCTGAGCCTGGCTCTTCACGCGATCGATGATGCCTTCCAGCGAATCGCTGACAATCGACGGCACGCTACACAACGCTGCGGTGCCGGCCAGATCCCAGCCAAGGTTGGCCGGCGCGTACCAGATCACCTGGTCGGCGTCGTTCACACTCTCCGGCAAACCGTCACGGTGCGCGCCGAGTTTCATCGAGTTGGAGCGCGGCTCGATGATCGCGATCAGCGGTGCATCGCCGATGCGCTTGCGCAGGCCGTCGAGCGTGGTGGCAATGGCGGTCGGATGATGGGCGAAGTCGTCGTAAATGGTGATGCCGCGCACTTCAGCGACTTTCTCCATGCGCCGTTTGACGTTTTTGAACGCACTCAACCCGGCAATGCCCATCGACGGCACGACGCCGACGTGACGCGCCGCCGCCAGCGCGGCCAAGGCATTGGCGACGTTGTGCTGACCGGTCAGCTCCCACTCGACCGTGCCCTGGGACACGCCTTCGAACATCACCTCGAACGCCGAGCCATCGTCTTTCAGCAACTTGACCTGCCACTGACCGCCGACACCGGTGGTCTGCACCGGGGTCCAGCAGCCCATCTCGATCACACGCTGCAAGGCCGGCTCGGTGGTCGGGTGAATCACCAGGCCTTCGCTCGGGATCGTACGCACCAGATGATGGAATTGCCGCTCGATCGCTGGCAGATCAGAGAAGATGTCCGCGTGATCGAACTCAAGGTTGTTGAGGATCGCGGTGCGTGGGCGGTAGTGAACGAACTTCGAACGTTTGTCGAAGAACGCGCTGTCGTATTCGTCGGCTTCGATCACGAAGAACGGCGTACCGCCCAGACGTGCAGATACCGAGAAGTTCTGCGGCACGCCGCCGATCAGGAAACCCGGGCTCATGCCGGCGTGCTCCAGCACCCAGGCGAGCATGCTGCTGGTGGTGGTTTTGCCGTGGGTGCCAGCGACAGCCAAGACCCAGCGACCTTGCAGCACATGATCGGCCAGCCACTGCGGGCCGGATACGTACGGCAGGCCTTTGTTCAGCACATATTCCACCGCTGGATTGCCGCGGGACATGGCGTTGCCGATCACCACCAGATCCGGCGCCGGATCAAGCTGGGCCGGGTCGTAGCCCTGAGTCAGCTGAATGCCTTGGGCTTCAAGCTGTGTGCTCATCGGCGGATAGACGTTGGCGTCGGAGCCGGTCACGTGATGGCCCAGCTCTTTGGCCAGTACGGCCATCGAGCCCATGAAAGTCCCGCAGATACCCAGAATATGAATGTGCATAGTCGACCTCGTAAAACATGGCCGCAGGTTAGCGTAGGGAGGGAAAATTCGCACCTTTGTTTCGGGCTGATCGCTCCTACAGATTCGTGCCCATGATCGTTCCCATGCTTCGCGTGGGAATGCAGCCCGGGACGCTCTGCGTCCCATCCAAAGCCGAACGCGGAGCGTCCGTTGAGGCATTCCCACGCAGAGCGTGGGAACGATCAGTCACGCAGACCGGGCAATCCCATGCTTACGCAGTTTTCTATAAAGGGTATTGCGGCTGACACCGAGTTGCTGCGCCGTGTGGGTCATGTGCCAGCGGGTCTGCTCCAGTGCATTGAGCAATGCCGAGCGTTCGGCGTCTTCCAGCGGATGATCGGATTGCATAACCTCCAACTCTACCGCCGGCCGTGCCTGACGAATCATCACCGGCAAATCCTCCAGCCCGATCCGCCCTTCATCACACAACGCCGCCAGCGTACGCAGCACGTTGCGCAACTGCCGCACGTTCCCCGGCCAATTGAACGCCAGCAATGCCTGCCGCGCCGGCTCTTCGATCAGAATCGTTTCGCCGCCCGCCTCCTCGGCCAGCAGGAAATCCAGCAACTGCGATTTATCACTGCGTTCACGCAACGCCGGCAACGCCACTTCCAGGCCATTGAGCCGGTAATACAGATCCTCGCGAAAACTGCCGTCCGCCACCCGCTCCAGCAGATTGCGGTGAGTGGCGCTGATGATCCGCACGTTGACCGCTTCCGGCTCGCCGCCGATCGGCACCACCTGCCGATCCTCCAGCACCCGCAACAAGCGTGTCTGCAAGGCCAACGGCATGTCGCCGATTTCATCGAGGAACAACGTGCCGCCATCGGCCTGCTGCAACTTGCCGCGCATGCCGTCCTTGCGCGCACCGGTGAAGCTGCCACCGCGATAACCGAACAGCTCGCTCTCGATCAGGCTCTCGGGAATCGCCGCGCAGTTGAGGGCGACGAAGGCTTTACTGGCGCGTTGGCTGGCCTGATGGACAGCCTTGGCGAACGCCTCTTTGCCGGAGCCGGTCTCGCCATTGATCAGTAGCGGCACATCGCGCTCGAACACGCGCAGGGCTTTGCGGAAGTCCGCTTGCAAAGCCGTATCGCCGAGGCAAATGCTCGATAGACGCGGCGCCTCCGCCACAACCGGCGACGAAGGAATGATCGGCGTCGACTTGCGCGACTCGCCGCGTAATACGGCAAACAAATGTCGCCCATCGCGGGTGCGCAACGGCCAACTGGCGCTGGCATTGGCACTCGCGCGGCCGAGCAATTCATCCAGCGAACAATCGAAAAACGCCTCCACCGGTTTGCCCAGCAATCCGCCGCGAATATGCCCCAGCAGATTCAGCGCACTCTGGTTGACCGCACTGATCCGCCCTTCCCCGTCGAACGCCAGCAAGCCCTCACTGAACAGCCCGACCGACTCGGCCTGCAAGTGAAAACGCAGCAACCACTGGTTATCGAAGCAACGCAGGAAATAGCAGCTCTCGATCATCTTCGCCGAGAGGTTGACCAGCGCCATGGTGTGAAACTGGCTCTGCCGCGAGACGTCGTGGCGCGCCGAGGACACGTCGAGCACCGCGAGCAGTTCGCCATGCGGATCGAACACCGGACTCGCCGAACAGGTCAGGCCGGTGTGGCGTCCGCGAAAGTGTTCGTCCTGGTGAATGGTCAGCGCCTGACGTTCGACCAGGCAGGTGCCGATGCCATTGGTGCCTTCACAGGCTTCGCTCCAGTCGGCGCCGAGCCAGAGGCCGGCACGTTCGAAGATCTTGCGTTCGGCAGGTGCAGTGACACAGTTGAGGATCACCCCGCGCGCATCGGTCAGCAAAACTGCATGGCCGGCGCCAGAGAGTTGTTGATGCAGGCTGCTCATTTCGTTGCCGGCGATCTGCAACACCTGTTGCAGGCGCTCGCGGCTTTCAAGCACGCGCCCGTGCTCAAGCACGGTGGGCGCCATGCTCAGGGCCGGATCGAGGTGATAGTCCTCAAGACAGCGCAGCCACGAGCGGGCAATCGACGGATCGGCGCCGGGCCCGTGCAGATGCGGTTTGCCCTGGGTCGCGGTGAGAACCTGCTGGGCATGGCGACTCAAATGGTTGTCGTGCATTTCTTATTGTTCTCCCCGAGGCTCGGCGGCCCAATGCTTGAGGTGACGCCCAGCATCCTCCAGCCGCTCTGGCAATGCAATGCTGGCAAGACTGCCCGGTCACCAGCTGTGCCAAAAGCGGTACACACTGTCACCCAATCTGTACCGAAACCGTCACAGGCGTTATCCGCCCGTCCGACAAAAACCGCGCAAGGCCTTGATTTCACTGCCCTGCACGGCAGTGGCCCGACCTTTGCTCTACGCTTATAGCAAGCGCACTTGCGCGTTTCTCTAATAAGTACAAAGCCAAGGAGAACATCATCATGCGTTACGCTCACCCCGGTACTGAAGGCGCCAAAGTCTCGTTCAAGAGCAAGTACGGTAACTACATCGGCGGCGAGTTCGTCGCGCCTGTCAAAGGTCAGTACTTCACCAACACCTCGCCAGTGAATGGCCAACCGATTGCAGAATTCCCCCGCTCCACTGCCGAAGACATCGACAAGGCACTGGACGCCGCCCACGCCGCTGCCGATGCCTGGGGCGCGACCTCCGTGCAGGCGCGCTCGCTGATCCTGCTGAAAATTGCCGACCGTATCGAACAGAACCTCGAGCTGCTGGCGATCACCGAAACCTGGGACAACGGCAAAGCCATCCGCGAAACCCTCAACGCCGACATCCCGCTGGCCGCCGACCATTTCCGCTACTTCGCTGGCTGCCTGCGCGCCCAGGAAGGCAGTGCTGCCGAAATCGACGGCAACACCGTGGCCTATCACATTCATGAACCACTGGGCGTGGTCGGCCAGATCATCCCGTGGAACTTCCCGATTCTGATGGCCGCGTGGAAACTCGCACCAGCGCTGGCCGCCGGCAACTGCGTGGTGCTCAAGCCTGCCGAGCAGACCCCGCTGGGCATCTCGGTGCTGGTCGAACTGATCGGCGACCTGCTGCCGCCGGGCGTGCTGAACATTGTTCAGGGCTACGGCAAAGAAGCCGGCGAAGCGCTGGCGACCAGCAAACGCATTGCCAAGATCGCCTTCACCGGCTCGACCCCGGTCGGCTCGCACATCATGAAATGCGCTGCCGAGAACATTATTCCGTCCACCGTTGAGCTGGGTGGCAAATCGCCGAACATCTTCTTCGAAGACATCATGCAGGCCGAGCCGACTTTCATTGAGAAAGCCGCCGAAGGTCTGGTGCTCGCATTCTTCAACCAGGGCGAAGTCTGCACCTGCCCGTCCCGCGCGCTGGTGCAGGAGTCGATCTACGACGAATTCATGCAAGTTGTGATGAAGAAAGTCCTGCAGATCAAACGTGGCGACCCGCTGGACACCGACACCATGGTCGGCGCCCAGGCGTCGGAACAGCAATTCGACAAAATCCTTTCGTACCTGGAAATCGCCAAGGGCGAAGGTGCCGAGCTACTGACCGGCGGCAAGGTGGAAAAACTCGAGGGCAGTCTGTCGACCGGCTATTACATCCAGCCGACCCTGCTCAAGGGCACGAACAAAATGCGTGTGTTCCAGGAAGAAATCTTCGGCCCGGTGGTGAGCATCACCACCTTCAAGGACGAAGCCGAAGCCCTGGCCATTGCCAACGACACCGAGTTCGGCCTCGGCGCCGGCCTGTGGACCCGCGACATCAACCGCGCATATCGCATGGGCCGGGCGATCAAGGCCGGTCGTGTGTGGACCAACTGCTACCACCTGTACCCGGCGCATGCCGCGTTCGGCGGGTACAAGAAGTCCGGCGTCGGCCGTGAGACGCACAAGATGATGCTCGATCACTATCAGCAGACCAAAAACCTGCTGGTGAGCTACGACATCAATCCGTTGGGCTTCTTCTAAAAACATGGGGCGACACTGATGTTTCGGTGTCGCCCATTCGACCGCCATCGCTGGCAAGCCAGCTCCCACAGGATTGTGGGTGAATCCACTTTGTTGAGTTCGACTCAGATCACTGTGAGAGCTGGCTCCCACAGGGTTGTGGGTGAATCCACTTTTTGAGTTCGGCTCAGATCACTGTGGGAGCTGGCTTGCCAGCGATGGCGCCCTGACTGACACACCACCAATGGCCTGGCCGCTCTGGCACAGCCCTTGCGTACCCGTCATTCGGGATTTGCACTGAAACCGCCGCTGCGTGAACAGCACCTATCCACTTCAACCGCCACACCCGAAAGTCCAACAGATCAAACAATAAAAAAGACAGCGAGGACTTATGACTTCCACCACACAGCTCAAACCCACACTCGGCACCCTGCACCTCTGGGGCATTGCCGTCGGCCTGGTGATCTCCGGCGAATACTTCGGCTGGAGTTATGGCTGGGGCACCGCAGGCACTCTGGGTTTTCTGGTCACGGCGCTGATGGTCGCGACGATGTACACCTGCTTCATTTTCAGCTTCACCGAACTGACTACTGCAATCCCACATGCCGGCGGGCCGTTTGCCTACAGCCGTCGGGCGTTCGGCGAGAAGGGCGGACTGATCGCCGGGATCGCCACGCTGATCGAGTTCGTCTTTGCGCCACCGGCGATTGCCATGGCCATCGGCGCCTATCTGAATGTGCAGTACCCGGAGCTTGATCCGAAGATCGCGGCGGTTGGCGCGTATTTCGTGTTCATGACCCTGAATATTCTAGGCGTCAGCATTGCTGCGACTTTTGAACTGGTGGTCACCGTACTGGCCGTCGCCGAATTGCTGGTGTTCATGGGCGTGGTTGCGCCGGGCTTCAGCTTCAGTAACTTCGTACTTAACGGCTGGTCGGGTTCGAACGAATTCACCATGGGCTCGATCCCCGGGATCTTTGCGGCGATACCGTTTGCGATCTGGTTCTTCCTTGCCATCGAAGGCGCGGCCATGGCCGCCGAAGAAGCCAAAGACCCGAAACGCACGATTCCCAAGGCTTACGTCAGCGGGATTCTGACCCTGGTGTTCCTCGCCATCGGCGTGATGGTGATGGCCGGCGGTGTCGGCGACTGGCGCCAACTGTCGAACATCAACGACCCGCTGCCACAGGCAATGAAAGCCGTGGTCGGTAACAACTCGACATGGATGCACATGCTGGTGTGGATCGGCCTGTTCGGGCTGGTGGCGAGTTTCCACGGCATCATTCTTGGCTACTCGCGACAGTTCTTCGCCCTCGCTCGCGCCGGTTATCTGCCGAAAAGTCTGGCCAAGCTCTCACGCTTTCAAACGCCACACCGGGCGATTCTGGCCGGCGGCGTGATCGGCATTGCGGCGATCTACAGCGACGGCCTGGTCAATCTGCAAGGCATGACGCTGACCGCTGCGATGATCACCATGTCGGTGTTCGGCGCGATCGTGATGTACATCATCAGCATGCTCAGCCTGTTCAAACTGCGCAAAACCGAGCCGAACCTGGAGCGCACCTTCCGCGCTCCGGGCTACCCGGTGGTGCCAGCCATTGCGCTGTTTCTGGCGCTGGTGTGTCTGGTGGCGATGGCGTGGTTCAACACGCTGATCGGTTGCGTGTTCCTGGGCTTCATGGCCGCTGGTTATCTGTACTTCCAGCTGACCGCCAAACAACGCGCCGAAGCGCCGGCAGACGCTATGCTCGAAGGTATCTAGTTGCACCGGCACCGGGCTTCGAACCCGGTGCCCGCTATATAGAAGTGCATACACCTCCCTTGTGCGGGAGATGAACCTGTGGCGAGGGGATTTATCCCCGATCGGCTGCGAAGCAGTCGTAAACCCATTTATCGCTGTGTAGCTGATACTCCGCGATCTCAGGGTTGGCGGCCGCTGCGCGCCCCATCAGGGATAAATCCCCTCACCACGGAGTCCGTTCCCACAAGGAACTGAGTTATCCACAGAATCAAGAGGACACCGCCCCATGGCCGCATTTGCCCATTCCGTCGGCGCCCAGACCTATCGCTTCGACAGCCTCAAGGATGTGATGGCCAAAGCCAGCCCGGCGCGTTCCGGGGACTTCCTCGCCGGCGTCGCCGCGCTCAATGACGGCGAACGCGTGGCCGCACAAATGGCGCTGGCCGACATCCCGCTGACGCATTTTTTGCAGGAAGCGCTGATTCCCTACGAGTCCGATGAAGTCACCCGACTCATCATCGACACCCACGACAAACAGGCCTTTGCCGTGGTCAGCCACCTCACCGTCGGCGGTTTCCGCGACTGGCTGCTCAGCGAGGCGGCCGATGAAACCAGCCTGCGCGCCCTCGCCCCCGGACTGACCCCGGAAATGGTCGCGGCGGTGTCGAAGATCATGCGCGTGCAGGATCTGGTGCTGGTCGCGCAGAAAATTCGCGTGGTGACGAAATTTCGCGGCACCCTCGGCCTGCGCGGGCGTCTGTCGACCCGTCTGCAACCCAATCACCCGACCGACGAGCCATCCGGTATTGCCGCGAGCATTCTCGACGGCCTGCTGTACGGCAACGGCGACGCGATGATCGGCATCAACCCGGCCACCGACAGCATCGCCTCGATCTGCGCGATGCTGGAAATGCTCGACGCGGTCATCCAGCGCTACGACATCCCGACTCAGGCCTGCGTGCTGACCCACGTCACCACCTCGATCGAGGCAATCAACCGTGGGGTGCCGCTGGACCTGGTGTTCCAGTCCATCGCCGGCACCGAAGCGGCCAACGCCAGTTTCGGCATTAACCTGAATGTCTTGCAGGAAGGCTACGACGCCGGGCTGAGCCTGAATCGCGGCACCCTCGGGCAAAACCTGATGTATTTCGAAACCGGTCAGGGCAGCGCCCTGTCAGCCAACGCCCACCACGGCGTCGATCAACAGACCTGCGAGACACGGGCCTACGCCGTGGCGCGACATTTCAAGCCGTTTCTGGTGAACACAGTCGTAGGATTTATCGGCCCGGAATACCTCTACAACGGCAAACAGATCATCCGCGCCGGCCTCGAAGACCACTTCTGCGGCAAGCTGCTCGGCGTGCCGATGGGCTGCGACATCTGCTACACCAACCACGCCGAAGCCGATCAAGACGATATGGACACCCTGCTGACCCTGCTCGGTGTCGCCGGGATCAACTTCATCATGGGCATCCCCGGCTCCGACGACATCATGCTCAATTACCAGACCACTTCGTTCCACGACGCGCTCTACGCGCGCCAGACCCTGGGTCTGAAACCGGCGCCGGAGTTTGAACAATGGCTGGCCAGGATGGGCATCTTCACCCAAGCGGATGGCAAGGTGCATTTCGGCAATAACCTGCCGCCGGCCTTTCGCCAGGCCTTGGCGCAACTGGGATGAGTCTTATGGAAAAACCGCCTGTCGACCCGCAAAACCCATGGCTGGAACTGCGCCGCCTGACCCCGGCACGCATCGCCCTCGGCCGTACCGGCACCAGCCTGCCGACCAGTGCCCAGTTGGATTTTCAGTTTGCTCACGCGCAAGCGCGAGATGCGGTGCATCTGCCGTTTGATCACGCCGGACTCAGCGCGCAACTCAGCGAGCACGGGCGCGAGAGCCTGTTGCTGCACAGCGCGGCGACCGATCGCAACAGCTACCTGCAACGCCCGGATCTGGGGCGCAAGCTCAGCGATGACTCGGCGCAAACCCTGCGCGATTACGCGCAAGCGCATCCCGGCGGCGTTGACCTGGCGATTGTCGTGGCTGACGGCCTGTCGGCACTGGCTGTGCATCGGCATACATTGCCGTTTCTCACACGCCTGGAAGAGCAGATGAGTGCTGACAACTGGTCCATTGCCCCCGTCGTTCTGGTGGAACAGGGGCGGGTCGCCGTCGGTGATGAAATTGGTCAACTGCTCGGCGCAAAAATGGTCGTGATGCTGATCGGTGAGCGCCCGGGCCTCAGTTCGCCGGACAGCCTCGGTTTATATTTCACCTACAATCCAAAAATCGGACTGACCGATGCCTACCGCAATTGCATTTCCAACGTGCGGCTGGAGGGCTTGAGCTACGGGATGGCGGCGCATCGCTTGCTGTACCTGATGCGCGAGGCCTGCCGGCGGCAGCTGTCGGGGGTCAATCTGAAGGACGAGGCGCAGGTTCAGACGCTGGAAGCGGACGCCGGTGCAGACATGAAAGGAAACTTCCTACTCGGTCCGCCCCCAACCTGAACCGTTTCCGCATTGCGTTTCTGCGCAGGTTTCAGGCAGGATCGATACACGGCCGCCAGGGTTTCCCATCGCCGTCAGAGCAGTTGAAGACAGCCACTTGAAGACGAGACCTATCATGCGGATTATTCAAGCGACCCTCGAACATCTGGATTTGTTGACTCCGTTGTTCGTCAAATATCGCGAGTTCTACGGTTCCCTGCCTTATCCGGATTCCTCCCGCGCGTTTCTCGAAAAACGCCTGCGCCGCAAGGAATCGGTGATCTATCTGGCCCTGGCCGATGATGACGACAAAAAACTGATGGGTTTCTGTCAGCTGTATCCAAGCTTTTCCTCGCTGTCGCTCAAGCGCGTGTGGATCCTCAATGACATTTACGTCGCCGAAGATGCCCGCCGCCAATTGGTCGCCGATAACCTGATCCGCACCGCAAAAAAAATGGCCAAGGAAACCCAGGCCGTGCGCATGCGCGTGTCCACCAGTGCCGATAACGAGGTGGCGCAGAAAACCTATGAATCGATCGGATTCAAGGAAGACACCGAGTTCAAGAACTACGTGCTGCCAATCAGTGAAGAGCTCTGAACACCTGCATCGACGGCATATTTATGGGCAGTTCCTGTGGCGAGGGAGCTTGCTCCCGCCAGGCTGCAAAGCAGCCCCAAGCCCCAACACCTCGATCCTGCAGGCTCACCGCATGCCTGCGGGTTCGGGAGTGCTGCGCCCTCCAGCGGGAGCAAGCTCCATCACCACAACAAAGCGCTCGGCACGACAATCCATGCTTCCCTGACAAATCCTCACACCCCGACATCCCCCGCTACAAAACCAACGCGCTTTTCATCTTTCAGACCGTATAATCCCGATCTTTCCGGCTTGTAAGAAAAACTACACCCCGTTGTAGGCTTACACCAAGTCATCCGCACAGGCCTGCCGAGTCGGGCCATCACCACAGGTGCCTCCATGGATTTCAACCCGCTCGACCTTATCCTGCATCTCGACGTCTACCTCGATTTGCTGGTGAACAATTACGGGCCATGGATCTACGCCATCCTGTTCCTGGTGATTTTCTGCGAGACAGGTCTGGTGGTGATGCCGTTCCTGCCGGGCGATTCGCTGCTGTTCATCGCCGGCGCCGTTGCGGCGGGCGGAGGCATGGACCCCGTGCTGCTCGGCGGCCTGCTGATGCTGGCGGCAATCCTGGGCGACAGCACCAATTACGTGATCGGAAGAACGGCCGGAGAAAGGCTGTTCAGCAACCCGAACTCGAAAATCTTCCGCCGCGATTACCTGCAACAGACCCACGACTTCTACGACAAGCACGGTGGCAAGACCGTGACCCTGGCGCGTTTCCTGCCGATCATTCGTACCTTCGCGCCATTCGTCGCCGGCGTGGCAAAGATGCCCTACCCACGCTTCTTCGGTTTCAGCGTCTTCGGTACCGTGCTGTGGGTCGGCGGTCTGGTGACGCTGGGTTACTTCTTCGGCAACGTGCCGTTCATCAAGAAGAACCTGTCGCTGCTAGTGGTGGGCATCATCCTGCTGTCGCTGGTGCCGATGATCATTGGCGTCGTGCGTAGCCGTTTCGGCGGCACCAAAGCGCAATCGCACTAAGCCGATGTGGTCGCTGAGCGCCTGGCGACGCCGGCGCATTCTGGCGAAGCACCCGATTGCCGATGACATGTGGCAACGGGTGCGCCATCACCTGAGCTTTCTTGACGGCATCACCGCCGCCGAAGACCAGTGGTTGCGCGAAGCCTGTGTGCTGTTTCTCGAAGACAAACACCTGACCGCCCTGCCCGGCGTCGAACTGCATCAAGAACAACGCCTGCTGCTCGCCGCCCAGGCGCAGTTGCCGCTGCTCAACCTCGGTGATTTGAACTGGTATCAGGGCTTCCACGAAATCGTCCTCTATCCCGACGACTTCCTCAGCCCGCAACGCCATCGCGATGCCAGCGGCGTCGAGCATGAATGGGACGGCGAACACAGCGGCGAAGCCTGGCAGCAGGGGCCCATCATCCTCGCTTGGCCTGGCGTGATGGCCAGTGGTGGCTGGGAAGGCTACAACCTGGTAATCCACGAACTGGCGCACAAACTCGACATGCTCAACGGCGACGCCAATGGCCTGCCGCCGCTGCACGCCGACATGCGCGTCAGTGACTGGGCCGAGGTGATGCAAAAGGCTTACGACGACCTCAATCATCAACTCGACCGCAACCCTGACGCCGAAACGGCCATTGACCCGTATGCCGCCGAGAACCCGGCCGAGTTCTTCGCCGTCACCAGCGAGTACTTTTTCAGCGCCCCGGATCTGCTCGACGAAGCTTATCCACAGGTCTACGCGCAACTGCAGCTTTTCTATCGTCAGGATCCGTTGGGCAGACTGCGGCAACTTCAGGCCACGGACCCGGTCTATCAGGCGCACGACTAAGCTCTGCACGACTTTCGGTACATGGCGCGCCCGGCAGAATATGCCTATAATCGCCGCCACTTTTTGGTCAATCCGGCCAAGTGTTTTTGGTCAACTACGGGGGCAACGCCCAATGAGCTACAGCAAGATTCCGGCTGGCAAAGACCTGCCGAACGACATCTACGTCGCGATCGAGATCCCGGCCAACCACGCGCCGATCAAATACGAAATCGACAAAGACAGCGATTGCCTGTTCGTTGACCGTTTCATGGCCACCCCAATGTTCTACCCGGCCAACTACGGTTACATCCCGAACACCCTGGCTGACGACGGTGATCCCCTCGACGTGCTGGTTGTGACCCCTTACCCGGTTGCGCCAGGCTCGGTCATCCGCGCACGTCCAGTCGGCATCCTGAACATGACCGACGACGGCGGCGGCGATGCCAAAGTCATCGCAGTTCCACACGACAAGCTGTCCCAGCTGTACGTCGACGTGAAGGAATACACCGACCTGCCACCACTGCTGATCCAGCAGATCGAACACTTCTTCGCGAACTACAAAGATCTCGAAAAAGGCAAATGGGTCAAGATCGAAGGTTGGGCCGGTGCAGACGCCGCTCGCGACGCGATCACCAAGTCGGTTGCTGCCTACAAAGGCTAAGCACCTGCGCTATGCGTGATGCTTGATGCTTGAAGAAAACCCCGGTTGATCCGGGGTTTTTTGTGCCCGGGAAAAACCGCCTTAAACAGAGTGTTTATGGAGGACTACAGAAAAGTTTTAGCCTGTGTAATTTCCCACAAGGACGTCTTACATCCCGTCGCAAAATTCAGCCCGTTTTTGAACGCCCGGTTTATTCAAACTGCTCTGGCACGGCCGTAGACTCCGTGTTTATGAGAAAGAACACTAGCGGTCCAAGATTCAAAGCACTCCTGGAAGCTGCGAACATCTCGACGACGGGTTTCGCAAAGTTCTGGGGCACGGAAGCCCAAAATGTCCACAACTGGTACACCCGGGGCGTCCCGGCGTATCGCATGGAAGAAGTCTCACGCCTGCTGTCCGTCAACAGCGAATGGCTGAAAACCGGCGAAGGCACAAAAGAGGTGCCGAGCCTGACTCCGCCTGCCAGCAACGGCGACAGCTATGACGCCCAAGATCCCCAGGGCGCCTATCGATTCATCCACCCCAACGACCTCGAACTGGCATTCTTCAAAGAAACACCCCTCGCCAACGGCTCCGACAAAACCCACGTCATTCAAGACCCGGACTTCTCCATCCGCCTGCTACGCGCGCACCTGGATCAACTGGAAATTCGCCCCGCCGACGCCATCTGCGCGCACATGATCGGCAACAGCATGGCCGAACGCATCGAAGACGGCTCTATCGTCGCCATCGACCGCAGCCTGACCCAAGTCGTTGACGGCGAAATCTACGCCATCGAACACGACGGCATGCTGCGCATCAAATACCTGCACCGCATGCCCGGCAACGGCCTGCGCCTACGCAGCCACAACAACGCTGAATACCCGGACGAAGTCTTCCACCCGGCGCAGATTGAAGAGCAAAGGATCCATATATTGGGTTGGGTATTCTGGTGGTCGACCCTGAGCAAACGCCGGCCAGTGGTGCCGTTTCTCTGAGTTGTTTTGACTGACGCCGGTTCACATAGAACCCTGTGGGAGCGCACTTGCCCGCGCAGAGGCCCTGAAAAACAGTACAAAATCCTGATTTGTACCGCTGCAGTCGCTCTAACCCGCACTTCAGGCTGGGAATCCCGGGCAAAACTCAGTATCCTGCGCCCCACATTTGCGCATCGACCCGCTCCCGGCGGCTGCGATGACGCCCGACGCGGCAGACCAACGTCTGACCAAGTCCCACAGCCGGACGCAGATCCGGGTGTACGTTTTGAAGGCTGGCGCGGTTTACCAAAAATAAACCAAGCCAGTCCCCGAGAAGCCGGCCACAAGCCGGCTTTTTAATGCCTGAAATAACCCCGTCCTATCCAGAAGTCTGCCTGATCACCCACGTGATTCACCGCAGCCCTGTGCCATTTATCACGACTGGACAGCAGCCGGAGTTTACCCGGCTTCATTGTGGCGCATCCTTATAGGTGACGGACTCCAGCCGATCCAGCCCGTCCCCGACGTAGAAGCTCAACGGACGCGGCAAGGCATTGGCCGCTGTATCACACTGGCGAATCAGCGTCGAAGCCCGGTGCTGTAACGGGAACTTGCTGTACAGACGGTGCTGCCCCAACTCTGCGAAGCCCAACGTAATGATCAGCGGACTGTCCAGATAGGCCTGTAGCCGCAGTTCGCCGCTCTGCACCTGCTCCTGCAACCGGGCATCTCTGAAACGGTAACGGGCCGGGTACGACGACTTGCCGATTTCCACGCTGACCTGGTCCGCCTTGTCCCCAGAGGCCTTCCACAGCATCGTCACGCCCGCCGGAAACGGTTCTACGGGGCGCGCCTGCAATTCGCATTTCACCGCGGAGTCGACCTCTTCCATTACGTTATCTGTTTCGTGGCCTTGAGGAATCAGCGCCATGGTCAGTACCTCGGGCGCAAGCGCCAACTCGATCATCAATGGCTGTGGCAGTGCATCGAGTTGTTGACGTTGCTCGTCGCTAAGCGCCTGACGCGCTTGCGCCGATATGTCCAAAGTCACTTCAATGCCCAGCGTACTGGCTGCGCGGGCCTGGACAATTTCGTCGAATACTCCACGCAAGGCAGTGCGCTGGGCATCGCTCAAGGGCTGCAATTCGCTCATGTGCACCAGGCCGCCGTCTTCCAGATCTGCCCACCAGCGCAGACTCTGCGGGTCAATTTGGAGTGCGACCAAAATGTTGTCGATCAATTCCTGCTTGTGGGTATCCACCCGGACGCTAGAACCTGCTGACTTCTGAAAGGCCAGAGTCATCGGCTCGTCATTGCAGCCAGCCAATAAGAGAGCGCCGAGCAGCGCCAGGGGTTTCAATCTCATCCATTAACATCCTTGTGGGGAGGGGGCTATCCATAAAGTTTGGGGGGCTGTCACTTGGCTGCTTTGAGGTATTTGGTATCACTGGAGCCACCAATGAGGATCATCGTGCAACCTGTGCCAAGCCCATGTTCAGCCATTTTCTGAGACTGCCTCGCATGCGTTTGCCGCGCAGTCTATGTCGGTCATCGGCGCAATCAAAGACCGAACGTTTACCTGGACTCACTTGTCACCATCACCGCAAATGGGCAGCCAATGCTTGCCAATTTCTACTTCTCAGGGCTAAATCCCGCCCCTGTCATCACCCTCAGAATTTACCCGCACTCCCGTCGCCAGCCGGATTCCGGCATTGAGTCTCACGGGAATCCACGGAATGGCCCCGCACATCCCTACTCTGCTGGTCGTCTCGGTCTTTATGTATTTTTAATGGGTCTTTTGTCGGCAACATTGTCCTGTCACTCAGTGCCGCGATGTACTGGACGGCCATGCGCACGCTGGTGGGTCGCACACTTTACCTGTCGGGATTTTTGGCGGGTTCTGTAGTCTGCCTACTGCGGTGCCTGAACCGGGCTATAAATCCGAGAATCACTCCACAAGGAAGTTAGAAATTGATCCCCCGCACTTTGAGTTCACAACTGAAATCCGCCGCCGCAATAACGCTGTACCTCTGTCTTTCCGCATGCGTCGGAGTAGGCATCTCCCTCCCGGAAAAAGTCACACTGAAAACCGATGCCTACAGAGCGCAAAGTTACCGCTCGATCACCCCGCAGATCACCCGAACAGCAACATCAACTCCCACCCGCGAATGGTGCGGGATCACGGTCTGGGCGCTGGTGATCCCGGTGCCGTTGAAGCTGCCGGTGTGCAGTTCGTACTACGAGCAATCCTTTGGCAGCGACGAATTCGGCAGGGAAGTTGTTCTGCTCGACACGCAACAAACAGTGTCATCCCCGCTCTACGCCTGCGGCCCACTCATGGTGCTGGGGCCGATTGTTCACGGTTACGAAGGCAATGCCCTGTGCGGTGTTTTTCCTAAATGATTAGGTGATTCACGGGTAGCTGAAGGACTTCACCAAGGTCAACTCCCCCACCGCCCGCATCGGCACCAGGAAGGTCTCCATTTTCTCGCTTGGAGTTCCTTCCTCCGTGATCACCGTGACTTGCGCTGTGGTCAGCGGTTGCACCGCTTCATCGCTGCCGTCTTCATCGCTGCGATAACCACCGCCGAAGTAGTTTACGTACACCAGATACTGCCCCTTGATCGGCGCCGGCATCGCGAAGATTTCCGGGCCGTAACCCGTGGTCACGTCAACGTCGAGCGCTGCGCCGTTGGCGGCGGTGCGGTCGCCGTACCAGATGTGCGCGCCGTCGGGGGTGATCAGGTGCAGGTCGAGATCGGTGCCGTCGCTGTCCCACGCCAGCAGAACGCGCAGCTTGGCCGGGGTGGCGCCGCCGCTGGTGTTGAGGAACTGAGTGCGGTGACGTTGTTGGCCGTCGGGGCTGCGCACTTCGACGCTGTTGCTGCCGTTGGGGAAGGAGAACGGGCGGTCGAAGCGCCCGCTGTCGTCGATTTTCAACGGCATGCTGACGCCGTTGACGATCAAGCGGCCGGGCTCGCGGCTCTTTGGCGTGGCTTTGATTTCGCCGCTGATGCGGGCGGTGTTGGCCTGACCGACCGGGGTATTTACCGACGAGGCCGGGTAGTTAACGGTCTGGCGGAAGCTTTCACCCTCGCCTTCGGGGGCGCCGCTGCGCCAGCCGCCGATCGGGGTGTCGAGTTTGACGCTGTCGGCGGCGATGGCCGGCGATAGCGCGGTCAACGTGCAGAGCAGCAGCAAGACCTGTGGATAACGGAGTGTCATGGCCTATTCCAGCAAGAGGTGACGGGCGAGCCCTTCAATGTAGGTTTCATCCTGGCCATTGGGATGTGCTTCAAAGGCCAGGTGCAGATATTCGTGAGTCAGGTCGAGGCGATCCTGCAACGTCAGGACGCCGCGCACGTAAATGCGCTGGCGTTCGCGGTCGACGAAGGGGCGGCCGAAAGCGAGTTTGCACACGGCGAATGTGCTGACTTCGTTGTAGCCGGTTTCGCTTTCCAGCGTCGGGCGCCAGCCGCGTCGCTGTTTTTGCAACCAGTCTTGCGCGGCGGGCAGCGCTTCGCAGGAGGCAACCGGGTTGTCCCAGCGGCTGAGGCTGGCGCGCGGATAGGCGTGCAGCAGAATCGCGTCGTAACGCTGACCGGCGTTGGCTTGCTCGACCGCTTGTTGCCAGGCGAGTTTGTCCGGGCCGGGCTGATCGGAGTGATAGGTGACGGTGCTGCCGGCCAACACCAGATCGGCGGTCCATGCGGCGATGTTGCGCGACTCGGTCGAAGCTGGACGTGGGGCGACGCGCTGGCGGGTGCTGCTGTCATCGATGCTCAGGCAATCGCCGTTGCGCGTGGCGTTTTGCAGCAGATAAGTGCGGATCGCCACGGCCAGAGCTTTAGCGGCTTCGGCCGGCTCGGGTTTGGCTTCGCGCTCCAGCACCCGGGCGACGTATTCTTCGCTATCCAGTCTGGCGACGAGTTTGTCGTTGAGCAGAAACAGTTCGCCGGCGCTGTGGATATCCAGCGCATTGCCGTTGGCGAATTCGACGCGGTAGTCACCCTGTAACGGGCCGGAAGTTACGACCCGGTCACCCGCCAGCACGCGGGTGACGGGATAGCGCGAGAACAGCCCGACCTCGACACAGCGCCCCGCCTCCGCCGGCCATGCCGCTGGCAGCACAGTCGCCAACGCCTGGCCGTAATGACGCAGAACCATCTGACTGGTGCCGCGTCCACCAGCCCAAAGCGGCGAGCCATCAGCCGTCCAACCAGCAAAACCACCCTGCCGCGAATGCCGATCCTGATCGCCGAGCCAGCTCCAGGTTTTCACCCGCAGGCGTCCGCCGAGTTCACCGACGACATTGCCGTCGGCAGCGTTCAGCACCACATCGAGCAACACCCGGCGCATCTGCTCCTGCGCTGGCAGCGAAGCCAACACCTTGAGCAAGTCAGCCACAGAAACCCGCGTGGCCGGCTGCACCGAAGGCAATTCCAGCAACCACGACGGCGCCTGCCGAGCCTGCCAATACGTGCGCCAGTCAGGGGCGGCAATGCCCAATCGCGCCGGTTCAAAGTACAACCCGCAGGATTTCACCAGTGCCTGATCTCGCTCGATCTTGCCGCCCGCCGAGCAGCAGTAGACTTCCTCTTTCAACTGCCCGCGACATTCATAAGCCGGTTCGCGAGCACCGGTATCCACCAGCCACGCATAAATGAACAGCTTCCACAGACTGCCCAGCGGTGCATCCAGCGAAGACGGCAACGGTTCGCGAGCAATCAGCTGCGTTTGACTCAACGACAACAACTCACCCTTGTACGCCACGCGCAACGGCTCATCCTGCGCCGTCGCCAGCGCAGGAATCAGCCATAACAGCAGCCACAACAGCGGCCGGGTCATGTCAGTTGACCGTGACCTGACCGAGGGCGGCTTTCGCTTCCTGAGCCTGATGTTGCGGCGCGTAGACCTGGGTGAAACGCACCGGCGGCAGGCTGAACTGCCCCTTCTGCGAGAACCGCACCAGATGACGCAGACGCAATTCGCCGCTCAGCGCATCCACCGGCACCGCGTAGGCCAGTTGCCCCGGTTCGAAGCGCGCCTTCTCCAGCGCGGTCGGCTCGGTGCCGTCCTTGCCCTGCAACTTGATGCCCCACGTGGTGCGTTCGACATCGGCACCCGGTGGCAGCGGCACTTCGAGCATGCCGTAGCGCAGCGGCTTCGGCGCTTTGCTGGTGAGGATCACTTCGTCCAGATACAGGCTGTCGCTGGACAGAGGCTTGGTGCCGACCGCCTCCAGTTTGAAGGTGAACGCTTCGTCGCCCGGCACCAGTCGCGACAGACGACGGGTGATGGTCACGGCCATTGGATCGACGGCCGGTTGCTGGGTCTGGAAGCTCAGCGCGGCGCGCAGCGGACGCTCTTGAGTGCCCGAGACGGACAACACGCTCGGCACCGGCGTCGCGCCCTGCCATGTCCAGAACATCTCGCCGGTCGCGCCGTAATTTTTCTTCCAGCCTTCTCCCGGGGTCAGCGCGATGGTCGGCGACGCTTGCGCGATGCTGCGTTGCAACCAGCTCAGCGCCAGCGCCCGCTCAAGGGTCGATTGTTGCGGCAGCAGACGTTGCAGCAACGCCGTCGCACGCGCCTGATCAAACGGTTGCAGCGACAGATTAAGCGCCTCGGCGAAAGGCTGCGAGCTGACCGACAGACGTTGTTGCGCCGCACCTACCTGACGATTGAACGCTTCGGGCAATGCCACTTTCGATTGCGTGGCCAGCGACGCGGTCAAGACTCGCGCCGCAGCCAGACCGAGCGCCGATTGCGGATCGCTCATCACCAGACTGTCTCCGCCATCGTCCATCAGGGTTTCGGCGTTGCCTTCACCAGCCTTGGCCAGATCGTCCATCAAACCGCTGAGCAGCGTGTTCACCGGCAGATGCATCTGCTTGGCGAACGACAGAATCAGCGCCCGTTGCAGCAGCGGCGTGTTCGGCGCCTGCTTGGCATAAACCTCCAGCACCCGCTGCCAATGCTCCGGCGGCAGGGTCAATTCCAGCACCTGGCTGGCGTTCCAGTCGGCGTAGTAGGCGTAGGCGGTGAGGAACGCGTCCGGCTCACCGTCGAAGCCCCACCAGGTGAAGCTCGCCGACGGCCCGGCCATTTGCACCAGACGCAGGCGGCTGTTCTGCATGATCAGACGCAAGCGATCGCGGATCTGCGGGCTCGACGCCAGCGACGGATAAGCGATGCTCAGCGGCAGCAAACGGCTGGCGGTCTGCTCGACGCCGCCGTACGGGTAGCTCAGCAGATCATCGAGGGCCGAGCGGAACAACGCTTGCGGACTGTCATCCAGGCGCAGGCGAATGTCGGTGGCGTCTGCCGGCAGGCTCAACGGGGTGTCGCCGCTGGCGACGTCGAGGCTTTGGGTTTGCGTCACTTGCCAGCCGTCACCGGTGGCGCTCAGGCGTACGGCCAAAGCGTCGGCAGTTTTACCGTCCTGCACCAGTTCGGCAGTCCACTCGCCCGAGGCCAGGGCAAACGCTGGCAGCGGCACGTAGTTGATGCCGTTATTCAAAGTCACCGGCAGGCGTTGTTCGGCACCCGCGTAATGCGTGACCAGTTCCGCCTTGACCGGTTTCTCGGCCTGACTGAACGCAAACACACCGAGCTGCGGCTGATCGCCCTTGCGGAAATTGCTCGGGCCGCTCCACTTCAGGTACAGCGGTTTTTCCGAGCGGACGAATTGCTTCTTCTGCCCTACCTGACCGTCATCGGCAATCGCCCGCGCGGTGATGCGCCAGCGGGTCAGCGAGTCCGGCATCTTGAAGGTGAAACGGGTTTTGCCGTCAGCACCGGTCAACAACTCTGGTTGCCATGCGGCGGTGTCGACGTCTTCGCGACGCGGACGCTCCAGCACTTTCACTCCGCGCTCGCTGCGGTTGGCCTTGCCAGGCGCGCCGGGGCTGCCCGGCAACGCGACGTCGTAACTGATGAACGACAGGCTGGCGCTGGTACGCACATTGTTACGACGCGGGTGGTAGAAGAACTGGTCGATGGTCGGCGCAACTTCCGGTTGCAGCGCGTAGACCATTTCATCGACCACGCTGACGGTCAGGTGCGCCGGTATCGCTTTGCCGGCGAACTGCGTGGTCAGGTCGACGGTGACGGTATCACCCGGCAGATAAACCGCTTTGTCAGTGCTGATCGCCACGTCGATTTGCGGGGCAATCACTTTGATCCCGGCGTTCTGGAAGCTGTACTGGCCACCCTTGGTGTACAGCACGGAGAAGGTCAGGTTCGGCGCAAAGTTGTCCTTCACCGGGATGCGCGCGCGGTATTGGGTGTCGCTGAGTTTTTCCAGTTTCAGCCAGTCGCCACCCTTGGCCAGCAGCGCGGTGGCTTCGACCTTGTCACGCTCCAGCGACAGCAGTGCATCGCTCACTGGCTCCGGGAAGGTGATCAACGCCAGCGCTTCATCGCCGGACTTGTACTCCGGTTTGTCGAGGACGATTTCCACGGTGCCCGGCACCGCTTTGACGCCATCGCCAGTGACCGAGTGGCCGGTGGCACCGAGTACGCGACCGTGTTGATCCTTCAATGTCAGGTTGTAAGTACCCGGACGCTCGAAGGCAATGCTGAAACCTTTGTCCTTGGCCGCAAGCTTGCCCTCGCCGGTGCTCTGGTCTTCCAGACGCACCCAGGCGTAACTGCTCGGCGTGACCGCTTTGCTCTGCTCGGTGCCGCCCTCGTTGGCGTAGCTGAACGCAACCTTGTCATTGACGGCACTGAAGCGTTGCGGCGCGCTCAAGCGGAAGCTTGCCGCGCCCCGGTCGATGAGGATTTCCTTGGTGGTCTTGACCCGATAAGCCGCGCCATCGCTGGCAAACACGGTGAGCATGTAGCGGCTCGGTTTATCGGCCGCCGGCAGGTCGAGGGTCGCGTTGCCCTTGCTGTCGGTGGTCAGTTCGGTGCTGGTCAGCTCCACCGGGAATTGCCCGAGGTATTGCAGCTCGTTGTCGACCATCGACAATTGCTGGGCGCGCAAACTCAGGGTCAGCTTGGCGTTGGCCACAGGTTTGCCGTCCGGGTAGAGCAGCACCAGGCTGCCCTTGACCGGTTCGCCCGTGCGGTATTCCTGCTTGGCCAGATTCAGCGAAATTTCAAAGTGCGGCTTGATGTACTCGGCAACGCGGAAGGCGCTGCTGTAAGCCTGATCCTTGTAGTTGAAACGGATCTCGTAACCACCGGCCACGGCGTTGTCCGGCAACTGGAAACGGCCCTGAGTGCCGGCCTTCGAATCGAGTTTCAAATCGAGACGCTGCAATTCGGTGCCCGTCGCATCCAGCACGCTGACAGTGACATCGGCCGCCCCCGGCAACACCGAATCCCGTGCATTCTTGAACTCGCGACCGACAATTTTCAGCGACACCCAATCGCCCGGGCGATACAGCGGCCGGTCGGTGAAGGCATAGAGTTTGGTGTCGTAGATTTCGCTGTCGTAATAGAAGTTCTCGGAGACGAACACCCCGCCCTCTTCGTCTTCGCCAATCACGAACGAACGCTCGGGGCTGACGTGTTTCAGGCGCAGCAAACCATCGGCGTCGGTGGCGCCGCTGCTCATCACGCCGAGGCCGTCAGTCCACAGCACATTGACCTTCGGCACCGAACTGCCTTCGTGTTTGCGCGCAGCCCAGACCAGCAACTCATCACCGGCAATCTTGCTGACGGCAACGGTGTTGGAGACGAAAACCATGGTGGTCGCGCGGTACTTGCCGATCAGTGCTTCGACCAGATACAGACCCGGCTTCAGGTTGCCCAGAGGGATGTAGACGTTGCCCGGCGCGACGCTGACGAAGTCGCTGGAAGAGCCGGCCAGATTGACCCCGGCCGGCGGCTGAATCGGCTTGGCCTGCCACAGCGGATAACGGAACTGGCTGACCACCGGCAGACCCGGGATCAGCGCAAATTGCGGCTGTGCGTCGTATGGCGTCGGCGCGGCGATGGCATTGCCCATCTTCAGTTCCGGCACTTCCTCGGTGACCTGTTTGCGCGATTCGTAGGAGAACGCACGCTGCATCACCCGACGGGATTTGCGGTACCAGTTGTCCCACAGATACGCGAGGGTATTGGACAGGCCTTCACCCTTGAACTGACCGTCACTGACCACGCGGTGCAGGTTCTTCTGGCGCTTGAGGAAGTCCAGCGGCTTGTCGATGCGATACACGCGAATGTCCGCGCCGCCGTACGGTTCCATGCGGAACCGGCGGTAGTCGCGGCCCGGCGCTTCAAGGCGCACCATCGCCTGTTCGTCGGCGGCGAAACTGCTGTCGGCGAGCAGGAAGAAGCTTTCACCGGAGACCGGCGTGTAGCCGCTTGGCTCCACCGAGTCTTCAGCGTTGACGGTCGCCAATGGCAACAACAGCGCCAGCAGCAGGGAAATTCGAGCGCAGAGTCGCAGCATGCGGGCACCGGTCATTGGGAGAGAAAGTTCAGTCGATAGACGCCGATGAAGTTGGGATTGGCTGCGTCGGGTATCCATCGGGTGTCCTTCCATGTCATGAGTTGCTGCAGGCTTGCCGAACGCATGCCGTTGTCAGTGGGGGTGGTGGTGCCAGTGTGATAGGCGATGTAGCGACCCATCCAGATCATCAGGTGCTGGTCGTCGCCCTGATCGAAAAACATCAGGTCGCCGGGGCGTGCCTGGGACACGTCGCGGCTGACCAGATGACTGTTGAACTGAATCAGTTTGATTGCGTTGACGTACGGCCCGACCTTGCCGCCACCCTGCTGCCATTGCTGGGCGAGCTTGCGTTGCTCGTCGCTGAGCGACAGTTCCGGCGGCAGGTAGCGATTGGACAGGCCATTGCTGCGCAGCCACTTGTCGTCGTGGACTTTCAGCGCTTCGTTGGCGGCAAAACGCACCAGCCCGGCACAATCCTGCTGATACCAGCGCGGGCTCGGGCCTTGACTCAGTTGTTCCTGAGCGATGCGTACGAACCAGGCGCGAAATACCTGGGACTGTGCTGGATCCAGCGCTGGCGCCTCAACGGCTCGGGCACCCGCGCTGAGCAATAACGCGAGCAGGCCGAGGCTGCGGATCAGTGCCGTCACAGCGCTTTCCATTCCAGCGGCAACCACTGCCAGTGGCCGTCAGGCTCGCTGCCTTCCGGCAAGGTCAGGGCATATTTGCCGTAGCCACCGAGGGTTCGCAGTTTCGGGATCAGGTAGGTTTGCGCGGCGTTGTAGAACACCGGTTCCATGTCCTGCGGCAGGCTGTCGAGGGTTTCCTGCTGCATCAGTTGCGCCATCGAATCCGGGCCGAAGTAGATCGGCATCAGCACGTCTTTGGGCAGTACGTCGGCCATCGGCGGGAAGCGTTTGTCGAGGGTGCCGAGAGCTTTGTCCACCAGTTTGTCGTCGAGAGAAAACAGCAGTGTCGAGCCGTGACGGGCGAGGCTGACTTTCATGAACGCCTTGCCGCTGATCGCGTCCGGATTCTCGGCAGTCTTCGCCGCATAGGGGCCGAAATTGGAGCTGACCTGACGCTGCCAGACGTGGCTCTGACCTTGTTGTTTCTCGACCACCGGGAAGACGTTTTCTTCAACGTTGGACTCGAATGCACCGACCATCGAGCCGAACAGTTTGCCGAGGTCGCCGTCGAGTTTGCTGCTGTCCTCGTCCTTCAGACTGGCGACCAGCAATGGCGTGTACAAACGTGAATCGGCGTACCAGCACAGGCCCGCAGCGCCGGCCACATGCTCGGTGAGGGTCTGCGCGACGGCCTCTTCGGCGCCGAGTTTCACCAGCAACGGCTTTTGCGGTTCAGCCGCGACCGGCAAGGTCACGCAAGCACTGGCGCCCAGCGGCATTGCCTGCCACACCGGTTTGAAATCGAAGTCCGGCTGGTTGTCCAGTTCGTCCATGGCCAGGTAGCTGTGCCAGCCCTTGTCGTCCATGTCGAAACGCAGCCCGGCGAAGTTCGGGATAAAGCGCTGATAACCCATGGCGAGGACGCTGGAGTTGACCGAGAGACGCTGTTTGGTCTCAGGGGTTTTTGCTGGCAGGCCGAAGGCTTCCGGGAACAGTTTTTCACCGTTGAGCAGGGCCGCCAGCGCTTGCGGCGAAACGTGACCCGACTCTTCGGAGACGCCACTTTCGGGGTCGTAATACTTGGCCGGATTGGACAGCACCACCAGTTTGTCGCCGTGGGAGGCGAACAACAGGGCTTTGCTGGCGTTGTAGGTCAGCTGGTACAGGGGCACGGTATCGCCGCCGACCTTGAGTTCGCCCATCTGGCTGAGTTGCGTGTCATCCAGCGCGACTTTCGCCAGTGGCTCCAGCAGTTTCGCCAGCCCGCCGCGATCCATCACCAGCAGGAAATCCTTCAAGCGGCCATCAGCGCCGCGCCACAGCGCAACGTCCGCGGGTTGATCGAAAAGTTGTTCGATCAAACTGTCCTGCAGCTTCAGGTCATGCTCGTAGATGATCCGGCGCAGACTGCCGATCAGGCCCAGGCGGTCGGCGTGGGTTTCGTAATAGAAGACGAAATCTTCGGTGAGCGTGGCCTTGAGGAACGGTACCGTCAGCAGGTCCTTGGGCAACTGGCTCAGGGAGCGGGTTTCGAGCAACGCATCCGGACGGCTCAGGCCAAGCTTGTCGCTGGCCAATTCCGCCGGCGGTGCCTTGGGCTTGAGCAGCAGCCAGCCAAAACCACCCGCCACGCCGGCCACCAGGCACAACCCGGCCAGCAGCAAAGGCCAGCGCCGCGAAGGTTTGGCCGCTGGCGTGTCGGCAGCCGAAGTAACAATGTTATCGCTCATCTTCTCAAAGCCCGATTTCATCCGTGGCGGGATGCTTAATAGTTGAAAGTCTTGACCAGCAGCAGATCACCGATCGCCCGCAGGGGCACGATGAAGGTCTCGCGTTTTTCGTCGACGGTGTTTTCGTTGAGCACCAGCGTGATTTGCGAGGTAATCACCTCGTTCTGATTGCTGGCCTCATCGAAGTTATAGCCGCCGTTACCGTAGTTGCCCCAATAGTTGACGTAAACCAGATAGGTGCCATGCAGCGGCGCGGTCATGGTGAACATCTCCGGACCGGGACCATCAACGCCATCCGGGTCGAGACCGCCGCCGTTGCTCAACGCCGGCCGCGCCCAAAAGGCATGCTGACCGTCGGGCGTGACAATGTGCAGATCAAGTTCGGCTTTCGGATCGTCCCATCCCAAGACAAGACGAATTTTCGCCGGCGTGCGCAGGTTATTTGCTTCATAAAATTGCACACGCTTGAGCGACTGGCCTTCGGCGCTGATCACCTCGACGCTGTTCGATCCCGCGCCAAACGCATACGGGCGGGCAAATCGCCCCTGGTCGTCGGTATACAGATTCAGTGGATTGCCGTTGACGGCGAGGCTGTGCGGCGGGCGCATATGGCCGATGGCTTTGAGCTGGCCTTCGATCATTGTGCGATTACGCTGGATGCCGCGATCGATCGGCGGCGTCGGGTAGGCGACTTGCGGGTTTTCCGTGCGGTCGAGCAAACCGTGATAACGCCAGCCGCCCACCGGTTCCGCCAACTCGGCAGTCGGCGCGGCCAGCAGCGCGGGCGCGCAGGCCAACCCGATCAGCAGCATAAGAAATGAACGCATGTGATGCCTCCTGCCATGCCTGAACGAAACCTTGCACCCGATCCTCGGTACTTCACAGCGGTGAAAACTGCGTTTCGTCTGAAAGACCCGTGACTGTCGGGTCGTAGAAGGCGCGAAGATTAGCCATTCGGCAGTTTTTTAACAATCGGATACATCTGGATTTGCGGTGAGAATCACGCAGTGTTGTTGAGCGTGAGCCGAATAGCGCTCTTATTCGGCTCACAAAATGAGCCGAATAAGCCTTAACCTTCATGAATCCCTAAAAAACCTGTGGCGAGGGGATTTATCCCCGATCGGCTGCGAAGCAGTCGTAAACCGTTACCCACAGTTTTCCCTGAAAAAACCGGTCGGCTGTTTTTGGGGTTGCTGCGCAACCCATCGGGGATAAATCCCCTCGCCACAGGGTTATGTGCACGGCCTTGGACTAGGTACCTCATTTGCCCATAACCCCCCTATCTGCTAGTGTCGCGCCGGTTTAACGTCAACCGGAAATCGCCGCCATGGCCCGCAAAAAAGCTGCACTGGATTTCGAACAGTCCCTCGCCGACCTGCAAACACTGGTCGAGCGTCTGGAGAATGGTGAATTGTCGCTGGAAGACTCGCTGACCGCTTTCGAGCAGGGCATCGGCCTGACCCGTGACTGCCAGGCAGCGCTGGCGCAAGCCGAGCAGAAGGTGCAAGTGCTGCTGGAGCGCGATGGCGAACTCGCCGAGGAACCCTTCGACGCGGAACAGCCAGAATGATTGCAGCGTATTCGGCGACCAGTCAGGCGCGGGTCAACGCGGCCCTGGAAACCCTGTTCAACGCCCCGCTGCCGGAACTGGCGCGCCTCTACGAAGCGATGCGCTACAGCGTGATGAACGGCGGCAAACGCGTGCGTCCACTACTGGCCTACGCCGCGTGCGAAGCGCTCGGCGGCAAGGCAGAGCAGGCCAACGGCGCGGCCTGCGCGGTTGAACTGATCCACGCCTATTCGCTGGTGCACGACGATTTGCCGGCGATGGACGACGACGATCTGCGTCGCGGTCAGCCGACCACCCACAAGAAATTCGATGAAGCCTGCGCGATTCTCGCCGGTGACGGCTTGCAGAGCCTGGCGTTCAGCGCCCTGCTCGACCCACGCCTGAGCGATCTGAGCACAGACATTCGCCTGCAACAGGTCACAACGCTGGCGCACGCGGCAGGCCCGGCGGGTATGGTCGGCGGTCAGGCCATCGACCTCGGCTCGGTTGGCCTGAAGCTCGATCAGAACGCCCTAGAACAGATGCACCGGCACAAGACCGGCGCGTTGATCGAGGCCAGCGTCAAACTCGGCGCCCTGGCCAGCGGCCGGGCCGAGCAGGATGAACTCAAGGCCCTGCAGACTTATGCACAGGCCATCGGCCTCGCGTTCCAGGTGCAGGACGACATCCTCGACGTCGAAAGCGATACCGAAACCCTCGGCAAACGCCAGGGCGCCGACATTGCCCGCGACAAGCCAACCTACCCGGCGCTGCTCGGTCTGGACGCCGCCAAGGCCTATGCCCTGGAACTGCGCGATCAGGCCCTGCACGCCCTGCGACCGTTTGACGCGGCAGCCGAGCCGTTGCGCGAGCTGGCCCGGTATATCGTCGAGCGCCGCAACTGACGGCGAATCAGCCAAAAAAGACCAACGCGTGGGCAGGGGGCGATGCATCAGGTAAACTGCCGCATCTTTTATACCTATAACGATTCGCCTG
>NZ_JBIUVJ010000040.1:0-49165 GCF_044742875.1 Pseudomonas sp. NPDC087817
TCGCGAACTTATTCGAAAAGGAGTGCGTCGGCGACGGCTAGCAGGGGGCAGTGGAGAAACCAGTGCGGGGCCGAATGTACCACCTGAGTTTCGGAGCGTCTAGCCCTGAATACGCAAAAAGCCCCGCTAATTGCGGGGCTTTTTTTCAGGCACTTTACAGCGACGCTTAGATGTTGGCGTCGAGGAAAGCAGCCAGTTGCGACTTCGACAGGGCGCCGACTTTGGTCGCTTCAACGTTGCCGTTCTTGAACAGCATCAGTGTCGGGATACCACGCACGCCGTGCTTGGCCGGGGTTTCCTGGTTCTCGTCGATGTTCAGTTTGGCAACGGTCAGCTTGCCTTTGTAAGTCTCGGCAATCTCGTCCAGAACCGGAGCGATCATTTTGCAAGGGCCACACCATTCAGCCCAGTAGTCGACCAGTACAGCGCCTTCGGCCTTGAGTACGTCGGCTTCGAAGCTAGCGTCGCTAACGTGTTTGATAAGATCGCTGCTCATGGAATTCTCCAGGTTGTAAGCAAAAAAACGTGGCCCATCATATCCGCCCTTCCCCGGTTCAGGAAGCCGCAGATGATTGAGTCTTGCTATGGTGCCCCATGAGTTTGGGTATAGCTCAAGTCACGCCGTGGCGGGGGCGATGAAAGCGATTCCGGTGCGCAGTGCCGCGTTGCGCACGTGCTCCTGCATGGCTTTTTGTGCAGCGCCCGAGGCACGGCGAGCCAGTGCACGAAGGATCTTGCGGTGCTCCTGCCAGGTTTCCATGGCCCGTTCGGCGCGGATGAACGGTAGTTTCTGGCTCTCCAGGAAGATCTCGGCGCTGGCGGTGAGGATGCTCAGCATCGCCTGATTACCGCTGGCCAGCAGGATTCGCCGGTGGAATTCAAAGTCCAGTTTTGCCGCTGCTTCAAAATCGCCAGCCTTCAACTGCTCGCGCATCGCCGCCACGTTGTCTTCCAGCACATCCAGATCGAACGTGCTCAGCGTCACCGCCGCCAGCCCGGCGGCAAAGCCTTCGAGTGCATAGCGAAGTTGAAAGATATCCAGCGGCGAGGCCTGCGCCGCGAACGACCAGCCTGGAGCATTCTCACCGCGCGACAACTCGACCGGTGACTGTACGAAAACCCCCTTGCCCGGCTGAATGCTGACCACCCCGAGGGCACTCAGCGACGACAACGCCTCACGCAACGAAGCGCGGCTGACACCCAACTGCAACGCCAGATCGCGCTGTGACGGCAAGGCGTCGCCCGCGCCAAAGCCCTGTTCGGTGATCAGTTTGCGGATCGCTTGCAGCGCCACTTCGGGTACCGCACGGGAGATCGAATTCATGTTTTTCAGACGCGCCAGGCCAATGTGCGGCTAGTTGTAAAGCTATTCGCCGAGTCCGGCAAGTCGTGCCCCAGCGGGGTTCGGTGCGGCGGACCGATGCGCCATGGCAGTGCGAAAAACTACCTGACTGTTCAGACCAGTAAGACCGAACAAACCCACTGAAACTGCGGCCTGCCGGGGCAAAACCCGCGTATTGGCACGGCACATGCTCTGTCCGATCGCAGATTTAACTTCCCGCCGATCCGGAGATTGTCCATGACCAAGCGTTACAGCGCCCTCCTCGCCGCCCTGTTCTCCTCTCTGCTGCTAAGCCAGGCCCCTGCTCACGCCGACGGTCTCGACGATGTGGTCAAACGCGGCACATTGAAAGTTGCGGTGCCCCAGGACTTCCCGCCTTTCGGCTCGGTCGGCCCGGACATGAAGCCTCGTGGCCTGGACATCGATACGGCGAAACTGCTGGCCGATCAACTCAAGGTCAAACTCGAACTGACGCCGGTCAACAGCACTAACCGCATCCCGTTCCTGACCACCGGCAAGGTCGACCTGGTGATTTCCAGCCTCGGCAAAAACCCCGAGCGCGAGAAAGTCATCGATTTTTCTCGCGCCTACGCGCCGTTCTACCTCGCCGTGTTCGGCCCGCCAGACGCTGCGATCGCCAACCTTGACGACCTCAAAGGCAAAACCATCAGCGTCACCCGTGGCGCCATCGAAGACATCGAGCTGACCAAGGTTGCCCCCGAAGGCGTGACCATCAAGCGCTTCGAAGACAACAACTCGACCATCGCCGCGTACCTCGCCGGCCAAGTCGACCTGATCGCCAGCGGCAACGTGGTGATGGTCGCGATCAGCGAAAAGAACCCAAAACGTGTGCCAGCCCTGAAAGTGAAGCTCAAGGATTCGCCGGTCTACGTTGGCGTGAACAAGAACGAAGCGGCGCTGCTGGCCAAGGTCAACGACATCCTGACCACCGCCAAGGCTGACGGCGCTCTGGAAAAGAACTCGCAGACCTGGCTGAAAGAGCCGCTGCCGGCCGATCTCTGATCGACTGCGCGGGAGACTTTCATGGCTTATCAGTTCGATTTCATGCCGGTGCTGGAAAACACCGACCTGTTGCTGCGCGGCGCGCTGTTCACCCTTGAGTTGACGGCCATTGGCGCGCTGCTCGGGGTTGGCGTGGGCATTGTCGGGGCGCTGGTGCGGGCGTGGAATATTCGCCCGTTCTCGGCGATCTTCGGCGTCTACGTCGAGTTGATCCGCAACACGCCGTTTCTGGTGCAACTGTTCTTCATCTTCTTCGGCTTGCCGTCGCTTGGTGTACAGATTTCCGAGTGGCAGGCAGCGGTGCTGGCGATGGTGATCAACCTGGGCGCGTATTCGACCGAGATAATTCGCGCCGGCATTCAGGCGATTCCGCGCGGGCAACTGGAAGCCGCCGCCGCGCTGGCAATGACGCGCTTCGAGGCGTTCCGCCATGTGGTGCTGCTGCCGGCGCTGGGCAAGGTCTGGCCGGCGCTGAGCAGCCAGATCATCATCGTCATGCTCGGCTCGGCGGTGTGTTCGCAGATCGCCACCGAGGAGCTGAGCTTCGCCGCCAACTTCATTCAGTCGCGCAACTTCCGCGCTTTTGAAACCTACGCGCTGACCACGCTGATCTACCTGTGCATGGCGCTGCTGATCCGCCAACTGCTGAACTGGGTCGGCCGCCGCTACATCGCGAGGAGCAGCCAATGAGCGACTTCACCTTCTGGGACATCCTGCGCAACCTGCTCACCGGTCTGCAATGGACGCTGGCGTTGTCGCTGGTGGCGTTTATCGGCGGTGGCCTCGTCGGGCTGCTGATCCTGATCATGCGTATCTCGAAAAACTCTGTGTCGAGCAACATTGCCCGGACCTGGATCGAACTGTTTCAGGGCACGCCGCTGTTGATGCAGCTGTTTCTGGTGTTCTTCGGCGTCGCACTGGCGGGGATCGAGATCTCGCCGTGGATGGCGGCGGCGATTGCTCTGACGCTGTTCACCAGTGCCTATCTGGCGGAGATCTGGCGTGGTTGCGTCGGATCGATCGCGAATGGCCAATGGGAAGCCTCGGCGAGTCTGGCGCTGAATCCACTGGAACAGCTGCGCTACGTGATCCTGCCGCAAGCCTTGCGCATTGCCGTGGCGCCGACCGTGGGCTTTTCGGTGCAAGTGGTCAAAGGCACCGCCGTGACCTCAATCATCGGTTTCACCGAACTGACCAAGACCGGCGGCATGCTCGCCAACGCCACGTTCGAACCGTTCATGGTCTACGGCCTCGTCGCCCTCGGCTACTTCCTGCTCTGCTACCCCTTGTCCCTCAGTGCGCGCTACCTGGAAAGGAGACTGCATGCCTCTGCTTAGAATTTCCGCCCTGCATAAATACTACGGCGATCACCACGTGCTCAAAGGTATCGACCTCAGCGTCGAGGAAGGCCAGGTGGTGGCAATCATCGGCCGCAGCGGCTCGGGCAAATCGACCCTGCTGCGCACGCTCAATGGCCTGGAATCGATCAACGACGGCGTGATCGAAGTCGACGGCGAGTACCTCGACGCCGCCCGCGCCGACCTGCGCAGCCTGCGGCAGAAGGTCGGCATGGTGTTTCAGCAGTTCAACCTGTTCCCGCACCTGACCGTGGGTGAAAACGTGATGCTCGCGCCGCAAGTGGTGCAGAAGGTGCCCAAGGCCAAGGCTGCGGATCTGGCGCGCAAGATGCTCGAACGGGTCGGCCTGGGGGAGAAATTTGATGCCTTCCCGGATCGGTTGTCCGGCGGGCAACAGCAACGGGTGGCGATTGCCCGGGCGCTGGCGATGTCGCCCAAGGTGCTGCTGTGTGACGAGATCACCTCGGCGCTCGACCCGGAACTGGTCAACGAAGTGCTCAGCGTGGTGCGGCAATTGGCCAAGGAAGGCATGACACTGATCATGGTTACCCATGAAATGCGCTTCGCCCGCGAGGTGGGGGACAAACTGGTGTTCATGCACCACGGCAAGGTGCATGAGGTGGGGGATCCGAAGGTGTTGTTTGCCAATCCGCAGACGGCGGAATTGGCCAACTTCATTGGTACGGTTGAAGCGACAGCCTGAAGGTTATTCAGGGACTTTAGCGGCCCCTTCGCGGGCAAGCCCGCTCCCACAGGGTTCTGCGGCGGAACATGATTGTCTGTTCGACACAAAAACCTGTGGGAGCGGGCTTGCCCGCGATTGACCGCGCCGCGGTCTCAAGCTTTTCTGCGCTGAATCAACGGTTTCAACCATGCGCGTTGGCGCCAGCGTTTGATCGTGGCACGATGTCGGGGTTATCGACCGAGACCCCCAGACCATGCCGCAATCCCAAGCCAAGAATCTGTCCCTGATCGCCGCAATCGACCTGGGCTCCAACAGCTTTCACATGGTCGTGGCCAAGGCCCAGAACGGCGAAATCCGCATTCTCGAGCGCCTGGGCGAAAAGGTTCAGCTGGCCGCCGGCATCGACGATCAGCGCCAGCTCAACGAAGAATCGATGCAACGTGGCCTCGATTGCCTCAAGCGTTTTGCCCAACTGATCAACGGTATGCCGCTGGGCGCCGTACGCATCGTCGGCACCAACGCCCTGCGCGAAGCGCGCAACCGCCTCGAATTCATCCACCGCGCCGAAGAAATCCTCGGTCACCCGGTGGAAGTCATCTCCGGCCGTGAAGAGGCGCGCCTGATCTATCTGGGCGTGTCGCACACCCTCGCCGACACCCCGGGCAAACGCCTGGTCGCCGACATCGGCGGTGGCAGTACCGAATTCATCATTGGCCAGCGCTTCGAACCGCTGCTGCGCGAAAGCCTGCAAATGGGTTGCGTCAGCTTCACTCAACGCTATTTCAAGGACGGCAAGATCACCCCGGCCCGCTATGCCCAGGCTTACACGGCGGCGCGACTGGAGATCATGAGCATCGAACACGCCCTGCATCGCCTGACCTGGGATGAAGCCATCGGCTCCTCGGGCACCATCCGCGCCATCGGCCTGGCGCTGAAGGCCGGCGGGCACGGCACCGGCGAAGTGAATGCCGAAGGTCTGGCGTGGCTCAAGCGCCGGCTGTTCAAACTCGGCGATGTCGACAAGATCGATTTCGAAGGCATCAAGCCTGATCGCCGGGCAATTTTCCCGGCAGGTCTGGCGATTCTCGAAGCGATCTTCGACGCCCTTGAACTGCAACGCATGGATCACTGCGACGGTGCGCTGCGTGAAGGCGTGCTCTACGACCTGCTCGGTCGCCACCATCACGAAGACGTACGCGAACGCACCCTGACCTCGCTGATGGAGCGCTATCACGTCGACCTGGAACAGGCCGCGCGGGTTGAACGCAAAGCCCTGCACGCCTTCGATCAGGTGGCTGCGGACTGGGAACTGGATGACGGTATCTGGCGCGAACTGCTGGGCTGGGCTGCGAAAGTGCACGAAGTCGGCCTCGACATCGCCCACTATCACTACCACAAGCACGGCGCCTACCTGATCGAGCACTCGGATCTGGCCGGGTTCTCCCGCGAAGATCAGCAAATGCTCGCCCTGCTGGTGCGCGGCCATCGCCGCAACATTCCCAAGGACAAGTTTGCCGATTTCGGTGACGACGGCGACAAGCTGATCCGCCTCTGCGTGTTGCTGCGCTTTGCCATTCTGTTCCACCACATTCGCGGCACGCAGGCGATGCCGCAGGTGGTTTTGCATGCGAAGGGCAACACTCTGGATGTGGAATTCCCGGAAAACTGGCTGGATGAGAATCAGCTGACTCAGGCGGATTTCGGGCTTGAGGCGGATTGGTTGACGCGGGTTGGCATCGTCCTCACCGTCCACTGATAACCCTTGTGGCGAGGGGATTTATCCCCGATGGACTGCGGAGCAGTCCCAGCTTTTTTTGGGGAAAAAGACCGGGGCCGCTTCGCGCCCCATCGGGGATAAATCCCCTCGCCACAGGTGAGTGAACGGCAGGCACAAAAAAGGCGATCCCGTGGGATCGCCTTTTTTATGGGCTGAAGGTCAGCTGCTCACCGGCAAAATCGGGCTGCCCAACCGCTCCAGCAACGTCGCCTGCGCACTGCGCGGGTTCTGGTTGCCGGTCGGCGTGTTGCGGATATAACGACCATCCGACTGCAAGCTCCAGCTGTGAGTGTTGTCGGTCAGGTACAGCTCCAGCTCTTTCTTCACCCGGGTCAGCAGTTTCTTGCCTTCCACCGGGAAGCAAGTCTCGACGCGCTTGTCGAGGTTGCGCTCCATCCAGTCGGCACTGGAGAGGAACATCTGCTCCTCGCCGCCATTAAGGAAGTAGAACACCCGGGTGTGCTCAAGGAAGCGGCCGATGATCGAGCGCACATGAATGTTGTGCGAAACCCCGGCAATGCCCGGCCGCAGGCAGCACATGCCACGCACCACCAGATCGATGCGCACGCCGGACTGGCTGGCCTTGTACAGCGCGCGAATGATCTTCGGATCGGTCAGCGAGTTGAACTTGGCAATGATGTGCGCCGGTTTGCCTTCGACGGCGAACTGGGTTTCGCGGGCAATCATGTCGAGCATGCCCTTCTTAAGGGTAAACGGCGCATGCAACAGCTTCTTCATGCGCAGCGTTTTACCCATGCCGATCAACTGGCTGAACAGTTTGCCGACGTCTTCGCACAAGGCATCGTCGGAGGTCAGCAAGCTGTAGTCGGTGTAGAGCTTGGCGTTGCCGGCGTGATAGTTACCGGTGCCGAGGTGCGCGTAACGCACAATCTCGCCGGCCTCGCGACGCAGGATCAGCATCATCTTGGCGTGGGTCTTGAAGCCGACCACGCCGTAGATCACCACCGCGCCCGCTGCTTGCAGACGGCTGGCCAGTTGCAGGTTGGATTCTTCGTCAAAACGCGCACGCAGTTCGATGACCGCCGTGACTTCCTTGCCGTTACGCGCAGCGTCTACCAGCGCATCGACGATTTCCGAGTTGGCGCCGGAGCGGTACAGCGTCTGGCGCACGGCCAGAACGTGCGGGTCTTTCGCCGCCTGGCGCAGCAGGTCGACCACCGGGGTGAACGACTCGAACGGGTGCAGCAGCAGGATGTCCTGCTTGCTGACCACGCTGAAAATGTTTTCGCTGTTCTGCAGCAGTTTCGGGATCTGCGGGGTGAACGGCGTGTATTGCAGCTCCGGATGGCTGTCCAGACCGGTGATGCTGAACAGACGCGTCAGGTTGACCGGGCCGTTGACCTGATACAGCTCGGTCTCGCTCAGGTTGAACTGCTTGAGCAGGTAGTCCGACAGGTGTTTCGGGCACGTGTCGGCGACTTCCAGACGCACCGCGTCACCGTAACGCCGCGAGAACAACTCGCCACGCAGGGCGCGGGCAAGGTCTTCGACGTCTTCGGAATCCAGCGCCAGGTCAGCGTTCCGGGTGAGGCGGAACTGGTAGCAGCCTTTTACCTTCATGCCCTGGAACAGGTCATCGGCGTGAGCGTGGATCATCGACGAGAGGAACACATAGTTGTCGCCGGCACCGCCGACTTCTTCCGGCACCTTGATGATCCGTGGCAACAGGCGCGGTGCCGGGATGATTGCCAGACCGGAATCGCGACCGAAGGCGTCGATGCCTTCGAGCTCGACGATGAAGTTCAGGCTCTTGTTCACCAGCAACGGGAACGGGTGCGTCGGGTCGAGGCCGATCGGGGTGATGATCGGTGCGATCTCGTCGCGGAAATAGCGGCGCACCCAGGTTTTGATCTTGGTCGTCCAGTGGCGGCGACGGATGAAGCGCACCTGATGCTTTTCCAGCTCCGGCAGCAGGATATCGTTGAGGATCGCGTACTGACGGTCAACATGACCGTGGACCAGCTCACTGATCCGCGCCAGCGCTTGATGCGGTTGCAGGCCATCGGCGCCGGCCTGTTCACGGGCGAAGGTGATCTGCTTTTTAAGGCCGGCAACGCGGATTTCGAAGAATTCGTCGAGGTTACTGGAGAAGATCAGCAGGAACTTCAGCCGCTCCAGCAACGGATAGGACTCGTCCAGCGCCTGCTCCAGCACGCGGATGTTGAATTGCAGTTGCGAAAGCTCGCGATGGATATACAGGCTGCTGTCATCCAGGCCGGGAATCGCTATCACCGGTGCCGCCGCAGCAGGTTCGGTGACCGGCGCGGGTGGCGCAGGCTCCAGTTCCGGCGGGGTTTCGGTGATTTGCTCCACCACCGGCTGAGCTTCTTTTACTGCAACTTCTGTGAGTCCTTCGGTATTCATCGAATGTTCCTGGGAGGGCTATTTCTGCTCTCGTAACAATTGAGCGGCGCGGACAGCAAAGTAAGTCAGGATGCCATCAGCGCCGGCACGTTTAAAGGCGGTCAGTGATTCAAGAATCACCGCCTCGCTCAACCAGCCATTCTGGATCGCCGCCATGTGCATGGCGTATTCGCCGCTAACCTGATAGACGAAGGTCGGCACTTTGAAGGCATCTTTTACCCGGAAAAGAATGTCCAGGTACGGCATGCCCGGTTTGACCATGACCATGTCCGCGCCTTCAGACAAGTCCGCGCCGACTTCGTGCAGCGCTTCGTCGCTGTTGGCCGGGTCCATCTGATAGGAAGCCTTGTTCGCCTTGCCCAGGTTCGAAGCCGAACCCACGGCATCGCGGAACGGGCCGTAATAGGCGCTAGCGTACTTGGCTGAATAGGCCATGATCCGCACATTGACGTGTCCGGCAATCTCCAGCGCCTCGCGGATCGCCTGGATACGGCCGTCCATCATGTCCGACGGCGCAACCACTTGAGCGCCAGCCTCGGCATGGGACAAGGCCTGGCGGACCAGTGCGTCGACGGTGATGTCGTTCTGCACGTAGCCGTCTGCGTCGAGAATGCCGTCCTGACCGTGGGTGGTGAACGGATCGAGGGCGACGTCGGTGATCACCCCCAGTTCCGGAAAGCGATCACGCAACGCGCGGGTCGCACGCTGGGCGATGCCTTCAGGATTCCAGGCTTCGGCAGCGTCGAGGGATTTCAGTTCAGGTGGCGTCACCGGGAACAGCGCCAGCGCCGGAATCCCCAGCTCGACCCATTTCGCCGCTTCTTCAAGCAGCAGGTCGATGGTCAAACGCTCTACACCCGGCATCGACGCCACGGCTTCGCGACGGTTTTCACCGTCGAGCACGAACACCGGCAGGATCAAGTCATCGACCGTCAGCACATTTTCCCGCACCAGCCGACGCGAAAAATCATCACGGCGATTGCGGCGCAGGCGCGTGGCTGGGAATAAACGGTTGGCAGGGGTAAAGCTCACGGCAGACTCCTGAGCCCGCGCAAACGGGCGAGCGTGACAGTTATAGACGGCCATTATGACTAACAGATGACAGTTGTGTGAGACCCGTGACATGTAGCCGCATTCCATTCTCAGTGTAGGAATTGTTCACGTCGAGACACATTTCGACACTTTCATGAATGTGTCCGAAGGGTTAGGCTGCGCGTTCATTTCGCCAGCACCCAGACAATGCTCCAACAATTTCTGCATGACTTTGGCTACTTTGCCTTGTTCCTCGGCACGTTCTTCGAAGGCGAAACCATCCTGGTGCTCGCGGGCTTCCTTGCGTTCCGTGGCTACATGGACATCAATCTGGTGGTGGTCGTGGCGTTCTTCGGCAGCTATGCCGGCGATCAGCTGTGGTACTTCCTGGGCCGCAAGCACGGGCGCAAATTGCTCGCGCGCAAGCCGCGCTGGCAGCTGATGGGCGACCGCGCGCTGGAGCACATCCGCAAGCATCCGGACATCTGGGTTCTGAGCTTCCGCTTCGTTTACGGCTTGCGCACGGTGATGCCGGTGGCCATCGGCCTGTCGGGTTATCCGCCGGGACGTTATCTGCTTTTGAACGGGATTGGCGCAGCGATCTGGGCCACCGCACTGGCAGCCGCCGCTTATCACTTCGGCGCGGTGCTGGAAGGCATGCTCGGCAGTATCAAGAAATACGAGCTGTGGGTACTCGGGGCGTTGCTGGTATTGGGCGTTGGCCTGTGGCTGCGTCGTCGCTTCAAGAATGCCCGTCTGGCGAAGCAGGTCTACGCCGACGAGCAAGCCGCGAAAGCCGCGCAGTTGCACCAGGCTGAACAGGCCAAAGCCGCCGAACCTAAGACGCCAGCCGAGTAATTCGCTGGCGACAGCCATACAGCCCGATGCCACTGAGCAGGCTGTAACCGAACAGGCCGGCCCACACCAACGGGCTGGCCGGCCATAGCCCGACCAGCGGCGCCAGCCACACCAATGGCAGGTTCAACGCCAGCCGCAGCAGTTCTACCTTCAGCGCCCACGGGCGATTCTCCAGGGTTACGCCCAACCCAAACACACCGAACGCCACCGCGCCCCAGCCGAGCAACAACGCGGCGATCGGCAGGCTGTGTTCCAGATTCATCAAGTAACTGCCCAACGCGATATAGACGCAGAACTGCAGCGCCACGTACCACTGCTGGCGGCGCTCAAGCGGCACTTCGAATTTACGGAACCGGGTCAGATCCGGTTTGCTCATCGGATACTTCGCCGCGACGTCCGCTGGCCGCCAACCGGTGCGCATGAACCAGATCCGCAGTTTGTCCCACCGACTCTCGGCCCGCCGCGCGTCATCCCACAAC
Source organism: Pseudomonas sp. NPDC087817 (assembly GCF_044742875.1). Lineage (NCBI taxonomy): Bacteria > Pseudomonadati > Pseudomonadota > Gammaproteobacteria > Pseudomonadales > Pseudomonadaceae > Pseudomonas > Pseudomonas sp. NPDC087817. The sequence goes on from NZ_JBIUVJ010000040.1 coordinate 10,940, forward strand.
TGCGCATAAAACTGCAGATTCGCCCATAGCGGATTCCAGCTCGCCAGCGGCGTGGTCACGCCGAAAATCACCGGTTCGTTGTCGTCCTCTTCCTGAAACGTGCCGAACAGTCGATCCCAAAGAATGAACACCCCGCCGTAGTTGCGATCCATGTAGAGAGCGTTCTGTGCATGGTGAGCCCGATGATTGGATGGCGTGACGAAGCACCACTCGAACCAGCCGAGTTTGGGAATGTGCTTGGTGTGCACCCAGAATTGATAAAGCAGGTTCAGCGCCGCGACGCTGACGAACACCAGCAGCGGCACACCCAGCACGGCCATCGGCAGGAAAAAAATCCAGCCGAGCAGAAACCCGGTACTGGTCTGGCGCAGCGCAGTAGAGAGGTTGTACTCCTCGCTCTGGTGATGCACCGAGTGCGCCGCCCAGAGGATGTTGCGCTCATGCCCCATGCGGTGCAGCCAGTAGTAGCAGAAGTCATAGAGGACGAAGGCAAACGCCCAGACCCAAGGGCTGTCTGCCGAAAGCTTGAACAACGCCAGATGCTCCAGGGCAAAGGCGTACGTCAGGAGGCCGACACCTTTGGTCAAAAGGCCGGTGGTAGTCGACAGCACTCCGGTGCTGATGCTGTTCACCGCGTCGGCCAGGCGATAGTTGCTCACCCCGCGCCAACGGTCAGCGATCAGTTCCACCGCGATCAACACCAGGAAAAACGGCACCGCATACAGAATGAAGTCCATGACGCGTCCTGACTGGAATACCAAGGACAGATCCTAGGTGTAGCCGCCCCTTAACCCTATGGCAACACACGACAAATTAGTGGACATTTAGCGCCATGAATCTGGAGAGAAACCCATGAGCAAAAAAGTTGCAGTGATCCTGTCCGGCAGTGGCGTATACGACGGCGCCGAAATCCACGAGAGCGTCATCACCCTGCTGCGCCTCGATCAACGCGGCGCGCAGGTGCAGTGCTTCGCGCCGAACATCGCGCAATTGCATGTGATCAATCACCTGACCGGTGAAGAAATGCCCGAGTCGCGCAATGTGCTGGTGGAATCGGCACGCATCGCTCGCGGCAACATCAAGGACATCCGCGAGGCCGATGTCGACGACTTCGATGCGCTGATCGTGCCGGGCGGTTTTGGCGCGGCGAAAAACCTTTCAAACTTCGCCGTCGAGGGCGCGGGTTGCACCGTGCAGCCTGAGGTTCTGGCGTTGGCCGAAGCGTTCGCCGAAGCGGGCAAACCGGTCGGTCTGATGTGCATCTCGCCGGCACTCGCGGCAAAGATCTACGGCCCGGGCGTGACCTGCACCATTGGCAACGACGCCGACACCGCCACGGCGATGAACAAGATGGGCGCAACCCACGAAGACTGCGCGGTGACCGACATCGTCGAAGACAAGGCGCGCAAACTGGTGACCACCCCGGCGTACATGCTGGCGCAGAACATCAGCGAAGCGGCGTCGGGGATCAACAAACTCGTCGACCGCGTCCTCGAACTGACCCACGAGAACGATGCCTGACCTTAATTGCTAAACCCGTTGTGGTGAGGGGATTTATCCCCGATGGCCTGCGCAGCAGGCCCCCATCTTTTCAAGATCAAGAGGGGCCCGCTTCGCGAGCCATCGGGGATAAATCCCCTCGCCACAGATGTTCGGATGAATCAGGATTGCCGTGAAAGACGGGTGAGAATCCGGTCCAGCGCATTGGCGAACGCCTGCTTCTCGCGATCGCCGAACGGTGCGGGGCCGCCACTCATCTGACCCTGCTCACGCAGATCGGTGAACAGGTTGCGTACGGCCAGGCGCTCGCCCATGTTCTGCGCATCGAACTCCTTGCCGCGCGGATCCAGCGCCGCCACGCCCTTCTTCACCAGCCGATCGGCCAGCGGGATATCGCTGCAGATCACCAGCTCACCAGGCACCGCGTGCTCGACCAGATAATCGTCCGCCGCATCCGGGCCGCTCGGCACCACGATCAGCTTGACGATGGCCAGCCCCGGTTTGGTCTGCGGCTGACCCGCCACCAGCACCACCTCGAACTGGCGCTTGAGGGCGAACTTCACCACCAGATCCTTCGCCTGCCGAGGGCAGGCGTCGGCATCGATCCATACACGCATCATCTTTTCCTCTTCCCAAAAAGCATCGCGGGCAAGCCCGCTCCCACAGGTTACGCGCAAATCCTGTGGGAGCGGGCTTGCCCGCGAATGTGAGCGCAGCGAATGCGGTTAAGCGGTGACCCGCTTCTTCTCGGCCACCCAACTGCGCCCGTACAACACAACAATCGCCAGGATCGCCACAGCCTGCGCCGTCAGCGAATAGGCATCGGCGTGAATCCCCAGCCAATCGAACTCGAAGAACGCCACCGGCCGCGTGCCGAAGATTCCGGCTTCCTGCAACGCCTTCACGCCATGCCCGGCAAACACCACCGACAGCGCGCACAGCAGCGCGGCGTTGATGCTGAAGAACAGTGTCAGCGGCAGTTTCGCCGAACCGCGCAGGATCACCCACGCCAGACCGACCAGCAGCACCAGCGCCGTCGCCCCACCGGCGAGCACCGCGTCATGCCCGGCAGGACCGGCCTGCAGCCACAGGGTTTCGTAGAACAGGATCACTTCGAAGAGTTCGCGATAGACCGAGAAGAACGCCAGAATCGCGAAACCAAAACGCCCGCCGCCGCCCACCAGGCTGCTCTTGATGTAATCCTGCCAGGCCGCGGCGTGGCGACGGTCGTGCATCCACACGCCGAGCCACAACACCATCACACTGGCGAACAGCGCCGTCGCACCTTCCAGAAGCTCACGTTGCGAACCGCTGACGTCGATCACGTACGCCGCCAGCGCCCAAGTGCCGAGGCCGGCCAGCAACGCCAGGCCCCAACCGACGTTGACGCTGCGCACCGCCGATTGCTGACCGGTGTTGCGCAAGAACGCGAGGATCGCCGCCAGCACCAGAATCGCTTCCAGACCTTCACGCAGCAGAATCAGCAGGCCGGAAATGTAGCTCAGCGACCAGCTCAGACCATCGCTGCCGAGCAACCCGGCGGACTCTTTGAGTTTGGCTTTCGCCGCGTCCAGACGTTCTTCGGCTTGTTCGACCGGCAGGCCGTCCTGCAACGACTGCCGGTAAGCCATCAGCGACTTCTCGGTGTCCTTGCGCACGTTGGCGTCGACGTTATCCAGCGAACTTTCAACCAGTTCGAAACCTTCCAGATACGCCGCTACCGACAGGTCGTAGGCCTGATCATGTGCTCCGGCACGGTAAGCCGCGAGGCTCTTGTCCAGGGTTGCCGCGGTGTAGTCGAGCAACTGCGCCGGGCCGCGTTTGACCTGCGGCGGCTGTGCACGTTGGGCACGGAACGTCGCAGCGGCTTGCGGACCTTCGGCGGCCTGCACTTCGGCCGGCGTCTGGCGAGCCAGATCGGCGATGTTGTAGGTTTTCTCGGAGGTGGCCGCCGCAGCGTCGGCGCTGAAGCCGGCGATGTAGGTGGCCAGATCCCAACGCTGACGATCATCCAGTTGATCGGCAAACGCCGGCATGTCGGTGCCTTCGACGCCTTGGCCGAGGGTGTTGTAGATCGCGTACAGACTCAGGTGATCCAGACGCGCCGCGTCACGCAGATTGGCCGGAGCTGGCGTCATGCCCAGACCTGCCGGACCGTCGCCGGCGCCGCTGTCACCGTGGCACACCGAGCAGTTTTGCGCATACAGCGGCGCGCCACGGGTCGGATCCGGGGTGATGATCGGCGCCTGGCTGACTTCATACGCCACGGCCAGTTGTGCGCCCAGTTGCCGGGCCTGACGGGCAACGTCGGCGCCGTCCTGCTTCGCCGTGATCGCCGCGTGCAGCGCTTCGACACCCTGCTCTAGCGCCGCTTTCTCGGGTTTGGCCGGCATGTCGGCGATCAAGCCTTGCAGCGCCTGAGTGAACTCGAGCTGCTCGCGATATTCGGAGTCGTCGACGACTTTGCCCGCCGCGACCGTCTGCGGGTAGTCGGCGCTGATGTAATCAAGCAGGTGCAGCGCTTGCGGTGCGCCTTCCACGGTATCGGCCAGCAGGTTGAAGCTGCTCAGGGCGCACAACGGAAACACCAGCCAGGCCAGAAATCGGGACGAGGCAGTCATGAAGAGGTCTCAAGTGGAAATGCGAAGTTACATATTGTTCACTTCGAACACGTTTCCCTCAAGCTTTGTCGGCGTTTCGGCGTTTTTAACGCGTGGGTGTGCTCAGGTTCCGGTAATGCTCGGTCATGAAATCAACGAACACTTTGACCTTCAGTGCGACATGTCGGGCATGCGGATACAGCGCGTAATAATGCCGCTGGCCGAGGGTGCAGTTGGGCAGGATCTGCACCAGCCGCCCGCTCAACAAGTCGTCCTGAACCGTGGCCCGGGTGAATGAGGCGATGCCGACACCGGCCAGCGCGGCAGCATGCAGTGAGCTGATCGAGTTCGCCTTGAAGTGACCTTGTGCCCGGAGCGGCGTGGTGGCTCCGCGCGCATCGGACAACAACCAGTCGCTGCCACCGGTAAACGCCAACAATTGATGCCCGGTCAACTCCCGGGCCTGACGCACCAGACCATGGCGCGCCACATAAGCCGGCGATGCCACCAGCAACATGTCCGAGACCGTGAGCAATCGCGCCACCAATGACGAGTCCGCCAGTGGCCCGCAAATGCGCAGCGCAACATCGAAACCTTCGGCAATCAGATCGACGAAGCGATCATCGCAGGACAGATCGACCTCAATATCGGGGTAACGCTGCTGAAACGCCGGGAGCCAGTTCGCCAGCTCCAGCGTGCCGATCACCATCGGTGCGCTGATACGCAGAACGCCGCTGGGGCTTTCATGGGCCTGACCGACTGCGATGGCGGCTTGATCCAGTCGATCAAGAATGTCCACGCACGCGGCGTAATACTGCTGCCCGGCGGTGGTCAGGCTGAAGCGCCGGGTGTTGCGGTTGATCAAGCGCGTGCCGAGCTCGGTTTCCAACTGCTGCAACTGCCGGGAGACCGTCGAGTGCGTGGTGTCGAGTCGCTCGGCGGCGGCGCTGAAGCCGCGACATTCGACGATGCAACGAAACGCACGCATGGCCAGCAGTTGATTCATTGAAGTCCCGGACTCAGTGAAAGACAGGTGGCCAAGGCTAGCTCAATCCACTCGGCCATCCCACCTGTAACCGTTGCAGGGCACGAAGTGTCGGCGCAAAACAGAGCAGCATATGGCCACTACTCACCTCTATACTGCGTCGACTTGTCGTTTTTCTGCTCAAGGATGACCCCTTCCAATGCGCCAATGCCTGTTGCTGCCCCTCATGATCGCGACCCTTGTGCAACTGGCGGGATGCGGCGCTTACCGCAATTACGACCTGGAACTGCAACAGACCACCGACCAGCTCAAGTCCGGCAACGTCGACGGCTCACTCGCACTGATCGAAGCGCACAACCCCGATGCCGAAAAGGATTTGCTCTATTACCTGGAGAAAGGTGCAGTCCTCAGTGCCGGCGGTGAGCTGCCGCAGAGTCAGGTGGCGTGGCGCAGTGCCGAACAGATGATCATTCAGCGTCAGGACACTATCGAAACCACCGGCGATAAATTGCTCGCCGCGATGGGCGATCACTGGGGCGGCATCATCAACGACAAGATTCGCCGTTACGATGGCTACGACTACGAAAAGGTCATGCTGACCACGCAAATGACCCTCAACCAGTTGTCCGCGAATGACTTCGACGGCGCCCGTGCCGACATCAAGAAAACCCACGAGCGAGAAACGCTGATCGCCCGTCAGCGAGAACTGGAATACGAACGCGTCGAAGCAGCGGCCAAGGCTCAGGGCGCGCGCGTGCACTACAAGGATCTGCAAGGTTACCCGGTAGTCATGCTCGATTCGCCCGCCGTCATTGCGTTGAAAAACGGTTATCAGAGTGCGTTCAGCCACTATCTCGCCGGGTTCACCTACGAAGCGCTGGGTGAAAAGGATCTCGCGGCACCGGGTTATCGTCAGGCCATTGAGCTGCGCCCGGACATGGCGTTTTTCCAGCAAGCATTGCGCGACCTCGACAGCCCCGGACTCAAAGCCGACGAAAGCGACGTGCTGATCATCGTGCAAAGTGGCCTGGCGCCCGCGCGCAGTTCGGTGCGTGTGCCCTACCCGGTGAAGCTGGCGGACGGGCAAGTCATCGTTGCCAATATCTCCTTCCCGGTGATGGTGCCCGACACCTCCACCCAGCCAATCAGCCAGGTCAGCATCGACGGGCGCCAGAAAAAGCTGATCGCGGTCAACAACATCACTGACATGTCCTTGCGGACGTTGCGTGACGATATGCCGGGGATTATTCAGCGCACCACCTACCGGGCATTCCTCGCAGCAGACGTTCAGGGCACCGACAATCGCCGCGATCCGAGCAAGGCCTCATACGTGACTCACTGGGATGGTTTCGAGCAGGCCGATACACGCACTTGGCGCACCCTGCCCAATCTCACACAGGTCGCGCGTTTGCGCCTGAAAAAGGGCGATCACCTGATCAGCCTGCCGAATGCCACTGTGCCGCTGAAAATCCGTATCGATCAGAACCGTCAGATGATTGGCCTGCGCGTGCTGGGAGACCGTATCTTCGCGAATGGCAGCGCTTTTCAGCCCGGAGCTTCTGCGGACAACCGCGTATCCGGTCTGAAATAACTAATGGCACCAAACTAACAATTGCAATTAAAAAGCTATTACATAGCCAGCACCGCCCGCCTATAATGCCGCGCCCTCGCTATTGCGAAACGGCATTAAAGCTCCTCTGGTTATGAGGAATTGGCAGGAGGCCAACGCCACTGTCGATGGGTCACACCAGCCCGACCAGCATCCGCGGCTGTAGTTACTCCAGGGAAGAAGTACCCCCATGGCATTCCGCGCTCCCACTCTGATCGCGCTCAGCGCCGTCACTCTGCTGTCCGGCTGTTCGGCGTTTCGCAACTACGACTCCGAACTGGCACAGACCAACCAGCAACTGGCCTCCGGCAACGTCGACGCCGCGCTGACCTTGCTGGAAAAGAACAACACCGGCCCTGACAAAGACCTGCTCTATTACTTCGAGAAAGGTGAACTGCTGCGCGCCAAGGGCGACCTGTCCGGCAGCCAGAACGCCTGGACCAGCGCCGATGTAGTGGTCGGTCAGTGGGAAGATTCGGTCAAGCTCGACACCGGCAAATACCTCGCTCAGTTCGGCAGCTTCGTCGTCAACGACAAGGTTCGCCGCTACGAAGGTTACGACTACGAAAAAGTCATGCTGACCACGCAGATGGCCCTGAACCTGCTGGCGGTGAATGACTTCGACGGCGCACGCACCGCGATCAAGAAGACTCACGAACGCGAAGCGGTGATCGCCGACCTGCGTGACAAGGAATACCTCAAGAGCGAAGAAGAGGCCGAGAAAGAAGGCATCAAGACTCAATACAAGGATCTGCAAGGCTATCCGGTCGCCAGCCTCGACGCGCCGGAAGTGGTCAGCCTGAAAAACAGCTACCAGAGTGCGTTCAGCCATTACCTGGCCGGCTTCGTCTATGAAGCCCTCGGTGAAAAAGATCTGGCTGCGCCGGGCTACCGCAAGGCAGCCGAACTGCGCCCGAACACGCCGCTGCTGGAACAGGCGCTGGTCAACCTCGACAAGCCGAGCAAAAGCGACGACAGCGACATCCTGATCGTCGTGCAAAGCGGCCTGGCGCCGTCCCGTGATTCGATTCGGGTGCCGCTGCCGTTGCCGATCTCCAACAACGTGGTGATCACCCCGCTGTCGTTCCCGATCATCAAGGCTGACACCTCCACCGCGCCATTCGCGCAGATCGGTGTCGACGGCCAGCAGGTCAATCTGACCGCCCTCAACAGCACCACCGCCATGTCCCGCCGCGCCTTGCGCGATGACATGCCGGGGATCATCGTGCGCACCACCGTGCGCGCGATCACCAAAGGCGTAGCGCAGAAGAAGATCAACGAAACCAACCCGCTGGCAGGTCTCGCGGTCGGTATTTCTTCAGCCGTGCTCGAAGGTGCCGATACCCGTACGTGGCGCACCCTGCCGGACAACACTCAAGTGGTGCGTCTGCGCCTGAAAAAGGGTGAGCATCAGGTTACCCTGCCGAGCGCCGTGGGCGGTTCGGTGGTCAAGGTCACCGTTGACCAGCGCTATCAAGTGATCAGCCTGCGCGCCGTCGGCAATCAGGTGTTCGCTGGCGGTCTCGCCGCCCATGTCATCCCGAGCGCCGGCGCGACCAACGTTGCCAGCCTCAAACAACCTTAAGAACGGAGTCTTTGCATGCGCTTCAAACTCATCGCCGTCGCCGCCCTCGCCTTGCTGGCGAGCGGCTGCGCCACCCCGCCGCCACCTGAGCCGGGCAGCGCCGCGAGCAAAGTCGTGGCCATGGGGCCGCAGAAACACATCGTCGTCGGCGCCATGCGCGTCGCCCGCGAAAACGGTTTCATGACCGTCAACGTGCAGTTGAGCAACACCCTCAACAGCAACAAGACGTTCTACTACCGCTTCGCCTGGCTCGGCCCGGAAGGTTTCCCGATTGCCGAGGAAGAAGTCTGGAAGAGCCAGATGATGTATGGCGCCCAGACCAGCTTCATCCAGGGCATCGCCCCGACCCCGAAAGCCGTGGACTTCCGTCTGGAACTCAAGACGCCGTAAGCCCGCCACCCTATTTCTGATTTAGAGAACACTGCCATGTTTGTACGCTTTTCCTGCATCGCCGTTATCGCCCTGCTGGCCTCCGGCTGCGCCAACACCTCGCCGACCCTGGGCAGCAAGAACATCAGCTACGGCGACACCAAAGCGGTTGAAACCGTGACCAACGAATTCGGTTCGACCGACCTGCAAATGATCGCCGAGTCGATGACCCGCTCGCTGGCTCAGTCCGGCATTCTGCAGAACCGTCCTGTGGTTCAGGTCTACGACGTGAAAAACAAGACCAGCGAGTACATCGATACCCGCGAAATCACCACCAGCATCAAGACCCAGCTGATGAAAACCGGCGTTGCGCGTTTTGCCAGCGACAACAATGCGATGCAGAGCCAGGTTGACCAGCTGAAGCTGCAAAACCAGAGCGGTCTGTACAAGAAGAGCACCGTGGCCAAGACCGGCAACATGGTGGCTGCCAAGTACCGCATCGAAGGCTCGATCAGCTCGATCGTCAAGCGCAGCAGCGATTACAAAGACGTCTTCTACAAATTCAGCCTGCAATTGATTGACGTGGAAAGCGGTCTGGCCGAGTGGATGGACGAAAAAGAGATCCGCAAAACCACGGAGCGTTAATCGATGCGCGCATGGATTGGCATGATGGCCCTGGCTTGCGCGTTTGGCGCGCAAGCGGCCCCGAAAGTCGCGGTGACGGATCTGGCGTATCAGGAGCGTGTGGAGCAATACATCCACATCGTTTCGGCCCAGAGCAATCATCGCGAGAGTTATTACAGCGCCAGCGGTTCTTCGAGCTACAACGAGATCGAAGCGACCACCAGCTACATCGAACAGGGCGAGCTGCGCAAATTCACCGGCGACATCAAGGGTGAAATTCTGCGTACCGGCATGTTCCAGCTGGTGCAGGGCACGCCGTACACCGCGTCGTCCAAGGGCGATGTCTATGACGTGATCAAACGCATCAAGGCCGGCAACTTCAAAGGCGCCGACTACGTACTGTTTGGCACGGTATCGGACATCGACTTCACCCAGGACATGAACGAGCTGGCGCACACCGACAGCTATTCGGCGGTACTGGGCCTGACGCTGGTGGCGGATTTCAGCCTGATCAACACCAAGACCTTCGAAATCACTTCGGCCTTCACGGCGATGGGTGAAGCGCAGGACACCAAACTGGTGAACGGCCGCGACATCAAGATCTCGCTGAACCGCCCGCGGGTAGTGCGTGAAGTGTCGAAGGCGCTGGGCGAAGACGTCGCCGGGCAACTGAGCCAACAGCTCGGTGGTGGCGGCTACGAGCAGCCGCGTGAAGCGCCGCAGCGCAACAATCTGCCGCGTGATACTGCGCCGGTGATCTTGCGCTGATTGATTTGGAGAAATGCTTTCCTGTGGCGAGGGGATTTATCCCCGTTGGGCTGCGAAGCGGCCCTTTCTTTTAAGATCAAGAGGGCCCGCTGCGCGAGCCAACGGGGATAAATCCCCTCGCCACAAAAGCTCACTCCAGAAAGGGCAATAAAAAGGCGACCTCAAGAGGTCGCCTTTTTTCTGGCCGGGGCTTTTAGACCGCCGCTTTACGCAACGTCGCCATAAACGCCGCCGCGCCAATGAATAAACCGGCAAAGGTGCGGTTCATGCGTTTCTGCTGCGTTGGCGTGCGCAGCAGGCGCAGCACTTTCGACGCCAGTCCGGTGTAGCCGGCCATGACGACCAGGTCAACGGCGATCATGGTCACGCCGATCACCACGTACTGGATCAACAGCGGTGCATGCGGATTGATGAACTGCGGCAGCACCGCCAGCATGAACACCAGTGCCTTGGGGTTGCTGATGTTCACCAAAAAGCCACGGAACACCAGCGCCAGCGGCTTGCCGATCGGCCGCACTGCCGCGTCGTCGCTCATGTCCATGGGCAGTGCGCGCCATTGCTTGATCGCCAGATACACCAGATAGGCCACGCCGAACCATTTGATCGCATGAAACGCGGTGGCCGAAGCAGTGAGAATCGCGCCGACACCGGCACCAACAATTGCAATCTGCACCGCGAGGCCGATTTGCAGGCCCAGGGCGTTCCAGTAACCACGCCAAAAGCCGTATTGCAGACCGCTGGACATCGACGCAATAGCGCCGGCGCCCGGAGAAAGACTGATCACCCAGCAGGCGGCGAAAAACGCCAGCCATGTTTGAAGCTCCATCGCACACCTCGACTCTGAATCGTCACAGACGTCCAAGCTAATGCGGTTTGGAATGGTTGACCATTAATTTTTTGCAGGATGGTGCAGCAATCACGGCTGGTGGACCTTTTCGCGAGCAGGCTCGCTCCCACAGGGAAACGCATTTCAAATGTGGGAGCGAGCCTGCTCGCGAAAGCGTCAGAACAGACGCCCCGAAATCTACTTCTCGAAGCCGCTCGACGGAAACACATCCGTCCCGCGCCAACGCCGCACCGAGCGCTGGAAGAACAAACTGTTCGGCACCTGCACCATCGCGCTACCGGTGCCCAGTTCCTCAGCCTCGATCAGCGTGGTGTAGAGCAGATTGATCGCCACCACTCGCCCCTTCACACCGGGCTTGTCCGTGGTGTCGACCAACTCGACGATATCCCCCAGGCGAAACGGCCCGACGGTGAAGATCAGAATCGCGCAGAGCAGGTTCGACAGCACACTCCACATCGCGAAGAACGCCACCGCCGCCACGGCAACAAAACCGGACAACGCCGTCCACAACACCGTGGCCGAAACACCGAGGCGCTCGAGCACGAAAATCACCGCACTGCCCATGATCAGCCAGCGCAGCACGCCTCGCAGTGGCATCAGCAACTGCGGCGGGAACGGATAACGCTCACCCAGACGGGTCAGGCATTTGGCGACAAAGCGCTGGGCAATGTAACCGGCCAACAGAATCAGCAGAATCTGTACGCCGAGCCAGATCGGCTCGACCCACATCGCCGGCAGCGGCAGCTTGAACGCCTCCATCAGGACAGCGCCTCCAGCTCCGCCTGCATGCTTTCCAGCGTTTCCAGGGCTTGCATCCACGCCTCTTCCAGTTCGCCTTCGCGAACCTTCAGCTTGGCCTGCTCGGCCAGCAGATCACGCAATTCGTTCTTGCGCGCCGGCTCGTAGATATCGCTGTCGCCAAGGCTGGCATCAACCTTGGCGAGTTTTTCGTGGAGCTTGCCCAGTTCGGCTTCCAGCTTGTCGGCTTCGCGCTTGTGCGGCGCCAATTGCTGACGCAACGCAGCAGCAGCCTGACGTTGAGCCTTCTTGTCGGTCTTGTCCGGATTGACCGGGGTGTTGCTGACCGGCGCGTTGCGCTGACGGTATTCGACCAGCCAGCGCGCATAGTCTTCGAGGTCGCCATCGAACTCTTCCACCTTGCCGTCAGCGACCAGGTAGAAGTTATCGGTGGTGCTCTTGAGCAAGTGCCGATCGTGAGACACCACCAGTACCGCGCCGCTGAATTCCTGCAGCGCCATGGTCAGCGCCAGGCGCATTTCCAGATCGAGGTGGTTGGTCGGTTCGTCGAGCAGCAGCAGGTTCGGCCGTTCCCAGGCGATCAATGCCAAGGCCAGACGCGCCTTTTCACCACCGGAGAAATTCAGCACCGGCTCATCAATGCGCGAGCCACGGAAGTCGAAACCGCCGAGGAAGTCGCGCAGGGTCTGCTCACGCTCGGTTGGCGCCAAGCGCTGCAAGTGCAGCAGCGGACTGGCTTTGGCGTCCAGCGAGTCCAACTGATGCTGGGCGAAGTAGCCGACCACGGTGTTCTCGCCGCGGGTCAGGCGCCCGGCGATCGGTGACAGCTCGCCGGCGAGGTTCTTGATCAGCGTCGATTTACCCGCGCCATTCGGACCAAGCAGGCCGATCCGCGCACCTGGGGTCAGTTGCAGCTTGACCTTCTCCAGGATGGTTTTATCGCCGTAGCCGAGACGTGCATCGGAGAGGTCGATCAGCGGGCTGGAGATCTTGGTCGACTCGCGGAACACAAAGTCGAACGGCGAATCGACGTGGGCCGCCGACAGCTCTTCCATACGCTCCAGCGCCTTGATCCGGCTCTGCGCCTGACGGGCCTTGGTGGCCTGGGCCTTGAAGCGGGCGATGTAGCTTTCCATGTGCGCACGTTGCGCCTGCTGCTTCTCGTAGGCCTGTTGTTGCTGGGCCAGACGCTCGGCACGGGCGCGTTCGAACGCGGTGTAGCCGCCGCGATAGAGGGTGATTTTGCGCTGATCGACATGGGCGACGTGATCGACGACTTCGTCGAGGAAATCACGGTCGTGGGAAATCAGCAGCAAGGTGCCCGGGTAGCTTTTCAGCCACTCTTCGAGCCAGATGATCGCGTCGAGGTCCAGGTGGTTGGTCGGTTCGTCGAGCAACAACAGGTCCGATGGGCACATCAAGGCCTGCGCCAGATTCAGGCGCATCCGCCAGCCACCGGAGAAATCGCCGACCTGACGATCCATCTGCTCGTTGGTGAAACCCAGACCGGCGAGCAACTTGCGCGCTCGCGCATCGGCGGTGTAACCGTCGGCGCTGTCGAGCTCGGCGTGCAGACGGGCCTGAGCGGCACCATCCTGCGCTGCTTCGGCGGCCGCGAGGTCACGTTGCACCTCGCGTAGACGCAGGTCGCCGTCGAGCACATAGTCGACGGCAAGACGCTCGAGCGTCTCGATCTCCTGGCGCATATGAGCGATGCGCCAGTCGGCCGGCAAATAGCAGTCACCCGAATCAGGGTGCAGCTCACCCCGAATCAAGGCGAACAGGCTGGATTTGCCGGCGCCATTGGCACCGATGAGGCCGGCTTTGTGGCCGGCGTGCAGGGTCAGCTCGGCGTCTTCTAGCAGACGTTGCGGGCCACGCTGTAAAGTCAGGTTCTGAAGTCGGATCATAATGGCGGCGGAGTCTACCAGCTTCGCTCACAACTGGCGCGAGTAGCACGATGTCCTCTGACCTGTGGAGCTTTTCCCTTGCCACCTACGCCCGCCCGGGCGTGGAAGACGCCTGCCTGCAACTGCAAACGGCGGGGGCCAATGTGTGTCTGCTGTTGTGCGGTTTATGGCTGGAGCAACGCGGGGTGACGTGCGATGAACAACGCGTACGGCTGCTTCAGGCGTTGACCGAGCCTTGGGATGTCGAGGTGGTGCAGCCGCTGCGAGCAATGCGCATGCAATGGAAAGCGCGGGCGATTGATGATGCGGTGCTGAAAGGCATGCGCGAGCAGATCAAATCACTCGAGCTTGAGGCTGAGCGAGCGTTGCTGTCACGGCTTGAGGGTCTGGCGCAGGAGTGGACGCGAAACGGCGCAGGTTCAAACACCTGGCTGGAAGGCTTGGCCGGTGCGACGGCCAGTCCGAACCGCGACGCGCTGCAAGTGCTGCGCGTCGCGGCAACCGGCACTTAGGAAGCGCTGGTCGGGTTGCTGGTGACGCTCGACACGGCGGCTGGCGTTGGCGCAGTCGAAGGGGTCGAGGTAGAGGCGGCAGGTGCCGGTGCAGCCGGAGTTGCTGGCGTGGCAGGCTTGGCCGTTGGCGCGGTTGCCGGTTTGACGGCGGCTGGTTTGGCAGCGGCTGGCTTTTTCACGGCTGGTTTTGCGGCTGGCTTGGCAGCTGGTTTTGCAGCAGCAGGCTTGGCGGCAGCAGTCGCTGGCTTGGCAGCGGCGGCCGGTTTCGCGGCAGGCTTGGTTGCCGGTTTGGCGGCGGCTTTCACGGCTGGTTTGGCAGCCGGCTTGGCAGGCGCTTTTGCAGCTGGTTTGGCTGCAACCGGTTTGGCGGCAGTCTTGGCGGCTGGTTTGGCAGCGGCGGTTTTAGCAGCAGGTTTTGCTGCTGGTTTTGCCGATGCTTTGGCAGCGGTTTTAGCAGCAGGTTTGGCGGCTGCGGTTTTCGCTGGAGCTGCTTTGGCAGCGGCTGATTTTGCAGCCGGTTTTGCTGCGGCAGGTTTGGCAGCTGGCTTGGCGGCCGCTGGTTTTGCAGCGGTGGTTTTAGCCGCCGGTTTTGCAGCACTCGCGGCAGCCGGTTTTTTCGCTGCAGGTTTTGCAGCGGTTTTGGCAGCAGGTTTGGCCGCCGCTTTCACCGGTGCTTTGGCCGCAGGTTTGGCTGCAGTTTTAGCAGCCGGTTTGGCCGCTGCGGTTTTCGCCGGGGCTTTGGCCGCAGCAGGTTTTGCAGCTGCTTTCTTCGCTGGTGCCGCTGCCGGTTTGGCTGCGCGAGTGGACAATACTTTACCCACGGCTTCTTGAACGCGACCAACACCCTGGGCCAGTTTCAGGCTTTCCTGAGCATCGCGCTTGAGTTGCAGAATGTAGCTGCGAGTGTCGGACTGACGATCCTTCAACGCATCGAGCAGGTCTTCCAGTTCTTTCACTGCGCCTTTGGCCTTGGTCTGCGCCTTGGCTTTACCGGCGGCCGCTGCATCCTGCAATTTGGTGCGGGATTTGTGCAGTTTTTCTTGCGCCTTGCCGCGTTGCTTTTCCAGTTTGGCGAGCAGTTTTTCAGCATCAGCCAAGGCTTGGGAGCAAGCGTTTTCCAGATGCTCGAGCAAGCTGCCCGAGAGTTGTTGGAGTAAGTGCAACGGAGTATTTACAGGCTTCTTGGTGGCCGACATGGTTTACCTCCTGGCTGACGTGAGTGCGGCTCATACTAGACCTCTGCAGTTACCGCCGCTAGGTCATCTTGACAGTATCGAAACGGTTGCGTTGCAACGAAGTGAAAATGTTCTGCACGAAGTCAAAAGCAGTTCACCGTTGCAGACGTTCGCGCTGGCATAATCCCCCGCATCTCAGGACGGAGAGTGCCCATGTCGCGCTACCTTTTTTTATCCCTCTGCATGATCTTTTCGGCCGCCCACGCTGACGAAAAAACCACCGCGAAAGATGCACACGATCTGGCTTACAGCCTCGGTGCAAGTCTGGGTGAACGGCTGCGCCAAGAGGTTCCGCAGTTACAGATCCAGGCACTGATTGATGGTTTGCAACAGGCCTATCAAGGCAAGCCACTGGCGCTGAGCGAGGCACGTATCGAGCAGATTCTGGCCGATCATGAAGCGCAAAATGCCGAGCACTCCGCACAGCCTTCGAGCGACGCCGCGATGGAAAACGAACAGCGTTTTCTGACCGCTGAAAAAGCCAAACCGGGCGTCAAGGAACTGGCCGACGGCATCCTTCTGACCGAACTGGTACCGGGCACTGGCGCCAAAGCCGGGCCGGATGGAAAAGTGCAGGTGTTGTACATCGGTCGGTTGCCCGACGGCACGGTGTTCGATCAGAACACTCAGCCGCAATGGTTCAATCTCGACAGCGTGATTGCCGGCTGGCGTACAGCCCTGCAAAACATGCCGGTGGGTGCGAAATGGCGGCTGGTGATTCCATCGGATCAGGCCTATGGCGCCGACGGTGCCGGGGACTTGATTGCACCGTTTACACCACTGGTATTTGAAGTGGAGTTGCGTGGCGCGACGAGTTGAGCAGGCAATAAAAAACGGTGCGCTTTGGGCGCACCGTTTTTTTGATCAGAAAAAAGGATCAGGCCTGCACCGGATCTTCTTCCTTGTGTGCTGTGTGCAGCACTTCAATCAGGCAATCTTCCAGTTCGAAGCGTTCGTGAAGCAGGCCACCGAGCTCCTTGAATTTCTCGGCAACGCATTTGCCTTCATCGCAAAGGTCATTGAAGGCGAGCAGCTTCTCGGTGATGACGTCGATACGCGGATAGATCGTCTCGGCGAGCTCCAGGCCACGCTTGTCGTTGAACGCCTTGGCTTCGCCAGTCAGCTGTTCGTAGATTTCAAAGTGCCCGGCCGAAACGTAATCGACCAGCACGCCGCAGAACTCCTGCAAGGGTTTGCGGTTCTCGGACAACGCCTGAGGTTGTGCACCGAGGTTGTCGTAGGCGCCGATCAGCTCTTCACGCTCTTGCAACCAGCGGTCGATCAGCAGATGAACCCCACCCCAACGTTCCTGAGCATTCTGACAACTTTCGAGCATGGCGATCTCTCTTCCCTTGTGGGTCATGCTGCTCTACACCCGCGCCCTCTCTTTTTGGCTTGGGGGCGATCGGGCAGAGCGTCATCGAGCAACATAAATCCAATGACACGTGCGGGCCAGATTATGCCCGCACGCTTATGGCTTCAAGGTACGCAGGAGATAAAGTTCATACAAGTGTTTAATCCCGCAGCGGCGCCCGGTGCGACGCTTCGCCGCTGAGCGGTCGTTGCAAGGCGTTCCAGAGCAGGCGCAACAATTGATACACGGCAAGAATCGACACCGCGACAAAGAACAACAGGCTCCACTCCGGGATGCTCAGATCGAACAGCGTCCAGGAGATTTCGGCGCAATCGGCACCACCGTCAAACATCTTTTGCAACGCACAGATCCAAGGCAGCCCGCTAAACAGCGTCTGCGGATCCGGGGTACATCTGAGCAATTGCAGCACCGGATCACTCTGGATCAACACTTGCCGCCAGGCTGCGGTGGTGCCACCCAGACTCGCGCCCAGCGCGAGTAGCCAGTAAAGCCACAAGCCGCCACGACCGGGGCCGTGCACCGCCGCCAGACCGCAGGATGCGCACAGCAACGTCAGGAACAGCCGCTGCACCAGGCACAAACTGCACGGCGTCAGGCCGACCACGTATTCAAGATAATAGGAAGCTCCCAGAGCAAAGGCACCCGCAGTGAAAACCATGAAGAACAAGGAGCGTGAGCAGGCCAACGACATGGCTTTTCCGTAACTTTAGAGACAGGCGGTTACGGTAGAGGAAAGCGTGTCAGCCTTTCAAGGCAAGGCCCTGCCGACAGTTCACCAGAGGTGTAGGGAAAACCCGACAGGTTCAGGAGGAAAAGGTGTAGCACGCTGTAGGACTTCGCCCCAGACACCCAAGGAAGGTGAATTTTCGTGCATCAAGGATGAACGAGGGAGCAATCTCCCTCGTGACTTCAGACGCGAGCCGGGACTGGCAACGGTGCGGCCAGCAAGCGCTCATCCAGCAAGCCGAGACCTTCCTGGAACAACTGATTGCTGCGCTCGGTATCACCCAATTGAGCGAGCAAACGTGCCAGCTCTGCACAGGCTTCCGGATTACGCTGCACGCGCAGACTGCTTTCCAGATAATCCCGTGCCTTGCCCCACAGACTGGTTTGCAGACACAGACGCCCCAGGGTCAGTAGCAGGCTCGGATCATTCGGATGATCCTTGAGCCAGCCTTCGGCGGTCTGCAATTGACGCGCCGGATCACTGCCTCGCACCAGGCCATACAGACGCGCCAGATGGCTGTCGTATCTGCGCTTGAGTGCCGTGCGCAGCACTTCTTCCGCCTGCACTTGCGCGCCCAACTGACGCAGCTGTTCGGCATAGGCCAGCACCAGCGGCGGTTCCTGACGTTGCGCCGAAGTGAGTTGTTGCCAAGCCCGATCAAGCGACTGCACGCCCACCGAGCCATCCTCCTCGCGCTGCGCCGCCAGCGACAGGTTTTCACCCCAGGCGCGGCGCTCAAGCTCAGCCAGTTCAGTGGCCGGCAAGACCTTGTCCTTGCGCAGTTCCGGCAATAGACGAATCACCGCCGACCAATCACCGCGCTGCTGATACAGACGCTGCAACTGGCGCAGCGTCTGCACATTGTGCGGATGGCGTTCATGCATGGCCTGCAATGTCACCAGCGCACCGTCGGTATCGCCCCGGTCGGTCTGCAACTGTGCGTGGCTCAAGGCAATCGCCAACTCCGCCTGTGGCTGACGCTCCAGCGCACGCTCCAGCAGGTGATCGGATTCTTCGTAATTGCCTTGCTCGTTCGCCGCGCGGGCGGCGCCGAGGTAATACAGCAACGGTTGGCGTTCGGCTTCGGCGGCCCGGTACAAATGACGCTGGGCACTGGCCCAGCGACCTTCGGCCAGATCCAGTTGACCGTGTTCGATCGCCACTTGCACGCGCCGGCTGCGGTTGCGCCGCGACCATGGATTGACCACCCCGGTGGACGCCGTGACCAGCTCGACCAAGGCCTTGATGCCCCAGATCAGCAACCACAACACCGCGATCAGCGCCAACGTCGCCCACAGGCTCGACTCATAACGGAAGGACTTGTAGGCGACCAGCACGTAACCGGAATGCTCGGCAATCGCCAGGCCCAGCGCCGCCGTCGCCGCGATCACCAGAAACACGATCACATAGAGGCGTTTCATGGCGTGGCCTCCTGCGCAGTGTTGGCAGCAGGTTTGGCGAAGGGTTTCACCGACTCTTCGGCGTTGACGTTACGCCGCTCGAGGTAGGCCTGCACCGCACTCAAAGTGCCGGTCAGATCCGGAGTCTTGACCGTGACCGGTTCCTTGCTCAGCTCACCCACCTGTTCGAGCATCACTTTGCTTTGCGGATTGTCCGGGTTGAAGTTGCCTTTGAGCACGTCACGCGCCTCGGTCAGCGCCTGGGTGTAGACCGCCGCCTGACCGTTGAGCGCCGCCCACTGTGCCTGCTCCAGCGCCAGGCTCAGGGCCAGACGCACCTGGCTCAGGCTCTGCCCGGCCAACAGCGGCTTCACATTCTTGTCGGCGTTGAAATCGATGCGAATGTAGCGAGAAACCTTGTCCCACCACTGCGCCCAGCGACTCGCGCCATCACCATCGGCGGTCAGGCCGAGCAGCGACTCGCCGCGATCCTTGTATTCCGGCGCCAGTTCGGTCAGGTCGATGACCTGATCACGCAGCGCGCCCAGACGCAGGAACAATCCGGTGCGATCCGGCTGCTCGGTGCTGCGCAGCGCGACCAGGGTTTTCGCCACTTGCTCACGGGCAGCGAAGGAACCGGGATCGTTCTGTTCACGCAGGATTTCGTCGGCGCCCTGCACCAAGGCCTGGGCGCTGCTGATGTCCTGCAACGCCGAAAGACGCAGGCTGGCCAGACGCAGCAAGTGTTCGGCTTCGGCCAGACGCCAGTCCTTGCGGCTGGCGCCGAGGACAGTTTCCAGACGCTGATTGAGGCGCTGTTGATCGCCTTGAAGCTGAGTCACCAGACGCTGGCGTTCGGCGAGTTCGTCAGCCCCCGGCAACTGCGCGAGGCGCTCGGTCAGACGCTGCTCGTTGAGCTTCAGGCTTTGCGCCTGATCGTTCAACGCCTGCACCTGACCCGACTGCTGTTGGGTGTTGGTTTGCAGGTGACGCACCTGCCAGACTCCCCAGCCACCGATCGCAACACCGGCAGCACCGAGCAACAGGGCGACGATGGCCAGGCCATTGCCTCGGCGCGGCTCTTTGGCCGGCAGTGGAGTTTCAACCTGTGCATCAATCACCGGTTGGACGTCATCTTTTGGCAAGGCTGTTTCGCTCACGTATCCATCCTTTGCATTAGAGAACGGGCACGGGATGCTCCCGTAACGCCGTCAGCAAAGCCGCGGCACTCGCGCCGCGGCAATCCACAACTGTTTGAGCCCCGGCGGCATGTGCCAGCTCGGCAACTCTTGGGCTTGGAACAAACAACGGCAACCGCGCAATCGTCGGCCAGGCATCGCCGGCCAACTGACGCAAGTGCTCGAAACCCTGTCCACTGCTGACCACCAGCCCGTTCAAGCGTTCCGCTTCGATCCGTCGTGGCAGTGCTTGCGGCGCGTAGGCTGGCAAGTCACGTCGATACAATTCCAGATACTCGACACTAGCACCAAGCTCGCGCAGGCGCTCGGCGAGCAACTCGCGGCCGCCCACCCCGCGCAGGATCAACACCTGCGAACCGGGCTGAGTGACAGCCTCGCGCAGACTCGGTAATTGCAGCAAAGCCTCGCTGTCATCACCGCCGTCCGGGAAATGTGCGTCGAGGCCACGATCCTGAAGAATCTGCGCCGTCGCCGCGCCGACGCTGAACCACGGCATCGCCAGCGACTGCAACCCTTGAGCGTCGAGCAGTTCCACCGCAATGCGTGCCGCCGGCTTGCTGACCACAATCACCGCGCTACAACTCGGCAAGCGCGCGATCGCCTGACATATTTTGTCAGAGACCGGCAGCGGCGCGATTTCCAAAAGCGGCAGGCAACTGCTGAAAATCCCCTCGGCAGCCAACGTCGCGGCAAGCGCCGCACAGTCATCCGCAGGGCGCGTCAACAGCAGGCGCCAACCGATCACTCGTGACCTGCCTCGCCATAGACTGCCTTGAGAATTTCTTCGGCGCCCTGACCGAGCAAGTCTTCGGCAACCTTCACACCCAGCGCTTCGGCATCGGCGCGTGGCGCGCGGGCTTCGGCGCTGATCAAACGACCGCCACTCGGCTCGCCGACCAGACCGCGCAACCACAATTGCTCGCCTTCGAGCACCGCGTAGCAGGCGATCGGCACTTGGCAGCCACCATTCAAATGCTTGTTGAGCGCACGTTCAGCGGTCACCCGCGAAGAGGTATCGGCGTGATGCAGCGGCGCCAGCAAGGCGTGAATTTCAGTGTCGGCACTGCGGCATTCGATGCCGACTGCGCCCTGGCCACCGGCCGGCAGACTGTCATCGACGCTGATGGCCGAGGTGATGCGGTCTTCGAATCCGAGACGGATCAGGCCGGCCGCCGCGAGGATGATCGCGTCGTACTCACCGGCATCCAGCTTGGCCAGACGGGTATTGACGTTGCCGCGCAGGAAACGGATTTCGAGGTCCGGCCGACGGGTCAGCAACTGTGCCTGACGACGCAGGCTGGAGGTGCCAACGATGCTGCCGGCCGGCAACGCTTCAAGGCTTGCATAGGTATTTGAAACGAAGGCATCACGCGGGTCTTCGCGCTCGCAGATGCAGAACAGACCGAGGCCTTCAGGGAAGTCCATCGGCACGTCTTTCATCGAGTGAACGGCAATGTCGGCTTCATTTTCCAGCAGCGCGGTTTCCAGTTCCTTGACGAACAGTCCCTTGCCGCCGATTTTCGACAGTGGCGAATCGAGCAACTTGTCGCCGCGACTGACCATGGGCACCAGCGTCACCAGCAAGCCCGGATGGGCCGCTTCCAGACGGGCTTTGACGTATTCGGCCTGCCAGAGGGCCAGCGCACTTTTACGGGTGGCGATGCGGATTTCGCGAGAGGACATGGATCAATCCGTACTGAATAGATACGGCGGATAATAACAGCTCAGCCAAATCCACTTTGACTTGAATCAGAAACGGCGCGGCCTCCCTGGCCTGCGATGCCTGGTGAATAGACTGAAGAATCGCCCGGGAAGACCGGGTTACAGGCCCTGCATCATCTTGCGCACACCCGCCACATGCCGACGGCTGACGATCAGCGCATCACCATTAAGGCCTTTGAGGAACAACTGGAAATGCCCCAGCGGCGTACGTTGCAGACGTTCGATGCGGTCACGGGCGACCAGCGCATTGCGGTGGATGCGCACAAAGCGCTCGCCGAATTCGTCTTCGAGGGCCTTGAGCGGCTCGTCCAGCAGCACTTCGCCGGCTTCATGGCGCAAGGTCACGTACTTGTGGTCGGCAATGAAATAGACCACCTGATCCAGCGGGATCAGTTCAATGCCTTTGCGGGTACGCGCACTGATGTGACTGCGCGGGCCATTGCCGCTTTCAGCGGCGGGACGGGTCAGGGCCGAGAGTTGCGCCCGATTGGGACGTTCAGCCTTTCTCAAGGCGTCATGCAGATGTTCGGTTCGCACGGGTTTCACCACATAGCCCACGGCGCTGGCCTGCAGGGCTTCCACGGCAAATTCATCGGGACTGGTGCAAAACACCACGGCAGGCGGCGTTTCACGCTCGCACAGACGGGCAGCGACCTGCAGGCCATCCAGGCCCGGCATGCGGATATCGAGCAGCACGATATCCGGCTTGTGGCTGTCGATCAGCGCCAACGCCTCTTCGCCATTCGTGGCGCTGGGCTCCAGGACTGTGTAACCCTCGAGCTCGCTCACCATTCGGCTAAGGCGCTCGCGAGCCAGTGGTTCGTCATCAACGATCAGGACATTCATATTGCGCTGGATTCCTGCGTGAGTCTCGCACAAGGATAGCGTAGACAGGTGAAGTGACGTCCGTCACCGCGATCCACGCTAAGACTAGCCCGAGCGCCAAAAAGTGCCGTACGTCGGCCAGCAATATTTGCCAGTGTCCGGGTCGTACTGCTCGAAGCCCGCTGTTTCCTGCGCTTTGCGCGGGGTTTGCCCAAGGACAATACACCCACCCCCTCTTCTTATAGTCGGCAGCCAGACCTTTGCGCGATCCGACTTGCACCGACCCTTATGTCCAACTGTAGACGTTCGTCGGGCCGATATTGCTCAATCGAAAAATATCCTTACGCAAATTCCCGGGGAACACGCTGACTATGAAGGACACGATGAGAAAAAAACGTATCGACCGGTGTCAGCGACAGGATTGGCAACCCTGTTATTATCCGCGCCAGCGTTTCACGCCTTCTTTCTTCAAGCCGATACGAGCGAATTCATGAGCACTGACAAGACCAATCAGTCCTGGGGCGGCCGCTTCAGTGAACCCGTCGACGCCTTCCTAGCCCCCATCACCGCCTCCGTCACTTTCGACCAGCGCCTGTATCGCCACGACATCATGGGCTCGATCGCCCACGCCACCATGCTGGCCAAGGTCGGCGTGCTGACCGATGCCGAGCGCGACAGCATCATCGACGGCCTGAACACCATTCAGGGTGAAATCGAGGCTGGCCAGTTCGACTGGCGCATCGACCTCGAAGACGTGCACATGAACATCGAAGCACGCCTGACCGACCGCATCGGCGTCACCGGCAAGAAACTCCACACCGGGCGTAGCCGCAACGACCAGGTCGCTACCGACATCCGCCTGTGGCTGCGTGACGAAATCGATCTGATCCTCGCCGAAATCACCCGTCTGCAAAAAGGCCTGCTGGAGCAGGCCGAGCGCGAAGCCGCGAGCATCATGCCGGGCTTCACCCACTTGCAGACCGCACAACCCGTGACCTTCGGGCACCACATGCTGGCCTGGTTCGAAATGCTCAGCCGCGACTACGAGCGTCTGGTCGACTGCCGCAAGCGCACCAACCGCATGCCGCTGGGCAGCGCCGCGCTGGCCGGCACCACTTACCCGATCGACCGTGAATACACCGCACAGCTGCTGGGCTTCGACGCCGTCGGCGGCAACTCGCTGGACAACGTGTCCGATCGCGACTTCGCCATCGAATTCTGCTCGGCTGCGAGCATCGCGATGATGCACCTGTCGCGCTTCTCCGAAGAGCTGGTGCTGTGGACCAGCGCGCAGTTCCAGTTCATCGATCTGCCTGATCGCTTCTGCACCGGCAGCTCGATCATGCCGCAAAAGAAAAACCCGGACGTGCCAGAGCTGGTGCGTGGCAAGACTGGCCGTGTGTTCGGTGCACTCATGGGCCTGCTGACCCTGATGAAAGGCCAGCCACTGGCCTACAACAAGGACAACCAGGAAGACAAGGAACCGCTGTTCGACGCCGCCGACACCCTGCGCGATTCGCTGCGTGCGTTCGCTGACATGATCCCGGCGATCAAGCCGAAACACGCAATCATGCGCGAAGCAGCACTGCGCGGTTTCTCTACTGCGACCGACCTGGCGGACTACCTGGTACGTCGCGGCCTGCCGTTCCGTGACTGTCACGAAATCGTTGGCCACGCGGTGAAGTACGGCGTCGACACTGGCAAGGATCTGGCCGAGATGAGCCTGGAAGAATTGCGTCAGTTCAGCGACCAGATCGAACAGGACGTGTTTGCCGTGCTGACCCTGGAAGGCTCGGTGAATGCCCGTGACCATATCGGCGGCACTGCGCCGGCGCAGGTCAAGGCAGCCGTGGTTCGGGGTCAGGCGCTGATCGCCAGTCGCTAAAAGCATCGCTGGCAAGCCAGCTCCCACAGGGGTCTTTACTGGAACACAATTTTGCGTTTGACCCAAAGACCTGTGGGAGCTGGCTTGCCAGCGATGACTGACTTCAGAACGCTGGAAAACTCACTTTTTGGCAGCGATCATCGCCAAAAACGTCGGCATCGCCACCTCTTTATCCGCAGCGATTTTCTGCACATGCGGATTCTGCTCAAGCCGCTCCAGCAGCGCTTTCGCCTTCGGCATATCTGCCAGCAAATCCAGATCGAACAACTTCTTCCCGACCGCGCACGCCAACGGCACGCTGTAGAGGAAGTACAAGTCAGCAATACTCAGACTGTCGCCCGCCACATACGGGGCGAATTTTCCGTGACGGCCCAGTGCGGCAAAACCCAGCAGCAGCTCGGCCTTGGTCTTTTCCTTGATCGCCTCCGGCAGCGTTGTGCCGAAAAACGCTTCGCCATAACAGGCACGGCCCGGCAGTTCGATGTACAGCTCGATTTCCTTGGCAATCGCCAGCACCTGCGCACGCGCAAACGGATCGCTCGGCAGCAGCGGTGTGCCTTTCTGGGTCTGTTCGAGGTATTCGAGGATGATCGCGGTTTCGTTGATGAACCCCGCGTCCACGCCCAGTACCGGCACCTTGCCACGCGGGCTGATGGCCAGGGATTCCGGGGTCGGCGTCGGGTAGAACGTGACTTCTTCGAACGGCAGGCCCTTTTCCAGCAGCGCCAGTTTGACCATGTTGTAGTAGTTGCTGACAGAGAATCCGTAGAGTTTGAGCATCACATTGCCTCCAAGGCCGTGCGGGGTGGGCGGTGTCTGTTTATAGATCGCCCGGGCGATTCCTGCCAGCAGCATCATGGCGCTGAATGCGGGTAAACTGGCGCCTTTCCTTGAGGAGCCTGCCATGAGCGAGCCGACAGACATCGACAACGACGAAGAAGAGTTCACCGAGAGCACGCTGATCGAAGCGATCGAGAATCAGATCGAAAGCGACAACCCACCGGCAGCCAAAGCCACGCTAAACAAGCTGACTCTGGTCGGTGTCGAGCGCGAAGAGATCCTCAATCTGATGGCTCACGTACTGGCCTACGAGATTGACGCGATGCTTGATGAAGACCGCCCATTCAACACCGAATGGTACGAAGCGGCACTGCGCGCACTGCCAGAGCTGCCGCCCGAAAAGCAGTAACAACACAATCCCCTGTGGGAGCGAGCCTGCTCGCGAATGCGGTGCATCAGCAAAAACACGCTCAATGACACACCGTATTCGCGAGCAGGCTCGCTCCCACAAGGTTTGTTACGTATCCGGCCAGCCATCTCACTGACCCCGACTACACTGGAATCCGCCTCAAGACAAAATCCCTGATCTGAGCACTGGACACGCCGCAAAAGCGGGTTCACCTTAGGGACGCTGTCGTCCAATTCCTAGAAAGTCTGGAGTCCTTATGTCGCTTACCCCTGAGCTGGTTGCCGAACTGGAAGTCCTCGCACTCTTCAACCTGGACAGTTCCCAGGAAGGTTTGAAAATTCATCAGACCGCTGCCCCGAAGCACATCGCTGCTGCCCAACGCCTCTTTGAAAAAGAACTCACCGACCAGCCCGATGGCGGTTATCTGACCAGCCTGGGCCGTGACGCCGCGCAAAATGTGCAAACCGTGCTGACCATTCTGAGAGAGCAAGAAACCGCCTGATCCCCCTGACTTTGCCCACGGGAACTCCTGCCACGGGATTTCCGCGGGCCCACCAAGTCACCCCACGATAAAAATCTGACGTCAAAAAACAAATTCAGCTTAAAAGTCCCATTGCGCAAAGGCTAAACTCTCCCACATTCCGAGACCCTCTACGTCCGAGCCTGCGAGCCGGTTTGAGCTGACATGACGCGCACCCATGAAATCCGCCCCGATCTGGACGAGGGAATCGACCGCAAGGTCCTCAGCCAGTTGCGCGCACGTTTTCTCAAACTCAACGAAGGTCGCCTGGGCCGTGCAATGGAGGGGCTGTCGACACGCCAGCAAGGCGTTTTGACGCTGCTGCCGCTGTTCTTCCACGTCAATCATCCGCTGCTGCCAGGCTATGTCTCGGGCAGCACGCCGGCCGGCCTGTCGAATTACGAGCCGGATGCCAGCACCCTCGCTGAAGCCCAGCGCCTGACCCGTTCCTTTTCCTACAAGCCGCGCCACGGCAGCAATCCGCCGCGACCGATTCACGGGCTGTTCCTGATGGGCAGCCTCGGCACCCTGGCCCAGGCCGATCAGAGCGACATGGACGTGTGGGTCTGTCATGCGCCGGACCTGACTGAAAGCGAACTGGCCGAGCTGAGCAAGAAATGCCAGCTACTGGAAACCTGGGCCGCGAGTCAGGGCGCCGAGGCGCATTTCTTTCTGATCGACCCGGTGCGCTTCGTCAAAGGCGAACGCGACACCCAACTCAGCTCGGAAAACTGCGGTACCACTCAGCACTTTCTACTGCTGGACGAGTTCTACCGCACCGCAATCTGGCTGGCCGGGCGCACACCGATCTGGTGGCTGGTGCCGGTCTACGAAGAAAACGCCTACGACCTTTACACCCACACGCTGCTGTCGAAGCGCTTCATCCGCGCCGACGAAACCCTGGATCTCGGCCATCTGGCGACGATTCCGCCGGGAGAATTCATCGGTGCCGGACTGTGGCAGCTGTTCAAGGGCATCGAGTCGCCGTACAAGTCAGTGCTCAAACTGCTGCTGACCGAGGTTTACGCCAGCGAACACCCAAAGGTGCAGTGTCTGAGCCTGCGCTTCAAAAAAGCCGTGTTTGCCAATCAGCTCGATCTTGATGAGCTCGACCCCTACATGGTCGTGTACCGGCGCATCGAGGAATACCTCATCGCGCGCAACGAGCCGGAGCGTCTGGAGCTGGTGCGCCGCGCGCTGTACCTGAAGGTCAATCGCAAGCTCACCGGCAGCAGTCGCAGCCAGGGTTGGCAACGTTCGCTGCTGGAACGGTTGGCCAACGAATGGCATTGGGATCAGCGACAACTGGCGCTGCTCGACAGTCGCAGCCAGTGGAAAGTCCGTCAGGTCAGCGCCGAACGTCGTGCTCTGGTGAACGAGCTCAATTACAGCTATCGCTTCCTGACCCAGTTCGCCCGCACCGAACAAACCGTCAGCCTGATCAACAAGCGCGATCTCAATGTGCTCGGTCGCAGGCTTTATGCCGCGTTCGAGCGCAAGGCCGACAAGGTCGAGTTCATCAACCCAGGCATCGCCCCCGATCTGGCTGAAGACACCCTGACCCTGGTGCAGTCGCGCAACAAGAAGGAACCCGGGCAAACCCAGTGGGGCTTGTACAACGGCAGCCTCACGGCGCTGGAATGGGAACACTTTGCGCCGATCAAGCGCAGCCGCGAGTTGCTCGAACTGCTGACCTGGTGCCATCGCAACGGCGTGATCGACAGCAGCACCCGCTTGGCCCTGCACCCCGGCACCAGCGACCTGAGCGAGTTCGAACTGTTCAATCTGCTCGGCAGCCTGCAACAGTGCATCGCCCTGCCCTTGCCCACCGTGGCTGAAGAACCGCTGTTGCGCGCAGCCGTGCCGAGCGAAGTGCTGATGCTGGTCAACGTCGGCGTCGATCCGCTCAAGCATCACCGCGACCTCAATATTCTGATGACCACCGAGCGCACCGATTCGCTGAGTTACGCCGGGGTGCGCGAAAACCTCGTGCTGACCCTCGATCAGGTCACGCTCAACAGCTGGAACGAAGTGCTGGTCAACCGCTTCGACGGCCCCCACGCCCTGCTCGACTGCCTGCGTGACTACCTCAACAATCTGCCGCGCGGGCCGTTGCAACCGTCGTTGAAGGTGCGCTGCTTCTGCCATAACCGTGCGCAGTTCATCGCCCGTCGCGTGGAAGAAATTGTCGATACCGCGCAGAACCTGCTGCTCAGCGAATTGAATCACCGCTACCTGATTCAGGTGCAGCAGCACTACCACGTTCTGGAACTGGTGCCGGGGCAAATCAACCACGTCGCCCTCGCGACACTGCCGGCATTGCTCGATTACCTCGGCGAAGAACAGCCGCGCTACAGCCCACTGCACCTGGACCCGATGGCGCTGGAGGATCACGACCTCGCGCTGATCCTGCCAATGGGCCAGCCGGAAAGCATTCAGGTGTTCTACAGGATCACCGAACAGCAAGCCGAGCTGTACGTGCTGGATGAATTCAACGCGCTGTGGCAGCAGCATTTGCCGTATCACGATGAGCAAAGTCTGCTGGTGCCCATGCAGCGTTTCCTGCAATCGATCCAGTATCGACGCGAAGCGTCGCTGCCGATGGACGCCGCGCCTTCGGCAAGCCTTGAGACTTTGTATTACCAGTTATTACCTTCGGGGCCGGGACGGGCGCGACGGGTCGAAGCGCGGCCGGCGCCGCAGACGCCAGTGAACAAACCGTTCTACGACGTGCAGGCGATCGTCGGCAAAGCCGCACCGGGGGAAGTGCAGGTCACTCTGTATTGCAATCAACGGGAATTCAGCGAGCTGGAACATGGCGACCAGCTGTTCAGCGTGGTCGCACGGGAGATCGTCGAGCAGCGCCGCGAGACCGAGCGCTATCGGTGCTACATCACCGATCTGGACCTTTCGGGCCTGCTCGGTGACGGGCAAAGTTCAAGCAATCTGTATCTGCGCTACAAGGCCGACCTGGAGCGCGCCCTGAACGAGGCGCTCGAACAGGTCTGAGGCGGGTCACTCGCGAAAATCACCACCGTTGGCCGGTTGCGATTCAACTTCCAGCAAGGTCAGCTTCAGGGTCTTGCCACCGGGAGCCGGCCAGTCGATGTGTTGACCGACCTTCAGGCCCAGCAGCGCGCTGCCGACCGGCGCCAGAATGGAGATCTTGCCTTCATCGGCGTTGGCATCCTTGGGATAGACCAGCGTCAGGTGGTAATCCTTGCCACTGCCTTCTTCGCGGCAATGCACGCGGGAATTCATCGTCACGACATCGGCGGGGACTTCATCGTGACCGACCACTGTATCGGCGCGGTCCAGTTCGGTTTGCAGCGCAATCACGCCCGGCAGCGAGTCATCCAGGCTGTCGATCAGGCGCTCCAGACGTTGTACGTCCAGACGGGTAAGGGTGATGGAAGGTGCGGTCATGATCCGGGCAGACTCCTTTCTTCTGCACAAAAAAAGCAAAACCCCGCCAAAAAAGACGGGGTTTTCACCGAGCCTCGGTGGGTTGAGGCGTGTTCGGACACTATCACAGCTCAAAAAATATACAAGCCACCCACTTTTGATCTGGCAAGAACCCCCTGTGAGGAGGGGATGTATCCCCGATGGGTCGCGCAGCGGCCCCAAGCTTTTGAGACTGCTGCGCAGTCTGTCGGAGATAAATCCCCTCACCACAGGGTCAAGTCAAGTCAGGGATTTTCGTGCGGCAGCCTGCTGACAGATGATCCGCCGCCGCTCGTCGTCTGCCGAGCGCCATTCGCGAATGTCCTCAACATGCCGGAAACAACCGAGGCAAACCTTCTGTTCATCCAGTCGGCACACGCCGCTGCACGGCGAAGGAACGGCCGGGCTGACGTTGCTGTAAAGCGGCTTGGGCGGACGAACAGGAGCGGTGTCAGTCACGGAATCACAGACCTTCGAAATCGAAATCAGCGCCGGCCTGCTGCTTGACGATGCGCTCGAGCATTTCGCCTAGCTGCTCTTCGCTCTTGTCGCACATCCAGCGTTCGCTCTCTTCGTCGTAGTCGAAGTGGAAACCACCGGACACCGCCGCCAGCCACAGCTGACGCAGTGGCTCCTGACGGCTGAAGATCAGCTGCGAGCCGTTTTCGAACTTGACGGTGAGCACACCGGCCGAGTTCTCCATGTCGATATCCAGGTCGCTTTCGTCAAAGATGTCTTCCAGTTTTTCCTGGGTTTCATCGACCAGATCGTGGAAACGGGCTTCGGACAAACTCATTGCGGCAACCTCAAAAAATGTCTGATCAGGCTCAAGCGCCGAAAGATACGGACGCCGCTGGCCGATTGCAAAGATTAACGACCAAGCACCTCTATGGCACTGTAAACACCGTACCTGTGGGAGCGGGCTTGCCCGCGATGAGGCCGGCAAATTCAACATCAATGTCGACTGAACCACCGCAATCGCGGGCAAGCCCGCTCCCACAGGGTTCTACGTACTGGCGGACGAGCCCCGCCGGACGGGTGGGCCATCACATAGGCAAGCCGCCGGGTGGCCGGTATACTCCGGCGCAATTAACGCATTTTCAAGGATTTCGCCATGAAGCGCCTGATCTCTTCCCTTGCTGCGCTCGTCGCGGTTGCCTGCCTCGTTTCGGCCTGCGGTCAAAAAGGCCCGCTGTACCTGCCCGATGACGATCAGGACCCGGCCGAGCAAGCCCAGTCTTCGCAAAAGCAGCCTGCCTCCAAGGCACACAAGCACGACGTTTACTAAGGGATCGCCATGGACGCTTTTAACTACCGTGGCGGGGAGCTGTTCGCGGAAGGTGTGGCGCTGTCCGCCATCGCCGACCGTTTCGGCACGCCCACCTATGTTTACTCGCGCGCACACATCGAAGCCCAGTATCTGGCCTACGCCGATGCGCTGGCCGGCATGCCGCATCTGGTGTGCTATGCGGTCAAAGCCAACTCCAACCTCGGTGTACTGAATGTCCTGGCCCGTCTCGGCGCCGGTTTCGACATCGTTTCCCGTGGCGAGCTGGAGCGCGTACTCGCCGCTGGCGGCAGCCCTGACAAGATCGTGTTTTCCGGTGTCGGCAAGACCCGAGACGACATGCGTCGTGCGCTGGAAGTCGGCGTGCACTGCTTCAACGTCGAATCCACCGACGAGCTCGAGCGTCTGCAAGTGGTTGCCGCCGAACTGGGCGTTCGCGCACCGGTTTCGCTGCGTGTGAACCCGGATGTCGATGCTGGCACCCACCCGTACATTTCCACCGGTCTCAAAGAGAACAAGTTCGGCATCGCCATTGCCGACGCCGAAGATGTGTACGTGCGCGCCGCGCATCTGCCGAACCTGGAAGTGGTCGGTGTCGACTGCCACATCGGTTCGCAACTGACCACCCTGCCGCCGTTCCTCGATGCCCTTGATCGCTTGCTCGATCTGGTCGACCGTCTCGGCGATTGCGGCATTCATCTGCGCCACATCGATCTCGGTGGCGGCTTGGGTGTGCGTTATCGCGATGAAGAGCCGCCATTGGCTGCCGACTACATCAAAGCCGTGCGTGAGCGTCTGCACGGTCGTGATCTGGCGCTGGTGTTCGAGCCGGGCCGTTTCATCGTCGCCAATGCCGGCGTACTGCTGACGCAGGTCGAGTACCTCAAGCACACCGAGCACAAAGACTTCGCCATCGTCGACGCGGCGATGAACGACCTGATCCGCCCGGCGCTGTATCAGGCCTGGATGGATGTCACTGCGGTCAAACCGCGTGACACTGCTGCGCGCAAGTACGACGTGGTCGGCCCGATCTGCGAGACCGGCGACTTCCTCGCCAAGGACCGCGAGCTGGCACTGGAAGAAGGCGACTTGCTGGCGGTTCATTCGGCCGGTGCCTACGGCTTCGTGATGAGTTCCAACTACAACACCCGTGGCCGTGCCGCTGAAGTGTTGGTAGACGGTGATCAGGTATTTGAAGTGCGCCGCCGCGAAACCGTGGCCGAGCTGTTTGCCGGCGAAAGCCTGCTGCCGGAGTAACCCATGCTGCTGCGTTTTACCAAAATGCACGGCCTGGGCAATGACTTCATGGTTCTCGACCTGGTCAGCCAGCACGCGCATATTCAGCCAAAGCACGCCAAGCAATGGGGCGACCGGCACACCGGTATCGGCTTCGACCAGTTGCTGATCGTCGAGGCGCCGAGCAACCCGGACGTGGATTTCCGTTATCGGATCTTCAACTCCGACGGTTCCGAAGTGGAACAGTGCGGCAACGGTGCGCGCTGCTTCGCACGTTTCGTGCTCGACAAGCGTCTGACCGCCAAGCGCCAGATCCGCGTCGAGACCAAGGGCGGCATCATCGAGCTGGACGTGCGTAACGACGGCCAGATCGGCGTGAACATGGGCGCCCCGCGCCTGGTGCCGGCGGACATTCCGTTCGAAGCACCGGCGCAGGCCGCAAGCTATCAGTTGGAAGTCGACGGCACCACGGTCGAACTGGCGGCGGTGTCGATGGGCAATCCACACGCGGTGTTGCGCGTGCAGGACATCAACAGTGCTCCGGTGCATGAGCTGGGACCGAAGATCGAACACCACCCGCGCTTCCCGGCACGGGTCAATGTCGGTTTTCTCCAGGTCATCGACCGCAACCGCGCGCAATTGCGCGTCTGGGAGCGCGGCGCCGGGGAAACCCAGGCCTGCGGTACCGGCGCCTGTGCGGCGGCTGTCGCAGCAATCAGTCAGGGGTGGATGGATTCGCCGCTGTTGATCGACTTGCCCGGCGGGCGTCTGTCCATTGAATGGGCAGGCCCTGGCCAACCGGTGCTGATGACCGGTCCGGCAGTGCGTGTATACGAAGGACAAGTGCGTCTTTGAGTGAGCAGAAGCCATGACCGATAAGCCTCAGGTACCCGCCCGACAGTCCGACGAATCAGCGTCCGAGAGCCTGGAGGCGGCAGCGGTTGCCGCGTACCTGGAGGCTCATCCGGACTTCTTCGTCGAACATGAAGAATTGCTCCCGGCCTTGCGTATTCCGCATCAGCGCGGCGACACCGTATCGCTGGTCGAACGGCAAATGACCATCCTGCGCGACCGCAATGTCGAGATGCGTCACCGCCTCTCGCATCTGATGGATGTCGCCCGTGACAACGATCGCCTGTTCGACAAGACCCGCCGCCTGATCCTCTCGCTGATGGACGCCGCCAGCCTGGAAGACGTGGTCATCAGTGTCGAAGACAGCCTGCGTCAGGACTTTCAGGTGCCCTTCGTCAGCCTGATTCTGCTCGGCGACAACCCGGCGCCGGTCGGTCGCTGGGTGACCCACGCCGACGCACAAACGGCCATCGGCGGTTTGCTCACCGAAGGCAAAAGCGTCAGCGGCAACCTGCGCGAACATGAACTGGATTTCCTCTTCGGCGAAGAACAGCGCAAGCAGATCGGTTCGACCGCCGTGGTCGCGGTCAGTCATCAAGGCATCCACGGGATTCTGGCGATTGCCAGCCGTGATCCGCAGCACTACAAGAGCTCGGTCGGCACACTGTTCCTGAGCTACATCGCCGAAGTCATGGGCCGCGTGCTGCCACGGGTCAACAGCTCCCTGCGCTCGGTACGCTGAGCATGGAACGACAACTGGACGCTTACTGCGAACACCTGCGCAGTGAGCGGCAGGTGTCGCCGCACACGCTGTCGGCCTACCGCCGCGACCTCGATAAAGTCCTCGGCTGGTGCATCAAGCAGAACATCGGCAGCTGGGCCGCGCTGGATATTCAGCGCCTGCGCAGTCTGATCGCCCGCCTGCACGCGCAGGGCCAGTCCTCGCGCAGCCTCGCGCGACTGCTCTCGGCGGTGCGCGGGCTCTATCACTATCTGAATCGCGAAGGCCTCTGCGACCACGATCCGGCGACCGGTCTGGCGCCACCGAAAGGCGAACGTCGCCTGCCAAAAACACTCGACACCGACCGTGCACTGCAACTGCTTGAGGGCGCGGTCGAGGATGATTTTCTGGCGCGACGCGATCAGGCGATTCTGGAGTTGTTCTATTCCTCCGGCCTGCGCCTTTCCGAACTGACCGGACTCAATCTTGATCAACTCGACCTCGCCGACGGCATGGTTCAGGTACTCGGCAAGGGCAGTAAAACCCGTCTGTTGCCGGTCGGCAAAAAGGCCCGTGAAGCTCTGGAACAGTGGCTGCCGCTGCGAGCCATGACCAACCCGGCGGACGATGCCGTGTTCGTCAGTCAGCAAGGCCGACGCCTCGGTCCGCGAGCCATTCAGGTACGAGTGAAACTGGCTGGCGAGCGTGAACTGGGGCAGAACCTGCACCCGCACATGCTGCGTCATTCCTTCGCCAGCCACTTGCTGGAATCCTCGCAGGACTTGCGCGCGGTGCAGGAACTGCTCGGACACTCGGACATCAAGACCACGCAGATCTACACCCACCTGGACTTCCAGCACCTGGCGGCGGTCTACGACAGTGCCCACCCACGGGCCAAACGCATGAAAGGCGATGATTCATGAGCATCCAGTTGATCACTTTCGACCTCGACGACACCCTGTGGGACACCGCCCCGGTGATCGTCAGCGCCGAAGCCGTATTGCGCGAATGGTTGAGCGAACATGCACCGAACCTGGGCGCGGTACCGGTGGAGCATCTATGGGCGATTCGTGAGCGTGTATTGGCAAACGAGCCAGGTCTCAAGCATCGGATCAGTGCGTTACGCCGGCGGGTGTTGTTTCATGCGATGGAAGACGCTGGATACGCCCATGGCGAAGCCAACGACTTGGCAGACAAGGGTTTTGAAGTGTTTCTGCATGCGCGACATCAGATTGAGGTGTTTCCTGAAGTCGAGCCGGTGCTGGAGATTCTCGCCAATCATTACTCGCTTGGCGTGGTCACCAATGGCAATGCCGATGTAAGTCGGCTGGGGCTGGCGGATTACTTCAAGTTTGCGCTGTGTGCGGAAGACATCGGCATCGCCAAACCGGATGCCCGGTTGTTCCACGAAGCCTTGCAACGCGGTGGCGCCACGGCTGAAACAGCCGTGCATATTGGTGATCATCCGGGCGATGACATCGCCGGGGCGCAGCAAGCCGGGTTGCGGGCTATCTGGTTTAACCCGGCGGGAAAAGTCTGGGAAGCGGATCGCCTGCCGGATGCAGAAGTTCGCAGCCTGACCGATTTGCCAGCGGTGCTTGCCCGCTGGAATGCCCAGCACTGACCCTGAATTCACCTCATCCCCTGTGGGAGCTGGCTTGCCAGCGATGAGGCCAGCACATTCAACATCAATGTTGTCTGACAGGCCGCCATCGCTGGCAAGCCAGCTCCCACAGGGTCTGCATCGCCTTCAAATGTTTATTTCAGGCATGAAAAAGCCCGCAGCGACGGCGGGCTTTTTCAGCAAGCAAGCGGCAGGCCTCAGATAGGGCGGCTGCCGTACTTGTTGTCCGGCTTCTTGGGCGGATCGGCGACCACGTTGGCCTCCACTTCCTGCACTTTTCCGCCGCGCGACAGGAACTCTTCCATGGCCTTGGCCAGGGCGTCGCGTTCCTTGTTCTTGGCTTCAATGCTCGGCAACTCGTCTACCGACACCGCAGCCTTGGCTTTGCCTTTGGCAGCCGGCGCCGGCGTATCGTCACCGCCATCGTCGTCAGCAACGTCTTCCGCTGCTGCTTCCAGGCCTTCCTCGGCCTCGTCTTCGTCGCCTACTTCGAGGTCGTCGTTTTCCAGATCATCGTCGCTCATGTTCTACCTCATGACTTGCGAAAAGCAGATTAGTTATAGACCAGCTTTGGCAACTGTCGAAAGTCGCCGTTAAAAAATCAGTAACCATTGGTGACCAACGGTTTATGCCCCTTCACCGTGCAAGGTGGCGAGGACTTTTCGAGCACCGCCATGATCACGGTGCTCGCCCAGATAAACGCCTTGCCAGGTGCCCAGTGCCAAACGGCCTGCCGAAACCGGCAGACTGATCTGACAGCCAAGCACGCTGGCCTTGAAGTGCGCCGGGAGGTCGTCCAGGCCTTCGTCGTTATGCTCATAGCCGTCTGTTCCTTGTGGGATCAGACGATTGAAAAATCGTTCGAAGTCGCGACGGACCGCCGGATCGGCGTTCTCGTTGATGGTCAACGACGCCGAGGTATGCTGCAGCCACAAATGCAACAGACCGACCCGGCACTCCCTGAGTTCAGGCAGGCCTTTGATCAACTCGTCCGTTACCAGATGAAAGCCCCGGGGCCGTGCCCGCAGGGTTATCAGAGTCTGTTGCCACATACAGTTCTCCGCACGTTCGGGGCGCATTCTAGCGCGCTCTGGGAAAAAACAAAGGCCCTAATATTCCTGCAATCATGTAAGCCATTGCCCGCAGAAAAACACCCGTCGTAAACACGACCAAAGGCGTACGAAAAATCCTTTCAGCTGTATCGTGATCGACAAATTCCAGACAAAAAAATGCCCGGCGAGCCGGGCAAATTTTTTCAATGCGCGTACTTACAAGTTGTAGCCGCGTTCGTTGTGTTGTGCCAGATCGAGGCCCACCGACTCTTCTTCCTCGGTCACACGCAGACCCATCACAGCATCCAGAACCTTGAGGATGATGAAGGTGACGATCGCGGTGTAGATAACCGTGAAGCCGACGCCTTTGCACTGAATCCACACTTGTGCGGCGATGTCGGTGACGGTGCCGAAGCCACCCAGCGACGGTGCGGCGAACACACCGGTGAGGATCGCGCCGAGGATACCGCCGATGCCGTGCACGCCGAACGCGTCCAGGGAGTCGTCATAGCCGAGTTTGCGTTTGAGGGTGGTGGCGCAGAAGAAGCACACCACGCCCGCCGCCAGACCGATCACCAGTGCGCCCATCGGGCCCACGGTGCCGGCAGCCGGAGTAATCGCTACGAGGCCGGCAACCACACCCGAGGCGATGCCCAGTGCGCTTGGCTTACCGTGAGTGATCCACTCGGCAAACATCCAGCCCAGTGCAGCAGCAGCGGTAGCAATCTGGGTGACCAGCATCGCCATGCCGGCAGTGCCATTGGCCGCAGCAGCAGAACCGGCGTTGAAGCCGAACCAGCCGACCCACAGCATCGCCGCGCCCATCAGGGTGTAACCCAGATTGTGCGGAGCCATCGGGGTGGTCGGGAAACCTTTGCGCTTGCCCAGAACCAGGCAGCAGATCAGACCGGCAACACCGGCGTTGATGTGCACCACGGTGCCGCCCGCGAAGTCGAGCACGCCCCAGTCCCACAGCAGGCCGCCGTTGCCGGACCAGACCATGTGCGCGATCGGTGCGTAAACCAGGGTGAACCAGATGCCCATGAAGATCAGCATCGCGGAGAACTTCATCCGCTCGGCGAATGCACCAACGATCAACGCCGGGGTGATGATCGCGAAGGTCATCTGGAAGGTGACGAACACTGCCTCAGGAAACAACGCCGCAGGCCCGGTCAGGCTGGCTGGCGTGATACCCGCGAGGAACGCCTTGCCGAAGCCGCCGACAAAGGAGTTGAAGTTGACGACGCCCTGCTCCATGCCGGTGGTGTCGAACGCGATGCTGTAGCCGTAAATGACCCACAGGACACTGATCAGACCGGTAATGGCGAAGCATTGCATCATCACGGAAAGAATGTTTTTCGAGCGAACCATGCCGCCGTAGAACAGCGCCAGGCCCGGGATGGTCATGAACAGCACGAGGGCTGTCGAGGTGAGCATCCAGGCAGTGTCGCCGGAATTGAGGACCGGGGCCGCCACTTCGTCTGCCGCCATAGCAAGGCTTGGCATTACGATGGACAACAGGGCTCCTAGCCCTGCGAATTTACGCAGAGTCATATTGTTTTCTCCTGGGGCGTTGGGGTTTGTGGCGGCGTTTAAATCGCGTCGGTATCGGTTTCGCCGGTACGGATGCGAATCGCCTGTTCCAGATTGACCACGAAGATCTTGCCGTCACCGATCTTGCCGGTGTTGGCCGCCTTGGTTATCGCCTCGATAACCCGATCCAGATCCTTGTCGTCGATGGCCACGTCGATTTTCACCTTGGGCAGAAAATCGACCACATATTCCGCGCCGCGGTTAAGCACGGGGTGGCCCCTCGGCCGGGCGCCGGGGGGCCCCCCGCGGTGTGGCGGGGGGGGAGATTGGG
>NZ_JBIUVJ010000041.1:0-458 GCF_044742875.1 Pseudomonas sp. NPDC087817
TTCGCAAAGAAAGAACAATTCGACAGCGCTCGTAACTTCAAAAACAACGGCAACCTGTTCGGTGGCTCGATCGGTTACTTCCTGACCGACGACGTTGAACTGCGTCTGGGCTACGACGAAGTACACAACGTTCGTTCCGACGACGGTCGTAACATCAAGGGCGCCAACACCGCTCTGGACGCTCTGTACCACTTCAACAACCCGGGCGACATGCTGCGTCCGTACGTTTCGGCTGGTTTCTCCGATCAGAGCATCGGTCAGAACGGTTCCGGCGGTCGTGACCGCTCCACCTTCGCCAACGTTGGCGCTGGTGCAAAACTGTACTTCACCGAAAACTTCTACGCCCGTGCTGGCGTTGAAGCTCAGTACAACATCGACCAGGGCGACACCGAGTGGGCTCCTAGCGTCGGTATCGGTGTGAACTTCGGTGGCGGCTCCAAGCCTGCTGCTGCTCCAGT
>NZ_JBIUVJ010000041.1:468-2566 GCF_044742875.1 Pseudomonas sp. NPDC087817
CGACAGCGACAACGATGGCGTTTGCGACAACGTTGACAAGTGCCCAGACACCCCAGCCAACGTAACTGTTGACGCTGATGGCTGCCCGGCAGTTGCTGAAGTTGTTCGTGTTGAGCTGGACGTGAAGTTCGACTTCGACAAGTCGGTAGTCAAGCCTAACAGCTACGGCGACATCAAAAACCTGGCTGACGTCATGAAGCAGTACCCATCCCCCACCACTACTGTTGAAGGTCACACTGACTCCGTCGGTCCTGACGCTTACAACCAGAAACTGTCTGAGCGTCGTGCAAACGCCGTTAAGCAAGTTCTGACCAACCAGTACGGTGGTGAATCGTCCCGCGTTCAGTCTGTTGGCTACGGCGAATCCCGCCCAGTTGCTGACAACAAAACTGAAGCTGGCCGCGCTGTAAACCGTCGCGTAGAAGCGCAGGTTGAAGCTCAAGCTAAGTAATTAGCTGCCGCTACGAGAAAAGCCCGGCTCAGGCCGGGCTTTTCTTTGCCTGCGATTTGGCAAGGCGTATTTGGCGCAGAGTGATACTCGCGCCTCGCGCCGCAGGTCGATGCCCGGCTATAATCGCCGCCTCTTTTCGCCGCCCGAGTCATTGCCGCCCATGTACACCCTGGCCCGTCAGCTGTTGTTCAAACTTTCCCCGGAAACCTCCCACGATCTGTCGCTGGATCTGATCGGCGCGGGTGGGCGTTTGGGCTTAAACGGCTTGCTGTGCAAGGCCCCGGCAAAAATGCCGGTGACCGTGATGGGGCTGGAATTTCCCAACCCGGTGGGGCTGGCGGCCGGTCTGGACAAGAACGGCGCCGCCATCGATGGCTTCGCGCAGCTGGGTTTCGGTTTTGTCGAAATCGGCACCGTGACCCCGCGTCCGCAGCCAGGCAACCCGAAACCACGGATCTTCCGCCTGCCGGAAGCCGAGGCGATCATCAACCGCATGGGCTTCAACAACCTCGGTGTGGATAACCTGCTGGCACGGGTGGCTGCGGCGAAATACCAAGGCGTGCTGGGTATCAACATCGGCAAGAACTTCGATACCCCGGTCGAGCGCGCAGTGGACGATTACCTGATCTGCCTGGACAAGGTCTACGCCCACGCCAGTTACATCACGGTCAACGTCAGCTCGCCGAACACCCCGGGGCTGCGCAGTCTGCAGTTCGGTGATTCGCTAAAACAATTGCTGGCAGACCTGGCCACCCGTCGCGCCGAACTGGCGCTGCGTCACGGCAAGCATGTGCCGCTGGCGATCAAGATTGCCCCGGACATGACTGACGAAGAAACCGCGCAAGTCGCCCAGGCCCTGATCGAAACCGGGATGGACGCGGTGATCGCTACCAACACCACCTTGAGCCGTGTCGGTGTTGAAGGAATGGAACATGGCGACGAGGCGGGCGGTTTGTCTGGCGCGCCAGTGCGTGAGAAGAGCACGAATACCGTGAAGGTGCTGGCGGGTGAACTGGGTGGTCGTCTGCCGATCATCGCGGCGGGCGGCATCACCGAAGGCAAGCACGCGGCCGAGAAAATTCTTGCCGGTGCCAGCCTGGTGCAAATCTACTCTGGCTTCATCTATAAAGGCCCGGCGCTGATTCGTGAGTCGGTAGATGCTATCGCCGCACTGCGTTGAGGTTTGCCGAGGGCTTTTGTGGCGAGGGGATTTATCCCCGATGGCTGCGAAGCAGCCCAAAACCATTCACCTCGATGTGCCAGTAAAATCAGGGGCTCAGGATTGCGACTGCTGCGCAGCCGGTCGGGGATAAATCCCCTCACCACAGGATCACCTTGCGGATAAGCAGGCATAAAAAAGGACTCCTCGAAGGAGCCCCTGGGCCGTAGCCCGCCGTCCGGGAAGGACGTGCGTGGTTAATGCGTTACAAATTCAGATTGTCGTGTCGGAATAAATGCCCTGTGTCAGCCGACGGCGTGAAGTTCGTTGAGTCTGTGGATTCCCGCAGTGCCGGTCATACCGTCCCAGTTGTCGCCGCGTCCTTCTCGCCAGCCGTTGATCCAGGCTTGGCGTACCGACGGTAGAGTAAATGGGCAAAGCTCACGGGATTTGACCAACGCCATATTGATATCCGCGCAAAAATGCTC
>NZ_JBIUVJ010000041.1:2576-23505 GCF_044742875.1 Pseudomonas sp. NPDC087817
GTCTTCTCATAGGGTGTGTCCCTCACTTGTTGACTGTTTGTGTCGCGTTGACCTCAACCGAGGTCTGGCAGAAAAACTCTGCCGTGGGCGGCTCGCTGCCGGCGTGGCGAGCCAAGGTGTTGACGCCGTTGGGACGTCAACCTGTGTTCAGTTCTAACCAATGAGTCACACCGAGGGAATGATCGTTTTGTCATAAGGACGTAACGAAAATAGTGCTACAGCCATAAGTAACTGTGGGTTTCATGAATGTTTTTTCAGCAAACCCCGGTATGATCGGCGCCGCACTGGATGATGGGCTTAATTCTTTAGTGAGAATGACCCACGTTTAGACTCAGGTAATATTCGACGAAGGGTCGCTTTAAGACTTTTTGTTGCACCAACTTTTTTCTCTGTCCTTGCATCTAAGCTCTTTTAACCCGAGCAGCGGGGATGGAATGGCACACCTTCGTGCCACGCGGGCGTTCTTGTAGAAAAGCGCCTGATTGAAAACCGGATCGGCAATGCGTTGCCGATTCACTAGCCAAAGGCTCTGGAAAAACCATGTCCGACCGTTTCGAACTCTTCCTCACTTGCCCTAAAGGCCTTGAAGGCCTGCTCATCGAGGAAGCCGTCGGGCTTGGCCTTGAAGAAGCTCGCGAGCACACTTCCGCCGTGCGTGGCATGGCAACCATGGAAACCGCTTATCGCCTGTGCTTGTGGTCGCGTCTGGCCAACCGCGTGTTGCTGGTGCTCAAGCGTTTCCCGATGAAGGACGCCGAAGACCTGTACCACGGCGTGCTCGACGTCGAGTGGCAGGATCACATGCTCAGCGATGGCACCCTGGCCGTCGAATTCAGTGGTCATGGCTCGGGCATCGACAACACCCACTTCGGCGCCTTGAAGGTCAAGGATGCCATCGTCGACAAGCTGCGCACCCCGCAAGGCGATCGCCCAAGCATCGACAAGCTCAATCCGGATCTGCGCATTCACCTGCGTCTGGATCGCGGCGAAGCGATTCTCTCCCTCGACCTCTCCGGCCACAGCCTGCACCAGCGTGGCTATCGCTTGCAGCAGGGCGCTGCGCCGCTGAAGGAAAACCTCGCGGCAGCGATTCTGATCCGCTCCGGCTGGCCGCGCATTGCTGCCGAAGGTGGCGCGCTGGCTGACCCAATGTGCGGTGTTGGTACGTTCCTCGTCGAAGCGGGCATGATCGCCGCCGACATGGCGCCGAACCTGCGTCGCGAGCAGTGGGGCTTCACCGCTTGGCTCGGTCACGTGCCGGCGCTGTGGAAAAAACTTCACGAAGAGGCTTCCCAGCGCGCCGCTGCCGGTCTGGCCAAGCCGCCGCTGTGGATTCGTGGTTACGAAGCCGACCCGCGCCTGATTCAACCGGGCCGCAACAACGTTGAACGTGCCGGTCTGAGCGAGTGGATCAAGATCTACCAGGGCGAAGTCGCGACCTTCGAGCCGCGCCCGGACCAGAACCAGAAAGGTCTGGTGATCTGCAACCCACCGTACGGCGAGCGTCTGGGTGACGAAGCCAGCCTGTTGTACCTCTACCAGAACCTCGGCGAGCGCCTGCGTCAGGCCTGCCTGAACTGGGAAGCGGCGGTATTCACCGGCGCGCCGGATCTGGGCAAGCGCATGGGCATCCGCAGCCACAAACAGTATTCGTTCTGGAACGGTGCGTTGCCGTGCAAGCTGCTGTTGATCAAAGTGCTGCCGGATCAGTTCGTCACCGGCGAGCGTCGTACCCCGGAGCAGCGTCAGGCCGAGCGTGAGCAAGCGGCTTACGATCAGACTCCGGACGAGCCGCAAGAGCGCAAGTTCAACAAGAACGGCAACCCGATCAAACCGACGCCGGCCCCGGCGCCAGTGATCGAGCAGCCGCGCTTGAGCGAAGGCGGGCAGATGTTTGCCAATCGCCTGCAAAAGAATCTCAAGGCGATGGGCAAGTGGGTCAAGCGCGAAGGCATCGATTGCTACCGCGTCTACGATGCCGACATGCCGGAATATGCGATGGCGATCGATCTGTACCACGACTGGGTGCACGTTCAGGAATACGCCGCACCGAAGTCCATCGACCCGGAAAAAGCCTCGGCGCGCATGTTTGACGCACTGGCGGCGATTCCGCAGGCGTTGAACGTCGACAAGAGCCGCGTAGTGGTCAAGCGCCGCGAGCGCCAGAGCGGCACCAAGCAGTACGAGCGTCAGGCCGCGCAAGGCAAGTTCAATGAAGTCAGCGAGGGCGGCGTGAAGTTGCTGGTCAACCTCACCGATTACCTCGACACCGGTCTGTTCCTCGATCACCGGCCGATGCGCATGCGTATTCAGAAAGAGGCCGCCGGCAAACGCTTCCTCAATCTGTTCTGCTACACCGCGACGGCCAGTGTGCATGCGGCCAAGGGCGGCGCGCGCAGCACCACCAGCGTCGACCTGTCGAAAACCTACCTCGACTTGGCGCGCCGCAACCTGTCGTTGAACGGCTTCTCCGACAAGAACCGTCTGGAGCAGGGCGACGTGATGGCGTGGCTGGAGAGCAGTCGTGACGAATACGACCTGATCTTCATCGATCCGCCGACCTTCTCCAATTCCAAGCGCATGGAAGGCATCTTCGACGTGCAGCGTGATCAGGTGCAGTTGATCGACCTGGCCATGGCGCGTCTGGCTCCGGGTGGCGTGCTGTACTTCTCCAACAACTTCCGCAAGTTCCAGTTGGAGGAAAACCTCGCCG
The DNA here is from genome assembly GCF_044742875.1 of Pseudomonas sp. NPDC087817. Lineage (NCBI taxonomy): Bacteria > Pseudomonadati > Pseudomonadota > Gammaproteobacteria > Pseudomonadales > Pseudomonadaceae > Pseudomonas > Pseudomonas sp. NPDC087817. The sequence goes on from NZ_JBIUVJ010000041.1 coordinate 5,290, forward strand.
AGCGTTATGCGGTCGAGGAAATCAGCGCGCAGACCATCGATCCGGATTTCGCGCGCAACACCAAGATCCACCGCGCCTGGAAAATCACGGCTCGTTGACACTCGGCAAAGTTGGATCCACAGAGCCTTGATTTTTAACGGCTCTTGGATCCGATCAGCGCTAGCCAAATTAATGGCTAATAGCTATAACTCACTCATGGCCAATGGGGTATCCCCGAAATGCTGCTGTGGTGAGTTGCCCTTATGTCGTTGCACCCCGTGCGCCCGAAGATTCTGGGTTTTATCAGCGAAGAAGTCTCGGCCTGGCTGGTCGCGATGCTGGTATTGCTCGCCGGCGGGATTCTTACGGGGCTGCTCGCCTGGGCCACCTTCAATCAGTTTGAGCAGCAATTGCGTCAGCGCTTTCAACTGCTGGCCAATGAGCGTTACAGCCGCATCGAAGAACGCTTCCAGGATCAGGAGCAACGCCTCGACGGCTTGCGCCGCTTCTTCGCCAACTCCGAATCGGTGTCCCGCGCCGAATTCGATGGCTACACCCAACCTTTATTACTGCGTACCCAGGCCTATTCGTTTGCCCTGCGGGTCAGTGCTGCCGAGCGCGGCGCTTTTGAACAGCGCGTGCGAGAGGAAGGGCTGAGCACCTTTACCATTCGCGAACTCAATGCGCAGGGCGAGCTGCAACTGGCCGGCGTGCGTGATGAATATGTGCCCGTGCTGTTCAGCCAGACGCAAAGTCGCCTCGGCTCGCCTTTGGGCTATGACTTGCTGGCGCAACCGCTGCGTCGGGACACCCTCCAGCGTGCAGACAAGCTTGGTGGTCTGGCGGTGTCGCAACCGATGCATCTGGTGAGTATCGAGCCGTCCTACGCGCGCGGGGTGCTATTGGTTGCACCAGTGATGCGGGCTGGCCAGCAACAGTCGTTCGGCTACGTGATGGCGGTGATCAGCATGCGTCAGTTGCTGGCCGATGGCTTGCCGGATGCGTTTCATGACTACTTGTCCGTGCGCATTCTTGACCTGTCGACCAATGATCAGCATGAAGTATTGTTCGAATCCACCAACGAGCCCGCGCTCAGTGATCTGGCGGCGACGCGGCTGGTGCGCATGGCCGATCACGACTATCAGGTCGATATCCTGCCCAGCGAAGCCTTTATGCAGGCCAATCACTCGTCGGTGGGCAGCGTGATCATTCTTGGCGGCTTGCTGAGTCTGCTGCTCAGCGCGTTGCTCTATGTGCTGGTCAGCCAGCGCCAGCGCGCCTTGCGCCTGGTCGAATTGCGCACGCAGGAACTGCACGAGCGTGAGCAGGAGTTGCGCGGCACCCACGGTCAACTGCGCGGGGTGCTGAATGCCGCGACTCAAGTCGCGATCATCGCCACCGATTTGCGCGGGGTGATCAATACTTTCAACCCCGGCGCCGAACAGATGCTCGGCTACAGCAGCGCCGACGTCGTCGGCCACATGACCCTGGAAAACCTGCACTTGCCAAGGGAGTTGAGCGCACGTTCTACGGAATTGAGTGCGCGGTACGGCAAGAGCATCCCGACCTGCCACGCGATGCTGGTCGAGGGCGGTGAAGTCGGCGGTCACGAGGCTCGCGAGTGGACGCTGGTACGCAGCGATGGCAGCCACCTGCCAGTGAACATGCTCGCCACTCCGGTCCTCGATGAGCAGGGCCTGTGGGTCGGCCATCTGGCGATCTGTATCGACATCACCGAGCGCAAGCGCGTCCACGAGGCCCTGGCGGCGCGGGACGTGCTGCTGAAGAAACTCAGTGCTCACGTGCCTGGTGGCATCTACCAGTTCAAGATGGAATTCGACGGGCGCTTCAGCGTGATCTACGCCAGCGACGGCATCCGCGAGATCTACGAGCTGGAGCCGGACGTGCTGCTGCTCGACGCCGAGGCGATCTTTTCTCGCATCCACCCACAGGACATCACCCGCGTGCGCACCTCGATTCGCGCCTCGGCGGACAACCTCAGCCCGTGGCGCGAGGAATACCGCGTGCAATTGCCCGAGCGCGGGCTGCGTTGGGTGCGCGGTGAGGCGACGCCGGAAGAGCTGCCGGGCGGTGGTGTGCTGTGGCATGGCTATATTTCGGATATTTCCGATCTGAAGCGGGTCGAGGAAGAACTTCGTGCGCTGTCAGTGACTGATTCGCTGACCGGTATTCACAACCGCCGCTATTTTCAGGAGCGCCTGACCACAGAAATGGCCCGGGTCGAGCGTGGCGGCGGGGAGTTGTCGGTGATCATGCTCGACATCGACCACTTCAAACGTATCAACGACCAGTACGGCCATGCCGTGGGCGACCGGGTGCTGCAAGCCGTGTGCGAGCGCATCGGCCATCGGCTGCGCCGTACCGATGTGTTTTGTCGTCTGGGCGGCGAGGAGTTCATGGTGCTGTGCCCGGACATCGACGGCGAACACGCGTACATGCTCGCGGTGGAGTTGTGGCAGGGGCTGCGCAGTGCGCCGGTGGATGTGGTCGGCGTGGTGACTGCGAGTTTCGGCATCGCCAGTTGGCGACCGGGGGAGGGCGCGGATTCGCTGCTGCTGCGCGCCGACTCGGGCGTGTACGCAGCCAAGCAGGGCGGGCGCGATCGGGTTGAGCAGATGAGCTGACATTCAATACACCACAAACCTGTGGGAGCTGGCTTGCCAGCGATAGCGTCATTTCAGTCAGCATCTTCGGTGACTGACATAGCGCTATCGCTGGCAAGCCAGCTCCCACAGGGTTTTGTGGAGTTGCTTGAACCGCGTTACAGAACCGAAGCTGTCTGCGCCAGTTTTGGCTGCTTATACAGATCCAGCAGCACCTGATCCAGCACCGACGACGCCCCAAACGGCGCCTTGTCATTGAGGATCGCCACCACCGCCCAGGTGTTGCCATTTACATCACGGCTGAAACCGGCGATCGCGCGCACGGTGTTCAGGGTGCCGGTCTTGACGTGAGCTTCGCCGCGCATCGCGGTGGTCTTCAGGCGTTTGCGCATGGTGCCGTCGGTGCCGGCAATCGGCAGCGAGCTGATGTATTCGGCGGCGTACGGGCTGTGCCAGGCGGCTTGCAGCATGCTGGCCATCTCACGGGCGCTGACGCGTTCGGCGCGGGACAGGCCGGAGCCGTTCTCCATCACCAGATGCGGCGCGGTAATGCCTTTGCGTGCCAGCCACTGACGCACCACTCGTTGCGCGGCCTTGGCGTCGTCACCGTCGGCGTCGTTGCGGAATTTCTGCCCGAGGCTCAGGAACAGCTGCTGGGCCATGGTGTTGTTACTGTATTTGTTGATGTCGCGGATGATCTCGGCCAGATCCGGCGAGTAGGCGCGGGCCAGCAGTTTGGCGTTGCTCGGGGTCGAGGCGAGACGATCCTTGCCCTGGATGCTGCCACCCAGTTCCTTCCAGATCGCCCGAACGGCGCCAGCGGTGTAGGTCGCGTGATCAAGCAGCGACAGGTAAGTCTGTGAGCTGCAGCCATCGCCCAACTGGCCGGCGACGGTGACGGTCATGCTGCCGTCGGCTTGCGCCACCGGGTTGTAGCGCACGCCGCCGGTGCATTGTTTGGAGTTCAACGCCTTGACGGTGTTTTCGATGCGGATGTTGGCAATCGGCGGTTCTACCGAGATCAACACCCGACCACCGTCGTTACGCGCGACAAAACGCAGAGCCTTGAGGTTGACCAGCAGCGAATCCGGTTTGACCAGGAACGGCTTGTTCTCGTCGTTGCCGTCGTCATTGAATTCCGGCAGTTGCGGCTGCACGAAGAAGCTGCGGTCCAGCACCAGATCACCAGTGATCTGGGTCACGCCGTTGGCGCGCAGGTCGCGCATCAGCAGCCAGAGTTTTTCCATGTTCAGCTTTGGATCGCCGCCACCCTTGAGGTAGAGGTTGCCGTTGAGGATGCCGCCGCTCAGGTCGCCATCGGTGTAGAACTCGGTTTTCCACTGATGGTTGGGACCGAGCATCTCCAGCGCCGCATAGGTGGTGACCAGTTTCATGGTCGAGGCCGGGTTGACCGATACGTCGGCGTTGTACACGGTCGCGGTGCCCGGGCCATCCAGCGGCACCATCACCAGCGACAGGGCAGTCGGCTGCAGCTTGCTCGCTTTGAGGGCTTTTTCTACGTTGGGGGTGAGAGAAGTATTGATGGTGGCAGCGGAGACAGGCAGGGCCAGTGGAAGAAGAAGGCCGGCCAGAAAAAGTGGACGCAACGATTTGATCATAAGAAATAAAACCCTGCAAAAGAGGGGAAAAATAACGAGGACATGGATGAAAAAGCCCTCAGTGGTCACGAAAGTGTCGGCATTATGCCCCAAGGTGTAACCGCTTGTGCCGTCCCCGGGGTGGCTAATCCGTGATTTTTTTACAGGCGGTCGGCTGCGCAGTCCAGAGAATCGGGCAATTGACCGCTTAAACTGGTAAAGTGCCGGCCGTTATTACTTAAGAGGATTGTTCCAATGGCGACTAACCGTTCCCAGCGTCTGCGCAAAAAACTGTGCGTTGATGAATTTCAAGAGCTGGGTTTCGAACTGAACCTGGACTTCAAAGAAGACTTGTCCGAAGAAGCCATTGACGCTTTCCTCGAAGCCTTCATCAAAGAAGCCATGGAAGCCAACGGTCTGGGTTATGTAGGCGGCGACGACTTCGGTCTGGTTTGCCTGCAGAAGCGTGGCTCGGTCAACGAAGAGCAGCGCGCTGCCGTTGAAGCCTGGCTGAAAAACCGTTCCGAGCTGACCAAGGCTGAAATCAGCCCGCTGCTGGACGTTTGGTATCCGGAAAAGCCGATCAACGCGGCTAAGTGATACTGAAAAAAACGGCGACCTGAGGGTCGCCGTTTTTTTATGCCTGCGCTTTACGCCAGTTCAGAATCACCAGCGTCAAAACCCCCGCGACAATCCCCCAGAACGCCGAACCAATCGAAAACAGCGTCAACCCCGACGCCGTGACCATAAAGGTAATCAGCGCCGCTTCGCGTTCCTTCACTTCGGTCATGGCAATGCTCAAGCCATTGATGATCGAACCAAACAGCGCCAATGCGGCAATCGACAGCACCAGCTCCTTCGGCAACGCGGCGAACAACGCCGCCAATGTGGCGCCGAACACTCCGGCAATCCCGTAGAAAATCCCGCACCACACCGCTGCGGTGTAACGTTTGTTGCGGTCTTCATGGGCGTGTGGCCCGGTGCAGATGGCTGCGCTGATGGCCGCGAGGTTGATGCCGTGGGAGCCGAACGGCGCCAGTAACAGTGAGGCGATGCCTGTGGTGGTGATCAGCGGCGAGGCCGGCACGTTATAGCCGTCGGCGCGCAGGACGGCGATGCCGGGCATGTTCTGCGAGGTCATTGCCACCACGAACAGCGGGATGCCGATGCTGATGGTCGCTGCCAGCGAGAAATGCGGAGTAGTCCACACCGGTGTCGCCACCTCCAGGTGGAAACCGCTGAAATCCAGCAGGCCCATAAAGCCCGACAGCGCCGTGCCGATCAGCAGTGCAGCGAGCACGGCATAGCGTGGCGACAGGCGTTTGACCAGCAGATAAGTGAAGAACATCCCCAGCACCAGAGCGGTGCGGTGTTGCGCGGCGACGAAGATTTCACTGCCGATCTTGAACAGAATCCCCGCCAATAATGCCGCCGCCAGCGATGCCGGGATCTTTTTCACCAAACGTTCAAAACTGCCTGTCAGCCCGCAGATCGTCACCAACACGGCGCAGGTGATGTAGGCACCGATGGCTTCGCCGTAACTGACGCCGCCGAGGCTGGTGATCAGCAATGCGGCGCCGGGTGTCGACCAGGCGATGGTGATGGGTGTGCGATAGCGTAGCGACAGGCCGATCGAGCACACCGCCATGCCGATCGAAATCGCCCAGATCCACGAGGAAATCTGCCCGCTGGTCAGGCCCGCCGCTTGCCCGGCCTGGAACATCAGCACCAGTGAACTGGTGTAGCCGGTCATCATCGCAATGAAACCGGCGACGATGGCCGAAGGCGATGTGTCGGAAAAGGGACGCAGTTGAGTGTGCGTGGCGTCGTTCATGACGGCGGTGTTCCTTATACCAATGAAGATCCCCGCCATAACGCCAACCCTTGTAGGAGTGAGCCTGCTCGCGATTGCAGTGTGTCACCCACGTCATTGCCGAATGACACACCGCATTCGCGAGCAGGCTCACTCCTACAGGGAATTGTGCGCTGAAGGCGGATTCTGTGATCAAGCCTAAACTCAATCGTAACGGATCGTTGCAATACAGCCGTGGTCACAAACAGCCATACAGTCGTGTTGCCACCATCCATTGTGTACAATCGCGCTGTTTTTTACGCGATACTTGCCAGCGACCTACTGTGCCGTATTACAGTCACGGTCTATTCGCCGCAGTTCTTCCGACTCGAGTGCCCATGAACGAACAGTTGCAACCCCTCAAGAAACAACCGCGAGCAGGCAAAGCCGGCCGCAGCGGAACCCAGGACGATATTGTCTACGCGCATATCTTCGAGGCCATCCTCGAGCAGCGTCTGGCGCCCGGCACCAAGTTGAGCGAAGAAGCGCTGGGGGAAATTTTCGGGGTCAGCCGCACCATCATTCGCCGCGCCTTGTCGCGTCTGGCCCATGAGGGCGTCGTGCTGTTGCGGCCGAACCGTGGCGCCGTCGTCGCCAGCCCGAGCGTTGAAGAAGCACGCCAGGTGTTCATGGCCCGCCGTCTGGTCGAGCGCGCGATCACTGAACTGGCCGTGCTGCACGCCACTGCCGAACAGATTGCCGAACTGCGGCAGATGGTCAACGATGAGCGCGACAGTTTCTCGCGTGGTGATCGTGGCGCCGGTATTCGCCTGTCGGGTGAATTTCACCTGAAGCTCGCTGAAGCGGCAAAAAACGCCCCGCTGATCAGCTTCCAGCGCAGCCTGGTCTCGCAAACTTCGCTGATCATCGCCCAGTATGAAAGCGGCAACCGTTCGCATTGCTCCTATGACGAGCACACCCAGTTGATCGACGCGATCGAAAAGCGCGACGGCGAACTGGCAGTGAATCTGATGATGCACCACATGGATCACATCGACAGCAAGCTCAACCTCGATGAGGAAGGCGCGTCCGATGATCTGCATGCGGTGTTCTCGCATTTGTTGCAAACCAAGAAGCCTGGGCGTCCTGCGGCGAAACTCTAAGCTGATACCGAGTCGCTCCAATCGCTGGCAAGTCAGCTCCCACAGTGGTTTGTGGTGGGCAGCCGATTTGGGTTACACCACAAATCCTGTGGGAGCTGGCTTGCCAGCGATAGCAATCTGACAGGCAATAAAAATCCCCCGGACTGAAAAGTACCGGGGGATTGATCGTTCCCACGCTCTGCGTGGGAATGCCTCTGGGGACGCTCCGCGTCCAGTGACGCGGAGCGTCACGGGCTGCATTCCCACGCGGAGCGTGGGAACGATCAGCGCGGGGGGCGATCAGTGCCGGAGAGTTAACGCTGATGCACCAACGCTCCCGCCGCATACGTCTGCTGCACCGTGCGGTCATCCCCCAGCGTCATCAACACAAACAACGTCTCGGCAATGTTATTCGCCTGCTTCAAGCGATAGCTCAGCAACGGCGTGGCGTTGTAATCCAGCACCAGGAAGTCGGCATCCGAGCCCGGTTGCAGATTGCCGATCTTGTCTTCCAGACGCAGCGCCCGTGCACCGCCCAGCGTCGCCAGATACAGCGACTTGAACGGGCTCAGCCGCGCACCCTGCAACTGCATCACTTTGTAAGCTTCGTTCAAGGTTTGCAGCAGCGAGAAACTGGTACCGCCACCAACGTCAGTGCCCAGACCGACATTCAGCTTGTGCTTCTCGGCCATCGGCAGATTGAACAAGCCGCTGCCGAGGAAGAAGTTCGAAGTCGGGCAAAACGAGATCGCCGAGCCGGTTTCCGCCAGACGCGCACATTCGTCGTCGCACAGGTGCACGCCGTGGGCGAAGACCGAGCGCTCGCCGAGCAACTTGTAGTGGTCGTAAACGTCGAGGTAGCCCTTGCGCTCCGGGAACAGCTCCTTGACCCACTCGATCTCCTTGAGGTTTTCGCTGATGTGGGTCTGCATGTACAGATCCGGGTATTCGGTCAGCAACTGGCCGGCGAGGGTCAGTTGTTCCGGGGTGCTGGTCGGGGCGAAACGCGGGGTCACCGCATAGTGCAAGCGGCCCTTGCCGTGCCAGCGCTCGATCAGCGCCTTGCTCTCGACGTAGCTCGATTCGGCGGTGTCGGTCAGATAGTCCGGGGCGTTGCGGTCCATCATGACCTTGCCGGCGATCATCCGCAGATCAAGCTTCTCGGCCGCCTCAAAGAACGAGTTCACCGACTGCGGGTGCACGCTGCCGAACACCAGCGCAGTGGTAGTGCCGTTGCGCAGCAGTTCCTTGATGAAAATATCCGCGACATCGTCGGCGTGCGCCTTGTCACCGAACTGGCTTTCGCACGGGAAGGTGTAGGTGTTGAGCCAGTCGAGCAGTTGCTCGCCATAGGCGCCAACCATGCCGGTTTGCGGCAAGTGAATGTGCGTGTCAATGAAGCCCGGGGTGATCAGCGCGTCTTTGTAGTGCTCGATTTCGATGTCCGCCGGCAGGGTCGGCAGCAATTCACTGGCGTGGCCGAGGGCGCTGATCTTGCCGCCATCGACCACCAGCAGGCCATCCTCGAAATATTCGTAGGAGGCTTCGATCCCGACTTCGGCAGGGTCGGCAATGCTGTGCAGGATGGCGGCGCGGTAGGCTTTGCGAGTCAGAGGCATGAGGGTTCTCTAATCAATTTGAGGCTTTGAGTTTGGCGGCTTCACTGCGGCGCGAAACAGGCAGCAGTTTGGCAATCGGTTCGGCGCTGGCAGTCTGCTGGCCGAAATTGGCGTTATAGGTGGCGATGATTTCGCCGGCGATGGAGATGGCGATTTCCACAGGCAATTTGCCTTTGACTTCGCTGATGCCCATCGGGCAGCGCATGCGTTGCACGACGCTGGCGTCGAAACCGCGATCACGCAAACGGTGTTCGAACTTGGCGCGTTTGGTCTTCGAGCCGATCAGGCCAAACCAGGTGAAGTCGTTGCGCTTGAGGATGGCGGCGGTCAGCTCCAGATCCAGTTGATGGTTGTGGGTCATGACGATGCAGTAGCTGCCGGCGGGCAGGTCATCGATTTCATCCACAGGCTCCTCGGCGACGATTTTACGCACGCCGTGAGGAATCTGTTCGGGGAATTCCTCTTCCCGCGAATCGATCCAGCGCACCCGGCAGGGCAGGCCGGCAAGCAGCGGTACCAAGGCGCGGCCGACATGGCCGGCGCCGAACACGGCAATCTGCGCCTGCACCTGGCCCATCGGTTCGAACAGCAACACGGTGGCGCCGCCGCAGCACTGGCCCAGACTGGCGCCGAGACTGAAGCGCTCCAGATGGGTGTCCTGCTTGCCGCTGGCGAGCATCTCGCGGGCGATCTGCATGGCTTTGTATTCCAGATGCCCGCCACCGATGGTGTCGAAGGTCTGTTTCGCGCTGACGACCATTTTCGAGCCGGCGTTGCGTGGCGTCGAGCCGAGTTCTTCGATGATCGTCACCAGCACACAGGGTTCGCCCTGGTTCTGCAGGTCGGCGAGGGCGTCGATCCAGTTGTACATAGTTCACCCCTACAACATCGTTGTCTGTTCGGGCCTCATCGCTGGCAAGCCAGCTCCCACAGGATTTGCGGTGTAACGCATATCGGATAAACACCGCAGAACCCTGTGGGAGCTGGCTTGCCAGCGATTGGCCGCGCCTCGGTCTTAAAGCGGAGCCAGTTCGGTCTCTGCCTCGACCGCTTTCACGGTCTTGAGCTGACGCATCTGCTCACACCCCCACAACACCCGCTCCGGCGTCGCCGGCGCATCGATCTGCGGTTGATGCTTGTAGTCACCGAGGCTCGCCACCGCATCCTTGATCGCACACCACGACGCAATCCCGAGCATGAACGGTGGCTCACCGACAGCCTTGGAATGGAACACCGTGTCTTCCGGGTTTTTGCGGTTTTCCACCAGCTTCACCCGCAGGTCGAGCGGCATGTCCGCCACGGCCGGGATCTTGTAGCTGGCCGGGCCGTTGGTCATCAGCTTGCCTTTGTTGTTCCAGACCAGCTCTTCCATGGTCAGCCAGCCCATGCCCTGGATGAAACCGCCCTCGACCTGACCGATGTCGATGGACGGGTTCAGCGAGGCGCCCACATCGTGAAGGATGTCGGTTCGGAGCATCTTGTACTCGCCGGTCAGGGTGTCGACGATCACTTCGCAGCACGCCGCGCCGAAGGCGAAGTAGTAGAACGGCCGACCACGGGCCTGGCTGCGGTCGTAGTAGATTTTCGGGGTCTTATAGAACCCGGTGCTCGACAACGAAACCTGATTGAAATACGCCTGCTGGATCAGCGCTTCAAAGGTCAGAATGTGGTCGCGGACGCGCACATGACCGTTGTGGAATTCGACGTCTTCTTCGCTGACTTTGTAATGCCGGGCAGCAAATTCGATCAGGCGTTTCTTGATGATTTCAGCCGCGTTCTGCGCCGCTTTACCGTTCAAGTCGGCGCCGCTGGACGCCGCTGTCGGCGAGGTGTTCGGTACTTTGTCGGTGTTGGTCGCGGTGATCTGCACACGATCAATCTCGACCTGGAACACTTCAGCCACGACCTGCGCGACTTTGGTGTTCAGCCCCTGGCCCATTTCCGTGCCGCCATGGTTCAAATGGATGCTGCCGTCGGTGTAGATGTGGATCAGCGCGCCGGCCTGGTTCAAGAAGCTCGCGGTAAAGGAAATACCGAATTTCACCGGGGTCAGCGCCAGGCCTTTTTTCAGGATCGGGCTGTTGGCGTTGTAGCGACGGATCGCTTCGCGGCGCTCGTGATACTGGCTGCTTTCTTCCAGTTCGGCGGTCATTTCCTCGAGCATGTTGTGCTCGACGGTCTGGTAGTAATGGGTGACGTTGCGCTCGGTCTTGCCGTAGTAGTTGGCCTTGCGCACAGCCAGCGGATCGAGCTGCAGGTGACGGGCAATCGCGTCCATCACTTCCTCAATCGCGACCATGCCTTGCGGACCACCGAAACCACGGTAAGCGGTGTTCGACGCGGTGTTGGTCTTGCAGCGGTGACCGTGGATGGTCGCGTCGCCGAGGTAGTAGGAGTTGTCCGAGTGGAACATCGCCCGGTCAACGATCGAGGCGGACAAATCCGGCGAGCAGCCGCAGTTGCCAGCCAGATCCATGTTGATCCCGTGCAGGCGCCCGGTGCTGTCGAAGCCGACGTCGTACTCGACGTAAAACGGGTGACGCTTGCCGGTCATCAACATGTCTTCGACGCGCGGCAGGCGCATCTTGGTCGGTTGGCCAGTCAGGTGCGCAACCACGGCGCACAGGCACGCCGGGCTGGCGGCCTGGGTTTCCTTGCCGCCGAAACCACCGCCCATGCGGCGCATGTCGACGACGATTTTGTTCATCGACACGTCGAGCACTTCGGCGACCAGTTTTTGCACTTCGGTCGGGTTCTGCGTCGAGCAGTAGACGATCATGCCGCCGTCTTCGGTGGGCATCACCGAGGAGATTTGCGTCTCCAGATAGAAGTGTTCCTGGCCGCCGATGTGCAGCGTGCCCTGAATGCGATGTTCAGCGGTCGCCAGTGCCGAGACCGAATCGCCGCGCTGATGGGTGTGGCTGTCGAGCACGAAGTGGCGTTTGCGCAGGGCTTCGACCACGTCGAGCACTGGCTCGAGATCTTCGTATTCGATAATCGCGGCCATGGCGGCCTTGCGCGCGGTTTCCAGGTCTTTCGCCGCGACGGCGAGCACCGGTTGACCGACAAATTGCACGTCATCGATGGCCAGCAGCGGGTCGCCCGGCATCAATGGGCCGATGTCTTTCAGGCCCGGCACGTCTTCGTGGGTGATGGCGATGCGCACGCCTTCGAAGGCGTAGCACGGCGAGGTGTCGATGCTGATGATTTTCGCGTGGGCGCGGTCCGACATGCGTGCGTACAGATGCAGCTGGTTTGGAAACTCCAGGCGATCATCGATGTACTGCGCTTCACCGGACACATGCTTGGCGGCGCTGTCGTGCTTGACGCTGCGGCCGACACCGGTGGTCAGATCCTTGGCGAACAGTTCGGCCAGTTCAGCCTGGGTTTTTTCTACGCCGTGATGGTTAGACATAAGCGGTCACCCGAGTCTCGATGTGCGGTGTTTGCAGTTCGATGAAGTATTTACGCAGCAGGTTCTGCGCGCTGAGCAGGCGATATTCCTTGCTGGCGCGGAAGTCCGAGAGCGGAGTGAAGTCTTCGGCCAGTGCGGCGCAGGCGCGTTCGACCACGGCGTTGTTGAACGGCTGGCCGATCAATGCGGCTTCACAGTGAGCCGCGCGTTTCGGAATTGCTGCCATACCGCCGAAGGCCATGCGCGCATCGCTGATCACGCCGTTTTCGACGCGCAGGTTGAACGCGGCGCAGACGGCGGAGATGTCGTCGTCCAGACGCTTGGAAACTTTGTAGGCGCGGAACAACTGCTCGGCGCTGGCGCGTGGGACGATGATCTTCTCGATGAACTCACTTTCCTGACGGGCCGTGACTTTGTAGTCGATGAAGTAATCTTCGAGGTTCAGCGTGCGCCGGGTTTCGCCTTTGCACAGCACGACTTGCGCGCCGAGGGCGATCAGCAGCGGAGGCGAATCACCGATTGGCGAGGCGTTGCCGATGTTGCCGCCGAGCGTGCCCTGGTTACGGATTTGCAGCGAGGCGAAGCGGTGCAACAGTTCGCCGAAGTCCGGGTACTCGGCGTTCAACGCTTCGTAGCAGTCGGAGAGGGCGGTGGCGGCGCCGATTTCGATGCGGTCTTCGAAGGTTTCGATGCGCTTCATTTCGGCGACGTTGCCGACGTAGATCATCACCGGCAGGGTGCGGTGGAACTGGGTGACTTCCAGCGCCAGATCGGTACCGCCGGCGAGCAGGCGGGCTTGTGGGTAAGCGTCATAGAGATCGGCCAGGTCAGCGACGGTCAGCGGCACCAGGCAGCGCTTGTCGCCACTGTTGAGTTCGCCGATATCGGTCGGGGCGATGGCTTTGAGGCGGGCGATGGTTTCCGCTTCGCGGGCATCGAACTGGTCCGCTTGCTTGCCGCAACACGATTGCTCGGCAGCCGCCAGAATCGGCCGGTAGCCGGTGCAGCGGCAGAGGTTGCCGGCCAGCGCTTCGTGGGCCTTGGCGTGATCCGGCGCATCGCTGTTCTTTTGCAGAGCGAACAGCGACATGACGAAACCCGGGGTGCAGAAACCGCATTGCGAGCCGTGGCACTCGACCATGGCTTTCTGCACGCTGTGCAGTTCGCCTTTGTGCTTGAGGTCTTCGACGCTGATCAGTTGTTTGCCGTGCAGTGACGAAACGAATGTCAGGCACGAGTTGAGGCTGCGATAGCGAATGTGTTCGCGGCCATCGTCATCCGTTTGCAACTCGCCAACCACCACGGTGCAAGCGCCGCAGTCGCCGCTGGCGCAACCTTCTTTGGTACCGGATTTACCGACGTGTTCACGCAAGTAATTGAGCAAAGTCAGATTCGGGTCCAGGGCGTGCTCGCTACGGAGTTCCTGGTTAAGTAAAAACTGGATCACGGAAGGCCTCGCAGACTCATTATTGTTGTTAACCGACGTGAACCGAATTTAGCAGGTCTGACTTTTCGGTCAATGGTTTTCTGACTTAAAGGTCAGGAAAATACGTTTCGTCGATCAGCAACGTGTCTATTCAGTATTGACCCTCATCGGTCACCCCGCTTTTTTGCGGGATTCGTGCCAAAAACCGCTGAGTGGGCACTCCGCCATGCCCGTGCATTTGCGCTACACTGCGCCGCTTGTGCAGATCGATAGAGTTTGAAGGACAACCATGACGTTCAAGGCGCCGGACAGCCTCGCCGAGCAAATTGCTCACCACCTCGCCGAACGCATCATTCGTGGCGAAATGAAGCCGGGAGAGCGCATCCAGGAACAGAAGGTCACGCTGGCACTTAATGTCAGCCGCGGATCGGTCCGCGAAGCCTTGCTGATCCTCGAACGCCGCCACCTGATCGCGATCCTGCCGCGCCGTGGCGCGCACGTCACCGAACTGACGCCGCACAAGGTGCAGAGCCTGTGCACGCTCATGAGCGAGCTGTACATCCTGCTCGGCAATTCGGTGGCCAACGGCTGGCAAGTGCAGTCGGACATGGCGCCGTTCGTGCAGATCCAGCAGCGCCTGACCGCCAGCTACGAGCGCCAGGACATCCGCAGCTTCGTCGACGACAGCTTCAGCGTCATGCGCGCGGCCTATCCGTTCGCCAACAACCCGTACCTGCAAGAGACCGTCGAGAACCTGCAGCCGGCCATGAGCCGCGCCTATTTCCTCGCCCTCGAACAGCGCAAGGCCGAAATGAGCGAGTTCCTCGAACTGTTCGAGCGTCTGCTGGCCGCCGTGCTTGCCCGTGATTTGCCGCAGATCCGCATCGTGCTGACGGCTTACGCCCAGCGCAGCTGCGATCTGGTGGTGTCCGCCCTGACGGTTGCCTAAGCGTGCGGCTCAAGTGCATCAAACTGGCGGGATTCAAGTCCTTCGTCGACCCGACCACGGTGAACTTCCCCAGTAACATGGCGGCAGTCGTCGGGCCGAACGGTTGCGGCAAGTCGAATATCATCGACGCCGTGCGCTGGGTGATGGGCGAAAGTTCGGCGAAGAACCTCCGTGGCGAGTCGATGACCGACGTCATCTTCAACGGTTCGACCAGCCGTAAACCGGTGAGTCAGGCCAGCATCGAACTGATCTTCGACAACTCCGACGGCACGTTGCTGGGCGAGTACGCGGCTTACGCGGAAATCTCCATTCGCCGCAAAGTCACTCGCGACAGCCAGACCACCTATTACCTCAACGGCACCAAATGCCGTCGTCGCGATATCACCGATATTTTCCTCGGCACCGGCCTCGGCCCGCGCAGTTACTCGATCATCGAGCAGGGGATGATCTCCAAGCTGATCGAGTCCAAGCCCGAAGACCTGCGCAACTTCATCGAAGAAGCGGCCGGCATCTCGAAATATAAAGAGCGCCGCCGCGAAACCGAAAACCGTATCCGCCGCACCCACGAAAACCTTGCTCGCCTGACCGACCTGCGCGAAGAGCTGGAGCGTCAACTCGAACGCCTGCACCGCCAGGCCGAGGCGGCGAAGAAGTATCAGGAATTCAAAGCCGAGGAGCGTCAGCTCAAGGCGCAACTGTCGGCCCTGCGCTGGCAGGATCTGAACGATCAGGTCGGCCAGCGCGAGTCGATCATCGGCACTCAGGAAATCAGTTTCGAAGCCTTGGTCGCAGAACAGCGCAATGCCGACGCGGCCATCGAACGCCTGCGCGACGGGCACCACGATCTGTCCGAACGCTTCAATCTGGTGCAGGGGCGCTTCTATTCGGTCGGCGGCGACATCGCCCGGGTCGAGCAGAGCATCCAGCACGGCCAGCAACGTTTGCGCCAGTTGCAGGACGATCTGAAAGAAGCCGAACGAGCACGCCTGGAAACCGAATCGCATCTGGGTCACGACCGCACCTTGCTGCTGACCCTCGGCGAAGAACTGGACATGCTCACCCCCGAGCAGGAAGTCACCAGCGCTGCCGCCGAAGAAGCCGCCGCTGCGCTGGAAGATTCCGAAAGCGTCATGCACGGTTGGCAGGAGCAGTGGGACGCCTTCAACCTGACCGCCGCCGAACCGCGTCGTCAGGCCGAAGTGCAGCAGTCGCGCATCCAGCAGCTGGAATCCAGCATGGAGCGTCTCGCCGATCGGCAAAAGCGTCTCGGCGAAGAGCGCGCGTTGCTTTCGGCCGACCCGGAAGACGCGGCGATCATGGAGCTCAACGAGCAGCTCGCCGAGTCCGAAGCGACCCTCGAAGATTTGCAGACCAGCGAAGAGGCTCAGGTCGAAAAGCTCGAGCAACTTCGTCAGGAATTGCAGCAGGCGTTGACCGCGCAGCAACAGGCGCAGGGTGACTTGCAGCGGCTCAATGGTCGCCTGGCGTCGCTGGAAGCCTTGCAACAAGCCGCACTCGATCCGGGCACCGGCACTGCCGAATGGCTGAAGGAACACAACCTCACCGAGCGTCCGCGCCTGGCCGAAGGCCTGAAGGTCGAGGCCGGTTGGGAGCTGGCGGTGGAAACCGTGCTCGGCGCCGATCTGCAAGCGGTGCTGGTCGACGACTTCAGCGGCTTCGATCTGTCCGGTTTCACCCAAGGCGATTTGCGCCTGCTCAGCCCCGGCACAGATGGCGTACGCGTGGCCGGCAGCTTGCTCGATAAGGTCGAGGCGCAGATCGATCTGTCGCCGTGGCTCGGTCAGGTCAAACCCGTCGACAGCCTCGAACATGCCTTGGCCTTGCGTGGGCAATTAAGCGCTGGCGAGAGCCTGATCAGTCGCGACGGTTATTGGGTCGGTCGTCACTTCCTGCGTGTGCGTCGTGCCAGCGAGGCCGAGAGCGGCATGCTTGCCCGTGGCCAGGAAATCGAAGCGCTGCACCTTGAGCGCGAAGAGAAAGAAGCCACGGTCGAGGCCATGGAAAACCGTCTGCAAACCTTGCGCGCGCAACAGCGTCAGCAGGAAAACGGTCGCGAACATTTGCGTCGTTTGCTGCAAGACGAAGCACGTCAGCAAGGTGAATTGAAAGCGCAACTGTCCGCCGGCAAAGCCAAGGCCGAACAGTTGACTTTGCGCCGCACACGCCTCGATGAAGAGCTGGTCGAGCTTGGCGAACAGCGCGAACTTGAGCACGAACAAGTCGGCGAAGCGCGCATGCAGTTGCAGGAAGCCCTCGACGCGATGGCACTGGATACCGAGCAGCGCGAATTGCTGTTGGCCCAGCGCGACAGCCTGCGCGAGCGCCTTGATCGCGTGCGTCAGGAAGCGCGTCAGCACAAGGATCACGCGCACCAATTGGCCGTGCGTCTCGGCTCGTTGCGCGCTCAGCATGATTCCACGCGTCAGGCGCTGGAGCGTCTGGAAATGCAGGCCGAGCGTCTGACCGAAAAACGCGAACAGTTGAGTCTGAATCTGGAGGAGGGCGAGGCACCGCTGGAAGAGCTGCGCCTGAAACTCGAAGAGTTGCTCGACAAGCGCATGACCGTCGACGAAGAACTCAAGACTGCGCAGATCGCCCTGGAAGACGCCGACCGCGAATTGCGCGACGCAGAAAAGCGCCGGACCCAGGCCGAGCAGCAATCGCAGCTGATTCGCGGCCAGCTCGAACAGCAACGCATGGAATGGCAGGCCCTGACCGTGCGCCGCAAGGCTTTGCAGGATCAGTTGCTCGAAGACGGCTACGATCTCAATGGCGTGCTCGCCACATTGACCGCGCAGGCCAGTGAACGCGAAGCCGAAGAAGAACTCGAAAGGATCAATGCGCGGATTCAACGCCTGGGCGCGATCAACCTCGCGGCCATCGATGAATACACGCAACAGTCCGAGCGTAAGCGTTATCTGGATGCGCAGGATGCCGATCTGGTCGAAGCACTGGAGACGCTGGAAAACGTTATCCGCAAGATCGACAAGGAAACCCGTAACCGTTTCAAAGATACCTTTGATCAGATCAATGGCGGTTTACAGGCACTTTTTCCAAAAGTTTTCGGTGGTGGACGGGCGTATTTGGAACTGACGGGCGAAGATCTACTCGATACAGGGGTAACGATCATGGCGCAGCCGCCAGGGAAGAAGAACAGCACCATCCATTTGCTCTCCGGCGGGGAAAAAGCCCTGACCGCGCTGGCACTGGTATTTGCCATCTTCAAATTGAATCCGGCGCCGTTCTGCATGCTCGATGAGGTTGACGCGCCACTGGATGACGCTAACGTTGGACGCTACGCACGCTTGGTCAAAGAGATGTCGCAGACGGTGCAGTTCATCTACATCACCCACAACAAAATCGCCATGGAAATGGCCGAGCAGTTGATGGGCGTAACGATGCATGAACCGGGTTGTTCGCGACTGGTAGCCGTGGATGTCGAGGAGGCGATGGCGATGGTGGACGCCTGAGCCAGCGTGGTGTCGGAAAGGTAATTTAGTCTTGTAGGACTTTTTTACCGCGTTCGACTTGCTGGCCAATCGACATATTCGCGCAAGCCAATGAGACAGACGGTGTAAAGTTGTCTTTGGTCGTGCTAGTTTAATGTCAATTTTTCGTATACGTGGGCAAAACGCCTGTCAGAACATAGAG
>NZ_JBIUVJ010000041.1:23515-47259 GCF_044742875.1 Pseudomonas sp. NPDC087817
AAGCATAAAAATCCATAAGAGATGGACAAAAATCAAAATAGTAAACAATTTTAAACAACCTATAATTTAATATTAATGGCGCCGTATGCGCGGCGGCAAGGGAAAACTGAAATTCCGTCTTGACCGAAGTCTGTCCAACCTGCCGGACGAGGACACCAGCGCCGAGCTGTTGGGCCCGGCTCGCGTGCTGGACAACCATAAAGAACCGCAGCTGGACGAACACGATCTGCCCTCGGTGAGCATGCCGGCCCGCGAAGCACGCGAGCCTCGCGAATCCGGTTCGAAGCGTGGCAAACGTGGCAGCAACGGTCCGGCTCAAGGTGACCTGAACCTCAACCTCGATCTGGATGACGGCCCGAGCTTCAGCAGCCGTGACGATGACTTCGTTGAAGACAGCAAGCCTGCGCCTGCTGTTGTCGACAAGGATCAGCCGCAAGCCGAAGAAGTGCTGGTGATCAGCGTGATCTGCCGCGACGCTGCCGGCTTCAAAGGCCCGGCGCTGTTGCAGAACATTCTGGAAAGTGGTCTGCGTTTTGGTGAGATGGATATTTTCCACCGCCACGAAAGCATGGCCGGCAACGGTGAAGTGTTGTTCTCCATGGCCAATGCGGTCAAACCGGGCATATTCGATCTGGACGATATCGACCATTTCAGCACCCCGGCGGTGAGCTTCTTCCTCGGCCTGCCCGGCCCGCGTCATCCTAAGCAGGCTTTCGATGTCATGGTGGCCGCAGCCCGCAAGCTGTCGCAGGAACTGAACGGCGAGCTGAAAGATGACCAGCGCAGCGTTCTGACCGCACAAACGATTGAGCACTACCGTCAGCGCATCGTCGAGTTCGAACGCCGCGCCCTGACCCAGAAGCGTTGATTGAAAAGATTGCCTCGCGATAAAAAGAGGCAATCGGCAAATAGATTGAGCAGCCTCGGCTGCTCTTTTGCTTTATGAGAGAACACCCCATGACCGCCGCCAAAAACCGCATTCTAGAGCTGCGCGCTGAACTCGATCAGCATAATTACCGGTACCACGTCCTCGACGAACCGAGCATTCCGGACGCCGAGTACGACCGGTTGTTCCACGAGCTCAAAGCGCTGGAAGCGGCCAATCCCGAACTGATCACCAGCGACTCGCCGACCCAGCGAGTCGGCAGCGTGGCGCTCACCGCGTTCACCCAGGTGCGTCACGAAGTGCCGATGCTCAGCCTCGGCAACGCCTTCGAAGAAACCGACATGCGCGAGTTCGATCGCCGCGTCACCGAAGGGCTGGATCTGCCGGCCGGTGACCTGTTCGGTGGCGGCGCGGCGGTGGAGTACAGCTGCGAACCCAAGCTCGATGGCCTGGCGGTCAGCCTCCTCTATCAGGACGGCGTGCTGGTACGTGGCGCCACACGCGGCGACGGCACCACCGGTGAAGACATCAGCGTCAACGTGCGCACCGTGCGTAACATTCCCCTGAAGCTGCACGGCGAAGGCTGGCCGGCGACCCTGGAAGTGCGCGGTGAAGTGTTCATGTCCAAGGCCGGTTTCGAGCGCCTCAACGCCTCGCAACTGGAAGTCGGCGGCAAGACCTTCGCCAACCCGCGCAACGCTGCGGCCGGCAGCTTGCGTCAGCTTGATTCGAAGATCACCGCCAACCGTCCTTTGGAATTCTGCTGCTACGGCATCGGCCAGGTCTCCCACGATATTTCCGACACCCACATCGGCAACCTCAAGCAGTTGCAGAAGTGGGGCATGCCCATCAGTCACGAATTGAAATTGGCCAAGGGCATTGGCGAGTGCCTGGATTACTACCGCGACATCGGCGAACGGCGTAATTCGCTGGCCTACGAAATCGACGGTGTGGTGTTCAAGGTCAACAGCATCGCCGATCAGCGTGAGCTGGGCTTCCGCGCCCGCGAACCGCGCTGGGCCATCGCGCATAAATTCCCGGCGATGGAAGAGCTCACCGAGTTGCTCGACGTGGAATTTCAGGTCGGCCGCACCGGCGCCGTCACGCCAGTCGCACGACTGAAACCGGTCAAGGTTGCCGGCGTCACCGTGGCCAACGCCACGCTGCACAACATGGACGAAGTGGCGCGTCTGGGCTTGATGATCGGTGACACCGTGATCATCCGTCGCGCCGGCGACGTGATTCCGCAAGTGGTGCAGGTGGTTATGGATCGCCGCCCGGAAAACGCCCGTGCGGTGCAGATTCCCGATAGCTGCCCGGTCTGCGGTTCGCACGTCGAGCGCACGCAACTGATCAAGCGCAGCAAAGGCAAGGAAACCGTCAGCGAAGGCGCGGTGTATCGCTGCGTCGGCCGTCTGGCCTGTGGCGCGCAACTGAAGCAGGCGATCATCCACTTCGTCTCGCGCCGGGCGATGGACATTGAAGGCCTCGGTGACAAGAGTGTCGAGCAACTGGTCGACGAAGGTCTGGTCAGCTCGCCGGCCGATCTGTACGCGCTGAAATTCGACGACATCGTCGATCTGGAAGGTTTTGCCGAGGTGTCGAGCAACAAACTGCTCGCGGCCATCGAGGACAGCAAGAAACCGGGGCTGGCGCGTTTCATCTATGCACTCGGCATTCCCGATGTCGGCGAAGAGACGGCCAAGGTGCTGGCGCGCTCATTGGGATCGCTGGAGCGCGTTCAGCAGGCGTTGCCGCAAGTGTTGACCTACCTGCCGGATGTTGGCCTGGAAGTGGCGCACGAGATTCACAGCTTCTTTGAAGATGCGCATAACCAACAGGTGATCACTGAATTGCTCGGCCATGGTTTGCAGATTCAGGACCAAGGCGAGTTGGGCGCCGAGTTCGCTGCCAGCACCACGCTTGGCGGTTTCCTCGACAAACTGCACATCCCTTCGGTCGGCCCGGGCGGTGCGCAGAAACTGGCGGACAAGTTTGGTTCGCTGGAAGCGGTGATGAATGCCGACTGGCTGGACATGCGTCAGGCACTGCCGGAGAAACAGGCGAATTCGGTACGTGAGTTTTTTGCCTTGCCTGAGCATCGGCAACTGGCGGAAGAATCCGAGAAGCAACTGCGCGATTTCGGCATGCACTGGCAGAGCGAGAAGAAAGTCGTCGAAGGCTTGCCGCTGTCCGGCGAGACCTGGGTGCTGACCGGCAAGGTCGAGTTGATGAGCCGTGATGTTGCCAAAGAGCATCTGGAAAGCCTGGGTGCCAAGGTCGCCGGTTCCGTGTCGGCGAAAACCCATTGCGTGGTAGCGGGGCCTGGCGCTGGTTCGAAACTGACCAAGGCCAATGAACTGGGTGTGAAAGTGATGGACGAAGAAGCGTTCATCGCGTTCCTCAAAACCCATGGCATTTCCGCCTAAGTCACTGGGTAAGCCCAAAATCTGTGGTGAGGGGATTTATCCCCGACCGGCTGCGCAGCAGTCGTAAAATCTGAGCACACGGTTTGTCTGGTTCGACCGAGTTGCAAGGTTTTGGGGCTGCTTCGCAACCCGTCGGGGATAAATCCCCTCACCACAACAGTGGTGTCACGCGTTAGTGGCGCCGTATTCGGGAACGATGTTGTCATGCGAATGATCTAGTCTTGGCAAGCCCCAGGGAGAGATCGCCATGTACCGCTTTTTCGAGCAGCTCAGTTCTCGCATCGTCGCGCCGTTCATGGGCGAGTCTTCACGCAACAGCAAAGTCTGGCCGTGCCGCTGCGGCCAGTCGCTGTTCTTTCGCAATAGCCAGTGCCTTGCGTGCAATGCCTTGCTCGGCTATCAACCCGAAGAAAGTCGCCTGACCTCGCTGCAACCCGGGCCGCAGGATGGCACCTGGACCCTCGACGCCGATCCCGACGCCGAGCTGTTCCGCCGCTGCGCCAACCTTGACACCCCCGCCGCGTGTAATTGGCTGCTGCCGGCCAACGATCACGACAGCCTGTGCATCGCCTGCAGCCTCAATCGCACCATCCCCGATCTGTCCGACCCGGAAAACCCCGAGCGCTGGCGCAAGGTCGAAATTGCCAAGCGGCGACTGATCGCGCAACTGATCACCCTCGGCTTGCAGGTCACCCCGAAAACCGTAGACGAGCAAACCGGGCTGGCCTTTGACTTTATCGGCGTCGACCTCGACGGCAATGCGCCGATGACCGGCCATGCCAACGGCCTGATCACCCTCGATATCAAAGAAGCCGACGACGCCCACCGCGAGCGAGTGAGGGCGCAGATGCACGAACCGTATCGCACGCTGCTCGGGCATTTCCGCCATGAGGTCGGCCACTACTACTGGGATCGCCTGATCGCCAACGGCCCGTGGCTCGATTCATTCCGCAGCCTGTTCGGCGACGAGCGCGCCAGTTACGCCGAAGCACTGGATCGCCACTATCAACAGGGCGCACCAATGGACTGGCCGCAGCACTATGTCAGCGCCTACGCGACCATGCACCCGTGGGAAGACTGGGCAGAAACCTGGGCGCATTACCTGCACATGATGGACGCTGTGGACACCGCGTTGGGCTTTGGCATGAGCGCGCGGGAAATGGATTTCGACTACCAGCCGTTTCCCACCAGCACGCTGTATGACCCGGAACATCCCGGCGGCGAGGCGTTTCTCTCGTTCGTCAACGCGTGGATCGAATTGGCCGGCATGCTCAATGAGCTGTCACGCAGCATGGGCCAGCCGGATTTTTACCCGTTCGTGCTGCCGGCACCGGCGATTGCCAAACTGCACTTCATTCATCTGGTGATCCAGCAGGCGGGCGGTCGGGCAGACGAGGTTCTTGCCCTGTAAACGCTGACGCAGGTTGCGATCTTTTCGGGCATGGCGCATGTCCTTGAAGCTGTTCATATTTTTATCTGCAACCAACGGTTGTAACTTCACCTCAGATAGGTACAATGGCGCGGCTCGCCGACAGGCAAGCGTCGTTATGGTGACCCCATCGGTCCCCCCGCAACGATTACCCGTGAACCTGGTCAGAGCCGGAAGGCAGCAGCCACAGCGGGAACATTGTGTGCCGGGGTGTGGCTGGTGGGGTTACCACCTTAACGAACAATCGAGCGCTTCAAACAGAACTGCATGGGTTTCGCCCACTGCGGTTTTTTTGTGCCTGTGATTTAACGAACCGACAAGATTTCCCTGTTGAAGATGATCCTGTGGGAGCTGGCTTGCCAGCGATTGCAGGCTTTCAGCAATACAAATGAATCTGACCCACCGCTATCGCTGGCAAGCCAGCTCCCACAGGGTTATGGGGTGTTGTCAGGCTGTCCGGTATACAGCCGGATAATCTCATCAATCTCCCCCGACATTTTCATCCGCAGCAACGTGCGCAAAATCCGCTGCACCGGCACCTTCGGATCATTCCTCACGTAACAACCCACATGCTGTTCCTGCAGCACCGCCACGCCGTGCAGTTGCTGGTCCGGCGTCAGGCGTTGGTTGAACCAGTCCAGCGTCCATTGATTGCTCACCGCATAGCGATAACGCCCGGCCAGCAGTTTATCCAGCACCTGTTCCTGGTTGCGCGCATCTTCGCGTTGCAGTTGATTGGCATCGAACAGCGGTTGCAGGGTCGGATAGGTATAGCCGAGCACGGTGCCGATCGACTGGGGCGCCAGGCTTGCCGGCTCAACATGGGCGGGCTGACTTTGGCCGCTGATCAGCAGGTCACGCTGGAACAACAACGGAATGCTCCAGATGTAATCACCCGACTGATTCGGCAGCCATGACTGTGCGGCATAGCAGCGCACATCGACTTCACCGCGTTCCATGGCGTTCTGCACCCGGGCGCGTGGCAGTACGTGAAATTCTGCCGGCACGCCGACCTGGGTGGCGAGGCTGAGCATCATGTCGTGCAGGATGCCCTGGGTTGGCTGGCCACGCTCGATTTGCACCATCGGCATGGCCCAACTGTCGGCCACGACGAAGCGCAGCGGTGGTTCGGCTGCCGTCACGTTCAGGCTGATTCCCAGCAACGCCCCCACGGCCCAACGCATAAACGCTCCGGTAATTCCCGATCCCGAGCCGATAAAAGCTTCTGCTCATGCAGCTTAGCCATATTAGACGAGCACACCGGATGCAATTTTGCCCTTGCTCCGCTAGCATTAGCCGCTTCAGCTTCCTTCGTTGCGACGGTTTTCGATGAGTTATCAGGTTCTTGCACGTAAATGGCGTCCGCGCTCGTTCCGCGAAATGGTCGGCCAGACCCATGTGCTCAAGGCTCTGATCAATGCCTTGGACAGCCAGCGGCTGCACCACGCGTACCTGTTCACCGGTACGCGCGGGGTGGGTAAAACCACGATTGCGCGGATCATTGCCAAATGCCTGAACTGTGAAACAGGTATCACTTCCAGCCCGTGCGGCGAGTGCTCGGTATGCCGTGAAATCGACGAGGGGCGTTTCGTCGACCTGATCGAGATCGACGCCGCCAGCCGCACCAAGGTCGAAGACACCCGCGAGCTGCTCGATAACGTGCAGTACGCGCCAAGCCGTGGGCGCTTCAAGGTCTACCTGATCGACGAAGTGCACATGCTTTCCAGCCATTCCTTCAATGCGCTGTTGAAAACCCTCGAAGAGCCGCCGCCTTACGTCAAGTTCATCCTGGCGACCACCGACCCGCAGAAACTTCCGGCAACGATTTTGTCGCGTTGCTTGCAGTTCTCGCTGAAGAACATGACGCCGGAACGTGTGGTCGAGCATCTGACCCACGTACTGACGGCCGAAAACGTGCCGTTCGAAGACGATGCACTGTGGCTGCTCGGTCGCGCCGCTGACGGTTCGATGCGTGACGCCATGAGCCTGACAGATCAGGCGATCGCGTTCGGTGAAGGCAAGGTACTGGCCACCGACGTGCGGGCGATGCTCGGTACGCTGGATCACGGTCAGGTTTACGACGTGCTGCATGCGTTAATCGAAGGCGATGCCAAGGCGTTGCTCGAAGCCGTGCGCCACCTGGCCGAACAAGGCCCGGACTGGAACGGCGTGCTCTCGGAAATTCTCAATGTGCTGCACCGTGTGGCCATTGCTCAGGCGCTGCCGGAAGGTGTCGACAATGGCCATGGTGATCGGGATCGCGTGTTGGCGCTGGCCCAGGCGTTGCCGGCCGAAGACGTGCAGTTCTATTACCAGATGGGCCTGATCGGTCGCCGCGATTTGCCGCTGGCACCGGATCCACGCGGTGGTTTCGAAATGGTCCTGCTGCGAATGCTGGCCTTCCGGCCGGCGGATACGGCGGACGCCCCGAGGCAGCCGCTAAAGCCAGTGGGGATCAGCCAGGCCACAGTTGATTCCGCAAACTCCGTGGCTGCCGCGTCTAAACCTGCACCGGTAGTCGCTGCGGCTGTTGCACCGACACCTACACCAGCGCCAACTCCGGTGGTTGCGCCGGCACCGGTTGCCGAGCCTGTGATCGCGGCTGAGCCGCAACCAGCACCGGAACCCGAGCCTGAGCCTGAGCCTGAGCCGGTTGCCGTCGAAGCGGTGGTCGATCTGCCGTGGAACGATCCGGTAGAGCCTGAGCCTGAGCCCGAGCCCGCGCAGCAACCCGCTGTCGAGCCCGTGCTGGAAACCGCCGCCGAGCAGCCCGAGTTGCCGCCGATGCCGCTGCCGACCCCGGACAGCGTGGTCCCGGACGCACCGGAGTGGGCCGCTGCGCCGATTCCGGAGCCGTCGGTCGCCGACGTCGATGCCGCCACCCCGGGCATGGACATGGACGACGAGCCGCCGCTGGACGAGGATTACATCGAGCCGGACATGGATTCGGCTTACAGCTACCTCGACGAGCTGGCCAGCGAACACGCCGCCGAGCCTGCACCGGAGCCTGAGCCAGAACCGGCTGCGGCACCGGCCACCGGTCTGGCCTTGCAATGGCTGGAACTGTTCCCGAAACTGCCGATCTCCGGCATGACCGGCAGCATCGCCGCCAACTGCACATTGATTGCCGTCGATGGCGACCATTGGCTGATGCACCTCGATCCGGCGCACAGCGCGCTGTTCAACGCTACGCAACAGCGTCGTCTCAACGATGCGTTGAACCAGTTCCACGGCCGCACGCTGAGCCTGACCATCGAGCTGATCAAGCCCGAGCAGGAAACCCCGGCTCAGGCTGCGTCCCGGCGGCGTGCCAACCGTCAGCGCGAGGCGGAAGAGTCGATCCACGGCGATCCGTTCATCCAGCAGATGGTCCAGCAGTTCGGCGCGGTGGTGCGACACGATACTATTGAACCTGTCGACGCCTTGGTCGCCCAAGGCTAATAACTGAGGGCGCCTGGCCCAACTCGCCGGGCGCTGTTTTGATCCAAGTACTTTTGAGGTGATTCCCATGATGAAAGGTGGCATGGCCGGCCTGATGAAGCAGGCGCAGCAGATGCAGGAAAAAATGGCCAAGATGCAGGAAGAACTGGCCAACGCCGAAGTCACCGGTAAGGCCGGCGGCGATATGGTCACCGTGGTGATGACCGGTCGTCACGACGTGAAAAGCGTGAGCATCGACCCAAGCCTGGTCGAAGGTCTGAGCGAAGACGACAAAGAGATGCTGGAAGCCGTGGTTGCTGCCGCCGTCAACGACGCCGTGCGCAAGATCGAAGCCAATAGCCAGGAAAAAATGGGCAGCATGACCGCCGGCATGAACCTGCCAGCGGGTATGAAACTGCCTTTCTGATTCGCCATTGCGCGACAGATGAGCTACACAAAATGCCAGGCCTTGCGCCTGGCATTTTTGTTTCTGGTTGATCGTTCCCACGCTCTGCGTGGGAATGCAGCCCGGGACGCTCCGCGTCCCCAGTCCAGAGCCGAACGCGGAGCGTCCGTTGAGGCATTCCCACGCGGAGCGTGGGAACGATCAAGTGGAACGCGCCACCGCCACAAAGGTCTGCTCCCTATACCTTCGAATTCCTCATTCACAGGAGACGCTGACATGTCCGACCCTCTGACGCTCAACCAACGCTTTGTCCTGGCCTCGCGCCCGGTGGGCGCACCGACCCCGGAAAACTTCCGTCTGGAGCGCGAAGCGTTGCCGGATCTTGAAGACGGGCAGGTGCTGCTGAAAACCCTGTACCTGTCGCTGGACCCCTACATGCGCGGACGCATGAGTGACGCTCCGTCCTACGCCGCGCCGGTACAAATCGGCGAAGTGATGACCGGTGGCGCTGTCAGCCGGGTCGAGCAATCGCGTCATCCGAAATTCCACGAAGGCGATCTGGTGGTCGGCGCCACCGGTTGGCAGAGCCACAGCATCAGCGACGGCCGCAATATCATTCCGATCCCCTCAGGGCTGCCGAGCCCGTCGATGGCCCTGGGTGTGCTGGGCATGCCGGGCATGACCGCGTACATGGGCCTGATGGACATCGGCCAGCCAAAAGAGGGCGAGACCCTCGTGGTGGCGGCAGCTTCGGGCGCGGTCGGCTCGGTGGTCGGGCAAGTGGCGAAGATCAAAGGCCTGCGCGCTGTGGGTGTGGCGGGCGGTGCCGAGAAATGCAAATACGTGGTCGAGGAGCTGGGTTTCGATGCGTGCATTGATCACAAAGCGGCGGATTTCGCCGAACAACTGGCCAAGGCTTGCCCGAATGGCATCGACATTTACTACGAGAATGTTGGTGGTCATGTGTTCGACGCGGTCGTGCCGCTGCTCAATCCGAAGGCGCGCATTCCGTTGTGCGGGCTGATCGCCGGTTACAACGCCTCTGAGGCGCCCACGGGCCCGGATCGCTTGCCGATGCTGCAACGCACGCTGTTGACCAAGCGCGTGCGGATTCAGGGCTTCATCGTCTTTGATGACTACGGTGATCGTCAGCCGGAATTCATCAGCCACATGGTGCCGTGGGTGCGTGAGGGCAAGGTGAAATTCCGCGAGGACGTGGTCGAGGGCCTGGAACAGGCGCCCGAGGCGTTTATCGGTCTGCTGGAAGGGCGCAACTTCGGCAAACTGGTGGTGAAGGTCGCCCAGGACTGAGTATTTGACGCTGGCCAGAGGCGCGGGTATAAACCGCGTCTCGTTGTTTTGTCGGACTTTTTACCCATGAGCTTCAGCCCTTTGATTCGCCAACTGATCGACTCCCTGCGAATTCTGCCGGGTGTGGGTCAGAAAACCGCCCAGCGCATGGCGTTGCAGTTGCTCGAGCGCGACCGTAGCGGCGGTCTGCGTCTGGCTCAATCCTTGAGTCAGGCCATGGAAGGGGTCGGTCACTGCCGCCAGTGCCGCACGCTGACCGAAGACGATCTGTGCCCGCAGTGCGCCGATACTCGCCGCGACGACACCCTGCTGTGCGTGGTCGAAGGGCCGATGGATGTGTATGCGGTCGAGCAGACCGGTTTCCGTGGGCGCTACTTTGTACTCAAGGGGCACTTGTCGCCGCTGGATGGGCTCGGACCTGAGGCGATCGGCATTCCGCAGTTGATGGCGCGGATCGAAGAGGCGGGGACGTTTACCGAGGTTATCCTGGCCACCAACCCGACGGTGGAAGGCGAGGCGACGGCGCATTACATCGCCCAGCTGCTCAACAACAAAGGCCTGATCGCTTCGCGGATTGCCCACGGGGTGCCGTTGGGGGGTGAGCTGGAGTTGGTGGATGGCGGCACGCTGGCGCATTCGTTTGCCGGCCGCAAACCGATCGCCCTCTGAGTTCTTTATTGCTTGTTCTGACCCCATCGCTGGCAAGCCAGCTCCCACAGTGATTTGTGTTGGTCGCAAAAATTTGTCGACAACTCCGAACCCTGTGGGAGCTGGCTTGCCAGCGATGAACGCACCTCGGTCTCTCCAAATCACACAATACTGTTGAAAACCAAGCAAGCGCTCGGTTAAGTTCGGCGAACCCTTCCGTGGAGCTCGCCCATGCCTGCCTTTCAGGAATACTTCGACCCCAGCCACCAAATGGTCCGCGACAGCGTCAGACGTTTCGTCGAGCGCGAGATCCTGCCGGACATCGATCAGTGGGAAGAAGCCGAGAGCTTCCCCCGTGAGCTGTACCTGAAGGCCGGCGCCGCCGGCATCCTTGGTATCGGTTACCCGGAAGCGCTCGGCGGCAGTCATGAAGGCGACCTGTTCGCCAAGGTCGCCGCCAGTGAAGAGCTGATGCGCTGCGGCTCCGGCGGACTGGTAGCAGGGCTGGGTTCGCTGGATATCGGTCTGCCACCGATCGTCAAATGGGCCCGCCCCGACGTCCGTGACCGCGTCGTGCCCCAAGTGCTCAGCGGCGAAAAGATCAGCGCCCTGGCGGTTACCGAGCCTGGTGGCGGCTCCGACGTCGCCAATCTGCAGACCCGCGCCGTGCGTGACGGCGATTTCTACCGCGTCAGCGGTAGCAAAACCTTTATCACCAGTGGTGTGCGCGCCGATTACTACACCGTCGCGGTGCGCACCGGAGCGCCGGGTTTCGCCGGCATCAGTCTGCTCTTGATCGAGAAGGGCACGCCGGGCTTCACCGTCGGCCGTCAGTTGAAAAAAATGGGCTGGTGGGCGTCAGACACCGCCGAGTTGTTCTTCGACGATTGCCGCGTGCCTGTGGGCAATCTGATCGGCGCCGAGAACATGGGCTTCGCCTGCATCATGGGCAACTTTCAGAGTGAACGGCTGGCGCTGGCGCTGATGGCCAACATGACCGCGCAGTTGGCGCTGGAAGAGAGTCTGAAGTGGGCCCGCGAGCGCGAAGCTTTCGGCAAACCGATCGGCAAGTTCCAGGTGATCAAGCATCGTCTGGCCGAAATGGCCACGGCGTTGGAGGTGTCTCGGGAATTCACTTATCGGCAAGCGGCGAAAATGGCGGCGGGGCAGAGTGTGATCAAGGAGATCTCCATGGCCAAGAATTTTGCCACGGACACCTCGGACCGAATCACTACCGAAGCCGTGCAGATTTTGGGTGGGCTGGGTTACATGCGCGAGAGTCTGGTGGAGCGGCTGTATCGGGATAATCGCATCTTGTCGATTGGCGGCGGGACGCGAGAGGTGATGAACGAGATCATCAGCAAGCAGATGGGGCTTTGATCTTCGGTGTTGCGGCTGGCCTCATCGCTGGCAATCCAGCTCCCACAGTGATTCAGGTCGTTCACAAAGGTTGTGTACACCAAAAAACCTGTGGGAGCTGGCTTGCCAGCGATGGCGTCAGTGGGAGCGGCGCCGCTTACTTATCAGTCAGGGCAAACTGCGTCAGACAGAAGGTAGGGATGCCCATATCTTCCAGACGCTGCGAGCCACCCAGCTCCGGCAAATCGATAATCGCCGCCGCCTCATGCACGCGCGCGCCCATGCGGCGAATCAGGTTGGCCGCTGCAATCAGCGTCCCGCCAGTGGCGATCAAATCATCGAACATCACCACTGAATCGCCTTCGCACAGGCTGTCGGCGTGCACTTCCAGGAAGGCTTCGCCGTATTCGGTCGCGTAACCCTCGGCCAACACGTCCGCCGGCAGTTTGCCTTGCTTGCGGAACAGCACCAGCGGCTTGTTCAACTGATAGGCCAGCACCGAACCGATCAGGAAACCACGGGCATCCATCGCACCGATGTGGGTGAAGTCGGCTTCGACGTAACGGTGCGCGAAACTGTCCATCACCAGGCGCAGAGCCGTCGGCGACTGAAACAGTGGGGTGATGTCGCGAAAGATCACGCCCGGTTTCGGGAAGTCGATCACGGGGCGGATCAGGGATTTGATGTCGAAGGAGTCGAAGACCATCGTCGAGTTGTCCTGGCAGGGCTGCAAACGGCGCAGTATACCCGCGGCTGAAACGATGCGCTCGGCCGCGGGTCTAGATCAGCCGTCGAGCGAGCCGCCAGCCAGGGCGCAGAGCTGGATCGGGTCGAGGATATGAATCTCTTTGCCCTCGGCGGCGATCAGCTCGTTTTGCTGGAAGCGTGTAAACACGCGGGACACGGTTTCCACCGCCAGGCCAAGGTAGTTGCCGATTTCATTGCGCGACATGCTCAGGCGGAACTGATTGGCCGAGAAGCCGCGAGCGCGGAAGCGCGCCGACAGGTTGACGAGGAATGTTGCGATGCGTTCGTCGGCGGTTTTCTTCGACAACAACAGCATCATCTGCTGGTCGTCGCGGATTTCCCGGCTCATCACGCGCATCAACTGGCGGCGCAACTGCGGCAGTTGCAGGGCCAGTTCGTCGAGGCGTTCGAAAGGAATTTCGCAGACCGAGGTGGTTTCCAGCGCCTGGGCGGAAACCGGATGTTTCTCGGTGTCCATGCCGGACAGGCCGACCAGTTCGCTCGGCAGGTGGAAGCCCGTGAGTTGCTCCTCGCCAGTGTCGCTCAGGCTGAAGGTCTTCAGGGCGCCGGAGCGTACTGCATAAACGGAATCGAACGTGTCGCCCTGACGGAACAGGAACTCGCCTTTTTTCAACGGGCGGCCGCGTTTAACGATTTCGTCCAGCGCATCCATGTCTTCCAGATTCAAAGAAAGTGGCAGGCAGAGAGGGGCCAGGCTGCAATCCTTGCAATGGGCCTGGTTGTGAGCGCGCAGTTTAACTGGCTCGGACATTTCTTTAATCCTTGTGGGAAAACACACATAAGCCGTAAGGGTAACCCACGGGAGGACATTCAGGCCAGCGTGTGGCGAGTTTGTCCCACGGGCGTAAAGCCGCAGGGCAACTGGCCGATAAACTGTCATCACACCCTATTTAAGGAACCGCTTCGATGGCTGCCATTGGTACGCTGGGCCCCGGTAGCAGCGGCGTTGAGGCAGCGTCGGAAGCGTTTAAAAACGCGTCCGACAAGGACCGAAATGCCGACTCGACGACAGATGCAACCCCGACCTTGGTCGAAGGCGTCAAAGTGTCGCTGTCCGGAGCCTCCATCGAGAAATCGGCGGGGGCGGGTGGCGACAATAGGGACATCGAAGAAAGCGGTTTGCCCGAGAACATCCAGCAATTGCTGAAGATGATCCGCAAGCTGCAAAAAGAGATTGCCGAGAAAAAGGCGCAGATCGAAAAGATCATGGCCGACAAGCGCCTTTCCAACGAAGAAAAAATCATCAAGGTTGCCAGCCTGCGTGGCGCCATTGCCGCGTTGAACACCGGTTTGATTACCGCCAATCTGGCTTTGTCGAAAGTGGTCGGCCAGTCGGGCCTGACGTCCGAGCAAAACATGAAAGTCGGTTCGCTGCTGATGAAAAACTAAATCACCCGCGAGAACCGCTGGCGGTTCTGCTGTTCGAGGTAAGCGTCGAACACCATGCACACCGAACGCACCAGCAAACGTCCCGCCGGCAATACTTCGATCCGCTCGCTGTCCAGCGTGATCAGGCCATCCTTGGCCATGCCTTGCAGTTGCGGCCACAGTGCGCCGAAGTAGCCTTGGAAATCGATGTTGAACGCTTGCTCGAT
Source organism: Pseudomonas sp. NPDC087817 (assembly GCF_044742875.1). NCBI lineage: Bacteria > Pseudomonadati > Pseudomonadota > Gammaproteobacteria > Pseudomonadales > Pseudomonadaceae > Pseudomonas > Pseudomonas sp. NPDC087817. Next base: position 37,767 of record NZ_JBIUVJ010000041.1, read on the forward strand.
CGCGGCGAAGTCCAGGTTGAAATTGCAGATCAGTTGCTGGATCACCGCGCGACGCAGCCGGTCATCGGCATTGCACACCAGGCCACGACTGGTTGCCAGTTGCGCGGACGCGAGGGTGTTCTGGTATTCGTTGAGATCGCTGCTGTTCTGGCAATACAGGTCACCGATCTGGCTGATCGCCGACACCCCCAGACCAATCAGATCGCAATGGCCGTGCGTGGTGTACCCCTGGAAGTTGCGCTGCAGGGTTTGTTCTTCCTGGGCAATCGCCAGCTCATCGTCGGGCAGGGCAAAGTGGTCCATGCCGATGTAGCGGTAACCGGCGGTGGTCAGTTGCTCGATGGTGCGCTGGAGCATGTCCAGTTTCTGCGTCGGACTTGGCAATTCGTTGCCATTGATCCGTCGCTGCGGCATGAAGCGTTCCGGCAGGTGCGCGTAGTTGAACACCGAGAGCCGATCCGGTTGCAGGCTGATGACTTCCTCGACGGTGCGGGCAAAGTTGTCCGGGGTCTGCTTGGGCAACCCGTAGATCAGGTCGATGTTGATCGAGCGAAATTGCAGGGTGCGCGCTGCGTCGATCACGGCGCGGGTTTCTTCCAGGCTTTGCAGGCGATTGACCGCTCGTTGCACTGCGGGATCAAGGTCTTGCAGGCCGATGCTGACCCGGTTGAAACCCAGTTCGCGCAGCAGGCCCATGGTTGACCAGTCGGCTTCGCGAGGGTCGATCTCGATGCCGTAATCGCCGGAATCGTCATCCAGCAGATTGAAATGTTTGCGCAGGTGCGCCATCAACTGGCGCAGTTCGTCGTGGCTGAGGAAGGTCGGCGTGCCGCCGCCAAAGTGCAGCTGTTCGACTTTTTGCGCCGGGTCGAGGTGACAGGCGATCAGCTGGATTTCCTGCTCCAGGCGTTGCAGGTACGGCAATGCGCGGCCGCGATCCTTGGTGATGACTTTATTGCAGGCGCAGTAGTAGCAAATGTTCGCGCAGAACGGCACGTGGACGTACAGCGACAACGGCCGCAAGGCCTTGCGGCTGTCGCGCAGGGCATGGAACAGGTCGAAGGTGCCGACCTGACTGTTGAATTGCACGGCCGTCGGATAAGAGGTGTAGCGCGGCCCCGCCAGGTCGTAGCGGCGGATCAGATCAGTGTCCCAACGAATGGCGTCGAGCATGCGGGCATTCCCCCGGATAGGCTGGCAGTGTGGCGAGTCTATCGGGGTGCGGCGATGGGGCTGTTGATTTGCATCAACGGTGGTTGAAGGCTTTGCCTGGTTTTTGTGGTGAGGGATATCACTGGCTCAATTTCTTGGGTTCATATCAGTGCCCCATCAACCAATGCTGATGCGGGCCGGGCAGGGTCCAGATCCCGAACAGAATCACCAACAACCCACCAGCCATACGCACGCTACGCTTGCGCAACAGCGCCGTGACCCGCTCAGCCGCCAGACCGGTAGCCAGCAGCACCGGCCAGGTACCCAGCCCGAACGCCAGCATCAACAACGCGCTGTCCAGCGCATTGCCCTGGCTCGCCGACCACAGCAACGTGCTGTAAACCAGTCCGCACGGCAGCCAGCCCCACAGTGCGCCAAGCAGTAATGCGCGAGGCAAACTCGACACTGGCAACAAGCGGTTGGCCACAGGTTGGATGTAGCGCCATAAACCGCGACCGAGGCTTTCGATGCGGGTCAGGCCGCTCCACCAACCGGCGAGATACAAACCCATGGCAATCAACAGCAGCCCGGCCAGCACGCGCATGAACAGTGCGGCGGGGCTGTTCGCCACCGCCCAGCCAGCAAGGCCGATCAGCAATCCTGCGGTGGCATAACTGAGGATTCGCCCCAAGTTGTACGCCAGCAGCAAACGAAAGCGCCGACTGCGTTGTTCCTTGGGAATCGCCAATGTCAGCGCGCCCATCAAGCCGCCGCACATCCCCAGGCAATGGCCGCCACCGAGCAGGCCGAGGATCAGCGCCGAGACCAGCAGCGGCGCCAGTTCAAGCATGAGGTGGCGCCTTGTCGTCCGGTTTGTTCGGGTTGGCTTCGTCGACGGCCGCGGTGTGGTTCGGGTCCTGATCGTCGAACAGGATGCTGTGAGCCGGGCCGTCGAGATCGTCGTACTGGCCGCTGTCCACCGCCCAGAAGAAGATGTACACGGCGATGGCCACAATCAGCAGCGCGGCCGGAATCATCACGTAGAGAGCTGGCATCTGTACTCCATGCCCGCGTGGCTCAGGCCGGCAGCGGGCGGGTTTCTGACGAGGTGCGGGCGGCTGGCGTGCTCGGCAGGCGAGTCAGGCGCAGGGCATTGAGCACCACGGTCAACGAACTGATCGACATGCCGACGGCGGCCCATACCGGGGTGATCCAGCCGAGGGCGGCGAACGGCAACATGAGGCCATTGTACAGCGCGGCCCACAGCAGGTTCTCGATGATTACCCGGCGAGTGCGCTGCGCCAAGGTGAACGCCTGCACCAAGGCGTCGAGACGGTTGGACAGCAGCACGGCATCGGCACTGGTTTTCGCCAGATCCGTGGCCGAGCCCATGGCCACACTGATATCGGCGGCCGCCAGCACCGGCACATCGTTGACGCCATCGCCGAGCATCAACACTTTGCGACCTTCCTTGTGCAACTGTTGCAGCACTTGCAGTTTGTCGTCCGGGAGCAGGCCGCCATGGGCCTCGTCGATACCCAGTTCGGCGGCGACACTGGCGACCATCGGCGAGCTGTCACCGGACAGCAGCAAGGTACGCCAGCCACGGGCCTTGCATGCCGCGAGCAGGGCGGGGGCATCGTCGCGCAAGCGGTCATCAAGAACGAACCACGCCAGCGGCCCGGAGCTGTCACCGAGCAGCAGCCATTGGCCCGGTTCATCCGGCATCACTGGCAAAGGTGAGCCACTGAGGGCGCAGACAAATGCCGCCTGACCGATGCGCAAACGTTGCTCGCCGACCAGACCTTCAAGGCCCAGGCCCGGGGTGCTGTGGACTTCTTCCGCTGCCAGCGGTGCGCGGCCGAAAGCACGGGCGATCGGGTGTTCGGAACGGTTTTCCAGTGCAGCGGCGAGGCTCAGGCATTGATCGCTGTCCTGCGCCCCCAGCGGACGGATCGAGCGCAGTACCAAGCGACCTTCGGTGAGGGTGCCGGTTTTGTCGAAGATCACCGTATCAATCTGATTCAACCCCTCCAGCACATGACCGCGAGTCAGCAACAAACCGAGTTTGTGCAGGGTGCCGGTGGCGGCCGTAAGCGCGGTCGGCGTTGCCAGTGACAAGGCGCAAGGGCAAGTGGCGACGAGCATGGCGAGGACAATCCAGAAGGCGCGTGACGAATCCAGCTCCCACCACAACAGGCCGATGGCGGCTGCGGCGATCAGTGACAACAGCAGAAACCATTGCGCGGCGCGATCGGCGATTTCCGCCAGGCGCGGTTTTTCTGCCTGGGCGCGATCGAGCAAACGCACGATGGCCGACAGGCGAGTGTCTTGTCCGAGCGCCTGCACTTCAACGGTCAGCGCGCCTTCGACATTGAGCGTGCCCGCCGTCACCGCTTCACCCGGCATGCGTGGCTGCGGCAGGTATTCGCCGGTCAGCAACGATTCGTCGATGCTCGATTGGCCGTCGAGGATCTTGCCGTCCGCCGGCAGGATCGAGCCCGGTTGCACCAGGATGTGGTCGCCCAGGCGCAGTTCGCTGAGCAGGATGCGTTCGCTCTGGCCGGCTGCATCCAGGCGCAGGCATGACGCCGGCAACAGGTTCACCAACTGCGCGGTGGCAGCGGCCGTGCGCTCGCGGGCGCGGCGTTCCAGATAGCGTCCGGCGAGCAGAAACAGCGCGAACATGCCGACCGCATCGAAATACAACTCGCCGACGCCGGTGATCGACGTCCAGATTCCGGCGATGTAAGCGCTGCCGATGGCCAGCGATACCGAGACGTCCATGGTCAGGTGCCGCGTGCGCAAATCGCGCATCGCCCCTTTAAAAAAAGGTGCGCAGCTGTAGAACACGATCGGCGTGGTCAGAAACAATGCGACCCAACGCAGGATCGTGTGCAGCTCCGGGCTGAGGTCGATGTTGAATTCCGGCCAGGTCGCCATGGTCGCCATCATTGCCTGGAACCACAGCAGCCCGGCCACCCCGAGCTGGCGCAGGGCCAGGCGGTTTTCGCTGGCCAGTTGTTCGCTGGCGCGGTCGGCTTGATAGGGGTGCGCGGCGTAACCGATGTGACGCAGTTCCGCGAGCATCTGGCTCAACGGCAATTGCCCATCGGCCCAGCGCACGTGCAGACGATGATTGGACAGGTTCAATCGCGCCTCGGCCACCGCTGGCAGCGTGCGCAGATGTTTCTCGATCAGCCAGCCGCAGGCGGCGCAACTGATGCCTTCCATCAGCAGGGTGGTTTCGGCGAGTTCGCCGTCATGACGGACGAAAGGTTTTTGCACATCGGCGCGGTCGTACAGCGCCAATTCGTCAACCAATTGCACCGGCAGCGCTTCGGGGTTGGCCGAGGCTTCACTGCGATGCTGGTAATAGCTTTCCAGGCCTCCGGCGACGATGGCCTCGGCCACAGCCTGACAACCGGGGCAGCAGAATTCACGGGGCTCCCCGAGAACGACAGCGGTGAAGCGGCTGCCGGTCGGGACGGGCAGGGCGCAGTGGTAGCAGGGGGTTGGACTGGTCATGGATCGTGTTCCGATGATCGTTCCCACGCTCGGCGTGGGGATGCCTCCCCGGACGCTCCGCGTCCGCTTCGGCTGGGACGCGGAGCGTCCTTGGCTGCGTTCCCACGCCGAGCGTGGGAACGATCAGAGTCAGGCTTATTTTTTGAGGTCTTCGGCGCCTTGCAGCGGCTCATCACCGAGCAGCAACTCCTTGTCATGGCTGACCAGCTCTTCTTCGAACATACGCCAGACGTGGTCATCCTGAGACCCCAGCAGCTCGACAAAGCGGCGGCCTTCGATCTTGTCGTTGAGTTGGCCGATGTAGCGCCCGGTTTCTGTTTTGCTGCGGACCAGAACAATTTTGCGATCCTTCTCCGGCTGGGTTGGCGAGATCAGGTTCAGCTCCAGCCTGCCCGGTTGGCTGTCACCGCTCAAACGCAGGTCGACTTCGCCCGTCACGTCATCCAGATGCACCGCAGCGCGCATTTTCAGGTTCTGCGCGAGCAACTCGCGATCCAGCGAACGATTGATGCCTTTGCCGGCCTCGTAATAGTTGTCGTTGACCAGGTTGTCCGGGTTGTTCACCGCGATGGTCACCATGGACAGGGTCAAGGTCACCGAACAGGCCAGAATCCCGATGATGATCCACGGCCAGAGGTGCTTGTACCAGGGACTTGCGGCGTTTGCGGCGGGCATGTTCAGTTCTCTCAACGGATTTGTGGGCCGATGAATCGGCTCTTGGCTTCAACGTGGACGCTGTCGTCATCGGCATCCTTGAGGATGAATTTCACCTCGTTGGTGCTCGATGGCAGTTGTTCCGGTGCGCTCGACAGTTCGACTGGCATGCTGACGATGTCGCCGGCTGCCACTTTGATCTCGCGTTTGCCTTGCAGGCGCAGATCCGGCAAACCGGCGGCTTCCAGCACATAGGTGTGATCGCGCTGGTCCTTGTTCATGATCTTCAGGCTGTAGACGTTTTCGATCCGGCCTTCGGCGTTCTCGCGGTACAGCACGCGGTCCTTGCTGACATCGAAGCCGACCAGCGAACGCATGAAGAACGCGGTTACCAGCAGGCTGATCATCGCCAGCAGCACCACCGCGTAGCCGATCAGGCGTGGCCGCAGTTTATGGGTTTTCTGTCCGGACAGGTTGTGCTCGGTGGTGTAGCTGATCAGCCCGCGCGGGTAGTCCATCTTGTCCATGATGCTGTCACAGGCATCGATGCACGCAGCGCAACCGATGCACTCGATCTGCAGGCCGTCGCGGATGTCGATGCCGGTCGGACAGACCTGAACGCACATGGTGCAGTCGATGCAGTCGCCCAGGCCCATGGCCTTGTAGTCGACGCCTTTCTTGCGCGGGCCACGGCTTTCGCCACGACGCGGGTCGTAGGAAACGATCAGGGTGTCCTTGTCGAACATCACACTCTGGAAGCGCGCATACGGGCACATGTAGATGCACACCTGCTCACGCAACCAGCCGGCGTTGCCGTACGTGGCGAGGGTGAAAAAACCGACCCAGAAATACGACCAGCCATCGGCCTGGCCGGTGAAGAATTCGAACACCAGTTCGCGGATCGGTGAGAAATAGCCAACGAAGGTCATGCCGGTAACGAAACCGATCAGCAACCACAGCGCGTGTTTGGCAAATTTGCGCGCAAATTTGTTGGCGCTCATGGGCGCCTTGTCGAGCTTGATGCGCTGGTTGCGGTCGCCTTCGGTGACCTTCTCGCACCACATGAAAATCCATGTCCACACGCTTTGCGGGCAGGTGTAGCCGCACCACACACGGCCGGCATACACGGTGATGAAGAACAGGCCGAACGCGGCAATGATCAACAGGCCCGAGAGCAGAATGAAATCCTGCGGCCAGAAAGTCGCGCCGAAGATGAAGAACTTGCGCTCGGGCAGGTTCCACCACACGGCCTGATGACCGCCCCAGTTCAGCCAGACCGTACCGAAATACAGCAGGAACAGCGCGGCACCGCCCATCATCCGCAGATTGCGGAACAGACCGGTGAAGGCACGGGTGTAGATTTTTTCTCGAGAGGCGTAGAGATCGACGCTGTTATTCGCGTTTTTGCTGGGTGGCGTGACGTCGTGTACCGGAATCTGGTTGCTCATCATTGCATCCCACGGCAGTGGAAAAATGCCTCGGTCGATACGTGCCGGCCGGGGTCAGAAAGGCGTTGCAGTGGCGCAATGATACGCCTGTCACGCCGACGAACGGGTGCGACCTTTGGTCGCGTTGGGAGAAGGGTTCAAATGGTGTAGCAGATATAACAAGTCCTGACCCAGATCAATTGACTATAGACGATGCATGAGACTCGCTCTGGCGAGCGAGTCCCTGCCTTGCTCAGATCAGCCTTCCACCGCCGAGACTGTCGAGCCCGCTGCCGGGGTTTTTTTTGACCACGTCGACGGTTGTGGCGTCATCACTCTCCTGGTGCTGCGTATTGGAGGGTTCGTTATCAGAGTTGACATAGGTGAAATCCTCTTGGGATTGCACACAATCATGATCAGCTTCTCGCATGTTTATCTTCCTTGGAATCTATTGATATATGAGGCGCTCTGACAATAAGTCTCAGGCGTCGAAAAAAAGTTACTGTTCGCTGAAAGTCGAGTCTAGCGGATATTCGTCTCATTTTATGAGTGTCTTGTGTAATGAGAAACTTTGCCTTAGTTGCATTTCGCAAGTTGGCTGGTGTCGGGGCGACATAAAATAAATTAATTAATCCGTACGGTATGTTTGAGGATTGCAAGGTTTTCTAATAGCGTGAAAGTTGACGGCATGAGGTCGTCAGTTTATTCGACTAAATGGAAGTGTTATGTGATGGTTATTAATAAAGTGGCAAGCTTGATTGTAGGGGTGTTTTTATTGTTTTCGGTTTTTATGGCCCATGCATTGCCGGATGCACCGAAGCACATGGTGTTCGCATCGGACACGCAATATCCCTGGACAGACAAGACGGACAGCAGAACACATGAATCCGCTGAGGAGTTCACGAAACGTTCGAAGTGGCTGGTGGAAAGTCAACTGGCAAGTATCGCTGACTTTCGAATCCGCAACGGATCGCAGTCAACGATCCCGTTGATGATTAATGGTGACATCACTGCGTTCGGTCATGGCTGGCAGCGTGACTATATGGCGTCGGCGTTAAAGAGGCACTTCGGAACGGATTACCTGTATGGCCTGGGTAATCATGACTATGAAAATAACGTCGATGACTGTTTCAGCAATAGTTGTGCGGCCGGCAGTATTGTTGCTTTCAAGGAACATCATGAAGGCAAGGTGGGCAGCTTTGATCTGAAGATTACTGGCAGCGCAGTAAACAGGCTTTATTCGGGGAGCCTCGCTTACTCCAAGACCATTGATGACGTGCACCTGGTGCAGCTCAATAACGAGCCTACTTACACGAGAAAAATTTCCAGTGTCTGGAACCCCACCACTTTCGACATCACCAGTGCACTGGACTGGCTTGAGAACGATCTCCGGCTGGCGAGAGCTGGGGGGTACTCCATCATCATAAACATGCACAAACCGCTGGAAATGAAGGACGCCAGCCAGCAGAAGCGCTTTATCGAAATGGTCAAGAAATATGAAGTCACTGCGGTATTTGCTGGCCATCTGCACAAGGACGGCGGTAGTTCCTATTGGTTGGGGAATGTGCCGATGTACCTGAGTGGTGCCACTTCTCAACAGACTTACCTGATCACCAGCTTTACCGAGGATCGCAAGCAATTGCAGATCTATCTGGTGAAGGACAATCAATGGCAGAAACGGGAGTTGATAGACACCATTCCCGTGAAATCCATCAGGGCCAATCGGCCATGAAAAAAGGCCCCGCCAATTCTCATTGGCGGGGCCGTTTTGTTGCTTCAAGCGTCGGCCTTACTCGGCGTTCGCTTCCGGTGCTTTTTCACCGTGAGACAAGCTGTAAACGTAAGCCGCCAGCAGGTGCACCTTGTCGTTGCCTTGCAGTTGTTCCTGCGCCGGCATCTGGCCCTGACGGCCGTAACGGATGGTCTGCTGCAGTTGCGCAAAGCTCGAACCGTAGATGAACGCGCCCGGGTGAGTCAGGTCAGGTGCGCCCATGGCCGGGGTGCCTTTACCGGCCGGACCGTGGCAAGCCACGCAATTGGCGGCGAACAGTTTGCCGCCGTTGGCCGGGTCGGCCTTGGTGCCTTCCGGCAATTTGCGGCCATCGAGGTTGGTCACGACAAACGCTGCCACGTCGGCCACGCCTTGCTCACCAATGACTTCAGCCCAGGCCGGCATCACCGCGTGGCGACCGCCCATGATGGTGGTCTTGATGGTTTCCGGCTCACCGCCCCAGCGCCAGTCGGCATCGGTCAGGTTCGGGAAACCGTAAGCACCCTTGGCGTCGGAACCATGGCAGACCGAGCAGTTGGAGGCGAACAGGCGGCCACCCATCTTCAGGGCTTGCGGGTCTTTGGCCACTTCTTCGATCGGCATGGCGGCGAACTTGGCGAAGATCGGACCGAACTTGGCGTCCGAACGGGCCATTTCCTTTTCCCACTCGTGAACGCCGGTCCAGCCAGTCTGGCCGTTGGCGAACGCGGTCTGCTTGTCGTTATCGAGGTAGTTGTAGCCCGGCAGCAGGCCTTTCCAGTTACCCAGACCCGGGTACAGCACCAGATAACCCAAGGCGAAGACGATGGTGCCGACGAACAGCATGAACCACCATTTCGGCAGTGGGTTGTCGTACTCCTCGATCCCGTCGAAGGAGTGCCCGACCGTCTCGTCCGTCTGTTCGCTGCGCTGGCCCTTGCGGGTCGACAGCAGCAGCCAGGTCAGGGAAAAGATCGTACCG
>NZ_JBIUVJ010000041.1:47269-48535 GCF_044742875.1 Pseudomonas sp. NPDC087817
AATGAAAAGAACAAAACCAAAATCAACACTGACAACAACACACTAAACAAACAAGACAATCTTACTAACTAATAGAAACTTGCTCGACGTGCTTGATGGCTTCGGGATCATCCGCAAAAGGCAACAAGGTCGCGTCTTCAAACTCCGACTTGCGCTTGGGGCTGAACACCCACAACGCCAGACCGATGAAGGCCACCATCACAACAACGGTGCCCAGGCCACGAATCATCCCGATATCCATCTAGATCACCGTTTGCTTTTGATGATGGTGCCCAGGCCTTGCAGGTAGGCCACCAGCGCGTCCATTTCGGTTTTGCCCTTCACGGCAGCCTGTGCACCAGCGATATCTTCGTCGGTGTAAGGAACGCCGAGCGTGCGCAACACTTCCATTTTCTTGGCCGTGTCTTTGCCGTCGAGCTTGTTTTCCACGAGGAACGGGTAAGCCGGCATTTTCGACTCAGGCACCACGTTGCGCGGGTTGTACAAGTGCGCACGCTGCCAGTCATCGGAGTAACGACCGCCCACACGGGCCAGGTCCGGGCCGGTACGCTTGGAGCCCCACAGGAACGGGTGATCCCAGACACTTTCACCGGCAACCGAATAGTGGCCATAGCGTTCGGTTTCCGCACGGAACGGACGGATCATCTGCGAGTGGCAGCCGACACAGCCGTTGGCGATATAAACGTCGCGGCCTTCCAGTTCCAGCGCCGAGCGTGGCTTCATGCCTTCGACCGGCTTGTTGGTGACGTCCTGGAAAAACAGCGGAACGATTTGGGTCAGGCCGCCAACGCTGACGGCGATGACCATGAAGAAGGCCAGCAGGCCAATGTTCTTCTCGACAGCTTCATGCTTCATCAGTGAGCTCCAACGACAGCGATCTGGGCAGCGGCTTCGGCTTCAGCCGGGTTCGAGGCGCGCACGGTGCGCCAGACGTTGTAAGCCATCAACAGCATGCCGCTGGCGAAGAACGCACCGCCCAGGGCACGGACGATATAGCCCGGGTGGCTGGCCTGCAGCGCTTCAACGAACGAGTAGGTGAGGGTGCCGTCATCGTTGATTGCACGCCACATCAGGCCCTGCGTGATGCCGTTGACCCACATCGAGGCGATGTACAGAACGGTACCGATGGTCGCGAGCCAGAAGTGCGCGTTGATCAGGCCAACGCTGTGCATCTGCGCACGGCCGAACAGTTTCGGGATCATGTGGTAGATCGCGCCGATCGAGATCATTGCTACCCAGCCGAGAGCGCCGGCGTGGACGTGGCCG
>NZ_JBIUVJ010000041.1:48544-49037 GCF_044742875.1 Pseudomonas sp. NPDC087817
ATCATGCCGTTGATCATGCCGCCCCAGCTTGGCGCCAGCAGGATGATCGACATTGCCATGCCCAGCGATTGCGCCCAATCCGGCAGGGCGGTGTAGTGCAGGTGGTGCGGACCGGCCCAGATGTACAGGGTGATCAATGCCCAGAAGTGCACGATCGACAGGCGATAGGAGTAGATCGGGCGTTCGGCCTGTTTTGGCACGAAGTAGTACATCATCCCGAGGAAACCGGTGGTGAGGAAGAAGCCCACCGCGTTGTGGCCGTACCACCACTGGATCATCGCGTCGGTTGCGCCCGAGTAGGCGGAGTAGGACTTGAAGAAGCTCACCGGCAAGGACGCGTGGTTGACGATGTGCAGCATCGCGGTCACGACGATGAACGCGCCGTAGAACCAGTTACCCACGTAGATGTGCTTGGTCTTGCGCTTGGTGATGGTGCCGAAGAACACCAGACCGTAGGTGACCCAGACAATGGCCAGCAGAATGGCGAGCGGCC
>NZ_JBIUVJ010000042.1:0-3434 GCF_044742875.1 Pseudomonas sp. NPDC087817
GGGTGCCTGAGTTTGCGACTGGCCTTGTGGGCAGACGATTTAAAATTCTTGGATTGCCGACAGGTTGTTCCGGCGGCGTGTAGTTTTACTACAAATCTTCGGGCATTTCAGCCTTTCGAATGTATAGACGAGTAGTAAAACTACAGATGAAAGGCTTGTGGCCTCTGACTGCGTTGTGAGAATAATCGTTAAGGTTGGTCGATTACCATCCGAAAAAGGTGAAAGTTTGATGCTGGGTGCCAAAGAAGAAGAAATTTCAGCTATTTCTAACTTTTGTTCGACAGTCCTTCACGTAGCGGGTTTTCATCATTCACTACAAGCGGCCCTTTACACGCCGATCAAGGATAGACCATGACCCTGCCCGTGCTTGCCGAACTGCCCGCCATTCTCCTGCCGTTGGTCAGCCGATCCGAGCAGTCGTTCCGTACGGCCGTCGCCTCGCTTGAGGACGATCACGGCTTCTCCACCTGGACGCCAGAGCGCTGGGCGCAATTCGCCCGCGTTACTGCGGCCAGCGAGTTTGTCATTGAACAGAGCGTTCGTGACCCTTTGATGTTGCTGTCGCTGGTGCAGTCCGGAGAGCTCGACCGACCGTTTGCACCGGGTGAACTCTGCGCGCAGATTGCCGCTGTGGTGAACGCCGCCGAGAGCGAAGATGAACTCGGTCGCGTGCTACGCCGTCAACGCACCCGGCACCAAGTGCGCATCATCTGGCGCGACCTGACCCGCCAGGCCGATCTGGTGCAGACCTGCCGCGACCTCTCGGACATGGCCGACGCGACCATCGATCAAGCCTATCAATGGCTGTACAGCCGCCATTGCCAGCAGTTCGGCACGCCGACTGGCCGACGCAGCGGTCTGCCGCAGCAAATGGTTGTTCTCGGCATGGGCAAGCTTGGCGCGGTCGAGTTGAACCTGTCTTCCGACATCGACCTGATCTTCGCCTACCCTGAGGGCGGCGAAACCGTCGGCGTGAAACGCGCGCTGGATAACCAGGAATTCTTCATCCGGCTCGGTCAACGCCTGATCAAGGCCCTCGATCCGATAACCGTCGACGGCTTTGTGTTTCGCGTTGACATGCGCCTGCGCCCGTACGGTTCGTCCGGCGCGCTGGTGCTGAGCTTCAATGCGCTGGAGCAGTATTACCAGGATCAGGGTCGTGACTGGGAGCGCTACGCGATGATCAAGTCGCGGGTGGTGGCCGGCGATCAGCAGGCTGGCGCGCAATTGCAGGAGATGCTGCGCCCGTTTGTTTATCGGCGTTATCTGGACTTCTCGGCCATCGAAGCGCTGCGCACCATGAAGCAGCTGATCCAGCAGGAAGTCCGCCGTAAAGGCATGGCCGACAACATCAAACTCGGCTCGGGCGGTATCCGCGAAGTCGAGTTTATTGCCCAGGCTTTTCAGCTGATCCACGGCGGGCGCGACTTGAGCTTGCAGCAGCGTCCTCTATTAAAGGTGTTGAGCACGCTGGAAGGGCAGGGTTATCTGCCGCCGGCAGTGATCAGCGAGTTACGAGAAGGCTACGAATTCCTGCGTTACACCGAACACGCGATTCAGGCCATCGCCGACCGCCAGACCCAGATGCTCCCGGATGGCGCTCAGGATCAGGCGCGCATCGCCTTCATGCTCGGTTTCGCTGACTGGCAAGCTTTCCACGAAAAACTCATGTTCTGGCGCGGCCGCGTGGCCTGGCACTTTGCACAGGTGATCGCCGATCCCGATGAGGACGAAGGCACTGAAAGCGAAGTGGTGGTCGGCGGTGAATGGCTGCCGCTGTGGGAAGACGCGCAGGACGAAGAGGCCGCGTGCCGGCAGTTGGAGGAGGGCGGTTTTACCGATGCACCCAAGGCGCTGAAAGCACTGGCCGGTTTGCGCAACAGTCCGCAGTTGCGGGCGATGCAGCGTTTGGGCCGTGAACGTCTCGATGCATTTATCCCGCGCCTGCTGGCGCAAGCGGTCGAGCATGACAATCCCGATCTGGTTCTTGAGCGAGTGCTGCCGTTGGTTGAGGCGGTCGCCCGCCGATCGGCCTATCTAGTATTGTTGACGGAAAACCCCGGTGCATTGCGCCGTTTGCTGACACTGTGCGCGGCGAGCCCGTGGATTGCTGAACAGATCACCCGTTTCCCGCTGCTGCTTGACGAACTGCTCAACGAAGGGCGTCTGTTCAAGCCGCCGCTGGCGCCGGAACTCGCCGCCGAATTACGCGAGCGTCTGACGCGGATTCCCGAGGACGACCTCGAACAACAGATGGAAGCCTTGCGCCATTTCAAACTGGCGCACCGCTTGCGTGTCGCCGCCTCGGAAATCGCCGGCAGCCTGCCGTTGATGAAAGTCAGCGATTACCTGACCTGGCTGGCTGAGGCGATTCTCGAACAGGTGCTGGCCCTGGCCTGGCGCCAGACCGTGGCCAAGTACGGCACGCCGCTGCGCACCGACGGCACTCTGTGCGATCCCGGTTTCATCATTGTCGGCTACGGCAAAGTCGGCGGGATCGAGTTGGGGCATGGTTCGGATCTGGATCTGGTGTTTATCCATGACGGTGATCCACAGGCGGAAACCGACGGGCCGAAACCGATTGATGGCGCGCAGTTCTTCACCCGGCTGGGCCAGCGGATCATTCACTTGCTGACTGCACAGACCAACTCCGGCCAGCTCTATGAAGTGGATATGCGCCTGCGGCCGTCCGGTGCCTCCGGGCTGCTGGTCAGTTCCCTCGGCGCGTTTGCCCGCTATCAGGAAAATGAAGCCTGGACGTGGGAGCATCAGGCGCTGGTGCGGGCGCGGGTGCTGGTCGGTAGTCAGGATGTCGGTCAGGCCTTCGAGAAAGTCCGTGCTCAGGTATTGGGCAAGGCGCGGGACCTGGCCAAGCTGCAACAGGAAGTCAGCGAGATGCGCGCGAAGATGCGCGACAACCTCGGCAGTAAGAGCACGGCGGCCGGTACGGCGGCAAATGCCTTCGACGCCACGGCGCCGTTCGATCTCAAGCAGGACGCCGGAGGTATCGTCGATATTGAATTTATGGTGCAATACGCGGCCCTGGCGTGGTCGCAAAGCCACCCGCCATTGCTGCGCTGGACCGATAACATCCGCATTCTGGAAGAGCTGGAACACGAAGGGCTGATGCCTGCCGAAGATGCCAGCCTGTTGCGTGAGGCCTATAAAGCCTACCGCTCCGCCGCCCACCGGCAGGCCTTGCAGAAGGATGCCGGGGTGATTGCAGGCGACCAGTTTGCCGACGAACGCCGGCAGGTTTTACGGATCTGGAAAGAGATGGGGCTAAGCTGAAACCGGATATTTGAAACACCTGATGGCCCATGTGGGAGCGGGCTTGCCCGCGATGACGGAGTGTCAGCCACCATCACTATCGAATGTGCTGGCCTCATCGCGGGCAAGCCCGCTCCCACAGTGATCTGCGGTGAAATGCAGAT
>NZ_JBIUVJ010000042.1:3531-40172 GCF_044742875.1 Pseudomonas sp. NPDC087817
GATGTGTGAAGGAATGCAAAACCCTGTGGGAGCGAGCCTGCTCGCGAAAACGGAGTGTCAGGCGACATTGATGTTGGATGTGCTGGCCTCATCGCGGGCAAGCCCGCTCCCACAGTGATCTGCGTTGAAATGCAGATGTGTGAAGGAATGCAAAACCCTGTGGGAGTGAGCCTGCTCGCGAAAACGGAGTGTCAGGCGACATTGATGTTGGATGTGCTGGCCTCATCGCGGGCAAGCCCGCTCCCACAGTGATCTGCGGTGAAATGCAGATGTGTGAAGGAATGCAAAACCCTGTGGGAGCGAGCCTGCTCGCGAAAACGGAGTGTCAGGCGACATTGATGTTGGATGTGCTGGCCTCATCGCGGCAAGCCCGCTCCCACAGTGATCTGCGTTGAAATGCAGATGTGTGAAGGAATGCAAAACCCTGTGGGAGCGGGCTTGCCCGCGATAGCGGAGTATCAGACGACAATAATGTTGAATGTGAAGACCCCATCGCGAGCAGTCTCGCTCCCACAGTAGATCTACAGTGTTTGTAGAATTCTCGAGGCGGGGAGGCGTAAATGCCTCCCCGGTTCGTTTTTGGAAACCACATGAATATTCTGATCGTTGGGCCCAGTTGGGTCGGTGACATGGTGATGGCGCAGACACTGTTTCAGTGTCTCAAGCAACGCCACCCGCAATGCGAAATCGACGTGCTGGCCCCCGAGTGGAGCCGGCCGATCCTTGAGCGCATGCCTGAAGTGCGCAAGGCCTTGAGCTTTCCGCTCGGCCACGGCGCGCTGGAGCTGGCGACCCGTCGACGCATCGGCAAATCCCTGCGCGGCCAGTACGACCAGGCGATCCTGTTGCCGAACTCGCTGAAGTCAGCGCTGGTGCCGTTCTTCGCCGGTATCCCGAAACGCACGGGCTGGCGTGGCGAATTCCGCTACGGCTTGCTCAATGACGTGCGCACCCTCGACAAAGAACGCTATCCGTTGATGATCGAGCGGTTCATGGCCCTGGCTTACGAGCCGAACGCCGAGCTGCCGAAACCCTATCCGCGCCCGAGCCTGCAAATCGACTCGGTCACCCGCGAAGCGGCGCTGGCCAAGTTCGGCCTGACCCTCGACCGCCCGGTGTTGGCCCTGTGCCCCGGCGCCGAGTTCGGTGAATCCAAGCGCTGGCCGTCCGAGCATTACGCCAAAGTCGCCGAAGCGCGGATCCGCGAAGGCTGGCAGGTGTGGCTGTTCGGTTCGAAGAACGATCACGCCGTGGGCGAAGACATCCGCGCGCGGCTGATTCCCGGCCTGCGTGAAGAGTCGGTCAACCTCAGCGGCGGCACCTCGTTGGCCGAAGCCATCGACCTGATGTCCTGCGCCGACTCCGTCGTCTCCAACGACTCCGGCCTGATGCACGTCGCTGCTGCCCTGAACCGCCCGCTGGTGGCGGTTTACGGCTCGACTTCACCGGGCTTCACGCCACCGTTGGCCGAACACGTCGAAGTCGTGCGCCTGGGCCTCGATTGCAGTCCGTGTTTCGACCGTACCTGCCGTTTCGGCCATTACAACTGCCTGCGCCAGCTGATGCCGGACGCGGTCAACGATGCCTTGCAGAAATTGCAGGGCTCCGTGGTCGAGGTTCATTAAGTTGCGGGTATTGCTGATCAAGACTTCATCGCTGGGAGACGTGATTCACGCGTTGCCGGCGCTGACCGACGCGGCCCGGGCAATCCCCGGGATCAAGTTCGACTGGGTGGTGGAAGAAGGCTTTGCCGAGATTCCGACCTGGCACCCGGCCGTTGGCAAAGTGATTCCGGTGGCGATCCGGCGCTGGCGCAAAAATATCTGGCAGACGATCAAGAGCGGCGAGTGGAAACGCTTCAAGCAATCGGTTCGCGCGCAGAAATATGATTTGGTGATCGACGCCCAGGGCCTGCTCAAAAGTGCCTGGTTGACCCGTTACGTCAAAGCGCCGGTAGCCGGCCTCGACAAAGGTTCGGCCCGCGAGCCGATGGCGGCGCGTTTCTACGACCGCAAACTGGCCGTGGCCCGTGGTCAGCATGCGGTCGAGCGCGTGCGGCAGTTGTTCGCCATTGCGCTGGGTTACGACTTGCCCAAAGGCTTGGGCGACTACGGCCTTAACGTCGAGCGTCTGGTCGAACTGCCGCGCAAGAACGCCTTTGTGGTGTTCCTGCATGGCACGACGTGGGACACCAAGCACTGGCCGGAAAGCTACTGGCGCGAACTGACCGAGCGGGTCGGTTATCTCGGCGTCGGTGTCAAATTGCCGTGGGGCAATCCGCTGGAGAAGGCCCGTGCCGAGCGGATCGCCGCCGGTTTCAAGCACGCCGAAGTCTTGCCGAAACTGAATCTGGCCGGTGTCGGCAAAGTGCTCGCAGGGGCGCAAGCCTGTGTGGCGGTAGACACGGGTCTTGGCCATTTGGCCGCGGCGCTGGACGTGCCGACCATATCGCTGTTCGGCCCGACCAACCCGGGCCTTACCGGCGCCTACGGCAAATTGCAGATTCACCTGGCCAGCGATTTTCCGTGCGCGCCGTGCCTGCAAAAGAAATGTGCCTATCAACCGACCGCGCAGGATGCCCGTCAGTTTGACCTGAAACGCGAGCAGCCTCTGTGCTTCACGCGTCTGAATCCCGAGCGTGTCGCCAGCCGACTGAGCACGTTGTTAATGGCTGAGGAGCTGCGCTGATGCAATTGGCATTCGTCCTGTACAAATATTTCCCGTTCGGTGGCTTGCAGCGCGACTTCATGCGCATCGCCCTCGAATGCCAGAAGCGCGGCCACCAGATCCGCGTCTACACGCTGATCTGGGAAGGCGACGTGCCGCCCGGTTTCGAAGTGCTGGTGGCGCCGGTCAAGGCGTTTTTCAACCATCGTCGTAACGAGAAACTCACTGCGTGGATGGAAGCGGACCTGGCCAAGCGTCCGGTGGACCGGCTGATCGGTTTCAACAAGATGCCCGGGCTGGATGTCTATTACGCCGCCGACGGCTGCTTCGAAGACAAGGCGCAAAACCTGCGCCATTCGCTGTACCGTCGCTGGGGCCGCTATCGCCACTTCGCCGAATACGAGCGCGCGGTGTTCGCCAAAGACGCGAAAACCGAAGTGCTGATGATTTCCGAAGTGCAGCAGCCGCTGTTCATCAAGCATTACGACACGCCGCTGGAGCGCTTCCACCTGCTGCCGCCGGGCATTGCCCAGGATCGTCGCCGCCCAGCGGATGCCGATGAAATTCGCGCCGGATTTCGCGCCGAATTCAACCTCAAGGACGATGACCTGTTGCTGGTACAGATCGGCTCCGGGTTCAAGACCAAAGGCGTCGATCGCAGCCTGAAAGCGCTGGCCGCATTGCCGGCGGAACTGAAGAAACGCACCCGGCTGTTTGTAATCGGCCAGGATGACCCCAAATTGTTCCAGATGCAGAGCGCGACTTTGGGGTTGGGCGACAACGTGACGTTCCTCAAGGGCCGCAGTGATATTCCGCGGTTCCTGCTCGGCGCCGACCTGTTGATCCACCCGGCCTACAACGAAAATACCGGTACAGTGCTGCTCGAAGCGCTGGTCGCCGGGCTTCCGGTGCTGGTCAGCGCCGTCTGCGGCTACGCCCATTACATTGCCGAGGCGGATGCCGGGCGAGTACTGGACGAGCCGTTCGACCAGGCGCAGCTGACGCAATACCTGACCGATATGTTGAACGACGACGCTGCACGCGCGGCCTGGAGCCGCAACGGTCTGGCCTTCGCCGAGACGGCCGACCTTTACAGCATGCCGCAGCACGCGGCCGATGTGATTCTGGCGGAGCGCGCTTAATGAAGTTGATGCTGGCTGAACCGTTCAAGAGCCTTTGGGCCGGACGGGACCCGTTCGCCGAGGTCGAAGGCTTGCAGGGCGAGGTTTACCGCGAGCTGGAAGCCCGCCGGACGCTGCGCACGGAAGTCGATGGCAACGGTTTCTTCGTGAAGATTCACCGTGGCATTGGCTGGGGCGAGATCTTCAAGAACCTGCTGACCGCCAAGCTGCCGGTGCTGGGCGCGGGTCAGGAGTGGAAAGCCATCCAGCGTTTGCAGGAAGTCGGCGTGCCGACCATGACCGCCGTGGCGTATGGCGAAAAGGGCAGCAACCCGGCCGATCAGCATTCGTTCATCGTTACCGAAGAGCTGGCGCCGACCATCAGCCTCGAAGACTTCAGTATCGACTGGGTCAAGCAGCCGCCAGAGCCAAGACTCAAACGTGCGCTGATCGCCGAAGTGGCGCGCATGACCGGCATGATGCACCGCGCCGGGGTCAACCACCGCGACTGCTACATCTGCCACTTTCTGCTGCACACCGACAAGCCGATCACCCCGCAAGACTTCAAGCTCTCGGTGATCGACCTGCACCGTGCCCAGACCCGCGCAAAGATCACTCAGCGCTGGCGCAACAAGGATCTGGCCGCCCTGTACTTTTCCGCTTTGGACATCGGCCTGACCCGCCGCGACAAATTGCGTTTCCTCAAAGGCTATTTCCAGCAACCGTTGCGCCAGATTCTGGCGGAAGAAGCTCCGCTGCTGAACTGGCTGGAAGGCAAGGCCAACAAGCTCTACGCGCGCAAGCAGCGTTACGGGGATGCGCTCTGATGGCGGGTTGGACTCTTGAGCCGCAGTACAGCGATCTTGCCGAAGACTTCGGCAGCCTTCAGGCCGTATTCGCCCTGCAAGGCGAGCGGCTGACCCGCGATCCGTTGTCCGAAGTCATTCGCGTGCAACGCAACGGCGTCAACTATTACGTCAAGCGCTACGTCGGTGCCGGCAAGGGCTTGCGCCGTTACCTCGGCAAGCCACGAGTGAAGATGGAATGGCAAAACCTCAAACGCTTCGCCAAGTGGGGCATTCCCACCGCTGAAGTGGTGGCCTGGGGTCTGGAGCGACGCGGCGCGGCGTACGACCGTGGGGCGATGATTACCCGTGAACTGCCGCATACCGAAGACCTTGCGGCCTTCGCCGAGCGCAAGGATCCGAGGCTCAAGGATCGCGCCTGGGTCGATGGCATCAGCCGGCAGTTGGCGGGTTATACCCGAACGATGCATGATCACCGTTTTACCCATAACGATTTGAAATGGCGCAACCTGCTGATCGACGATCAGGCGCGCGTATTTCTCATCGATTGCCCCAACGGCGAGTTCTGGCGCGGCTTCTGGCTCAAGTATCGGATCACCAAGGATCTGGCCTGTCTCGACAAGCTCGCCAAATATCACCTGTCCAATACCCAGCGCCTGCGTTTCTATAAGCAATACCGCCAGTGCGATCGGCTGAATACGGCCGACAAGAAACGGATTCGGCACGTGGTGAGATTTTTCGAGGGACGTGAATGACTGATTTTCTGGCCGAAGAGGACCGTGCGTTGCTTGAGCGTCACGGTCTGGGCACTTTTGACGCGTTGTGGGCCAAACAGCTTGAGGCGGTGGACGAACCCAATACCGCCCGTGGCGGCTGGAGCAGCGTGTTTCGTCTGGATCTGGAGGGCCAGGGTTTCTACCTCAAGCGCCAGAGCAATTACCTGACCCGCACCTTGCACGCGCCGTTTGGCGAGCCAAGCTTTGCCCGTGAATTTCGCAATATCAGCCGCTATCGCAAGCTCGGCATTCCCGCGCTGCAAGCGGCGTTTTTTGGTCAGCGCAAAGTCGATGGCGAAGTCCGGGCAATTCTGCTGACGCGCGCCCTCGACGGCTGGAGCGATCTGGAGTCGTTGTTGGCGCGCTGGACTCAGCTCGCTACTGCACAGCAATCGGCGATTCTCAAGGCCTGCGGGCTGCTGGCGCGGCATCTGCACGGCGTGCGTCAGGTGCACGGTTGTTTCTATCCAAAACACATTTTTCTGCAAGCCAGTGGCAACGGGTACCAGGCGCAATTGATCGACCTGGAAAAAACCCGGCCACTGCTATTCGGCATGCGTGACCGGATCAAGGATCTGGAGCCGCTGCAACGCCGTGCCCCGGAGTGGAGCGAGGCGCAGTTGCGCGAATTGCTGGCGGCGTATCTCGACCAGCCGACCGACAGCTCGCTGCTCGACAGTTGGCTCGCCCGGCTGACCGCGCGCCGTAGTCACAAGGAGACCCGCTGATGCAATTGTCCGAGCTGGCCGCTGCCGGGCGCACCCCGCAACTGCCGCTGACAATAACGCTGGCCGATGCGGCCGGCACCGCGGACTTGCAGTTGCTGAGTCTGTTGCGTGTTTTGCCGGGGCAACGCTACGTCGGCGCTGGCGTCTGGCGTGGGCGTCCGGTGCTGGCCAAGTTGCTGGTCGGCAGCAAGGCGGCCCGGCACTTTCAGCGAGAGCTGGAAGGCGTGCGCTTGCTGGCTGCTCAAGGCCTGACGACACCGTTGCTGCTGGCTGATGGCCTGAAGAACGCTGAGGGCGGCTGGCTGCTGTTCGATTTTCTTGAGGGTGCTGAAAGCCTCGGCGACGCCTGGACGAAAGTCGAGGCGCTGCCGATGTTGGCGGATGAGCAATCCGCGGTGCTGGCCGAGGCGCTGGGTGCGATTGGCCGGTTGCACGGTAAAGGGCTTTGGCAGGAGGACCTGCACCTGGACAATCTGCTGCGTCACGGCGGGCAGTTGTATTTGATCGACGGCGCGGGCATCTGTGTGGAAACCGCCGGACAGCCGTTGTCGCGGCAGAAAGTCCTGGAAAATCTCGGTGTGTTTTTCGCCCAGTTGCCCAAGGCGCTTGAACCGTTCACCGAAGAACTGCTGGTGTATTACCTGCTGAGCAACAGCGAGCACGCGCTGCCACTGGAAGCCTTGCAGAAACAGATCGACAAGGTTCGCCGCTGGCGTCTGAAGGATTACCTGATCAAGGTCGGTCGCGAATGCACGCTGTTCAGCGTTCGGCGGGGAGCCTTTGGTTTGCGCGCGATCCGTCGCGAGGAAGAGGCGGCAATGCTGCCGGTGCTGGAACAGGCCGATCAGTTGCTGGACAAGGGGCATCTCTACAAGACCGGCGGCGCCGCGAGCGTCGGCAAGGTCGACGTGGAGGGGCGCGCGCTGGTGATCAAGCGCTATAACATCAAGGGCTTCGCCCATTGGCTCAAGCGTTTCTGGCGCCCGAGTCGTGCCTGGCATTCGTGGCGTGAGGGCAATCGCCTGGCGTTTCTCGGCATCGCCACGCCCAAGCCGCTGGCGGTGCTGGAAAAGCGCTTTTTGTGGCTGCGCAGCCGTGCATATCTGGTCACCGAGTTCCTGCCGGGGCCGGACATCATCGAGCGCTTTGCGCCGTATGTTGAAAGTGGTGATGCTCCGGAAGCGGAGTTGCAGGCGCTGGATCAATTGTTTGCCCGGTTGATTGCCGAGCGCATCAGTCATGGCGACTTCAAGGGCCATAACCTGTTCTGGCAGAACGACCGCTGGGCGCTGATCGATCTCGATTCGATGTGCCAGCACGGCTCGGTGAACACCTTTGCTGGTGCCTATGCGCGGGATCGGGCGCGTTTCATGCGTAACTGGCCGACGAGTAGTGCGTTGTATCAGGTCATCGATCAGCGTTTGCCTAAAGATATCTCCAGCGCCGGCTGAATCGGCTCTTCGACCCTTTCGCAAGCAAGCCCGCTCCCACCCTTGGAATGCATTCCTCCTGTGGGAGCGGGCTTGCTCGCGAAGAGGTCTGTAAAAACACCGAAAATGTTCCTCGCTCAGTGAGGGACAATATTTTCTGAATGGTCCTACAGCTTCATCAGAAGCCATGAATTGTGCCCGCTTCAGCCCCGATGCTAGTTTGCCTGACGACAATGGAGGGCAAATTTTGATGATCAAAAAGGCTGTGATGCTGGGCGCTTTTTCATGGGGTTTATCAGGCTGCGGCAGTGTCCTGACTGTATTGCAGGATGATGCCGATGTCGCCCGGGACATGCGCAAGCAAAAAACCTACTGCCAATCCATTCCGCGCGTTTACAGCGGTCTGGCCTACGATTTCTGCGTGTTGAACGCACCGCCCGATCCAAGTGGCTTTCTCGCGCCATTCGTCTTGCTGGATCTGCCATTGTCCGGAGTGGCTGATACGGTTGTGCTGCCCTACACCATTTATCGTCAGGCGACTGACGGTAATCTCGGTATCTACTGGCGCACGGGCGGTTATTGAACCCACAGGCAGGGTTTATCCGATCCATTCAACCTGGGGCAATTCGCACAGGGTAATTCCCCGCATGTTTACGCTATAATCCCGCCCTTTAGCTGTTCCTCGCCCTTTGCGAGGGCACATCAATTTTCAAGGCGCATCGCGCCTGCACGCAGACTAAAGAGGCTAGACCCCTGTGGCATTGACGATTCTTGGCCTGTCCGGCGCCCTTAGCCATGATCCATCAGCAGCCTTGTACATCGACGGCAAGCTGGTGGCGGCGGCCGAAGAAGAGCGCTTCGTACGCGATAAGCATGCAAAAAACCGCATGCCCTACGAGTCGGCGAAGTTCTGTCTTGAGCAGGCCGGTATCAAACCGTCCGACGTTGACGTGGTAGCGATCCCGTTCGCTCCGATCAGTCTGTTCGGCAAGGCCCGTTGGCACTATGCCAAGCGTTACTGGTATGCCCCGGATCGCGCGCTCGATGCGATCCTGATGGGCAACCGTCGCTACAAACGCTATCGCAACAAGATCGTCTGGTGCCTGGAGCAACTGGGTTTCGATCCGAAAAAAATCAAGATCGAACCGGTCGAACACCATCTGGCCCACGCTTCCAGCGCTTACCACTGCTCCGGTTTCAAAGAGAAAACCGCGATCCTCGGTATCGACGGCAAGGGCGAGTACGCGACGACCTTTTTCGGTTATGGCGAGAACGGCAAGATCCACAAGATCAAGGAATTCTTCGATCCTGACTCCCTCGGCGGCCTGTATGGCGCGATCACCGAGTTCCTCGGTTTCGAGATGCTCGACGGCGAGTTCAAGGTCATGGGCATGGCGCCGTATGGCGATGCCAGCAAATACGATTTCTCGCGTCTGGCCTCGTTCGAGAACGGCGAGCTGGTGATCAATACCGACTACGCCAACGTGATCGGCCTGCGCCGCTATAAAGAGAAGGGCAAGGGTTTCTACTTCTCGCCGAAGCTGATCGAGTGGCTTGGTCCGAAGCGTGAAGGCGATATTGCTGACGAACCTTACATCCACTATGCCGCCAGCATGCAAGCGCTGTTCGAGAAACTGGCGCTGCAGATGATCGATCACTACCTGGGCGACGTGCTCAAGGAAACCGGCAAACTGGCGTTCGCCGGTGGCTGTGCGTTGAACGTCAAGCTCAACCAGAAAATCATCGCCCGTGACGACATCAAGGAGCTTTTCGTGCAGCCGGCGTCCGGCGATGCCGGTACTGCGGTTGGCGCGGCAGCCTATGTGTCTCATGCCCGTGGCGTGCCGGTCGAAAAGATGGAACACGTCTACCTCGGCCCGTCGTACAGCAACGAAGACGTGATCGCCGCGTGCGCTCGTCACGAGAACAAGCCTGCGTGGCGCAAGCTCGACAACATGCCGGAACAGATCGCCAAAATCATGGTTGAAGGCAATCCGGTGGCCTGGTTCCAGGGTCGCATGGAATTCGGTCCGCGCGCATTGGGCGGCCGTTCGATCATTGGCTGCCCTAGCGTGGCCGGCGTGGCTGATCGTATCAACCACCAGATCAAGTTCCGCGAGCGCTGGAGGCCTTTCTGCCCGTCGATGCTCGATACCGTCGCGCCACAGATGATCAAGATCGATCACCCGGCTCCTTTCATGACCTTCACGTTCGAAGTGGCGGAAGAGTGGAAAACCCGTGTGCCGGAAGTCGTCCACGAAGATGGCACTTCCCGGGCGCAGGTGCTCAAGCGCGAATACAATCCGCGTTACTACGACATGATGAAAGCGCTGGAAAACCTGACCGGCAACGGCGTGTCGCTGAACACCTCGCTCAACCGTCGTGGAGAACCGATGATCTGCTCGCCGACCGACGCGCTGAACATGTTTTTCGGCTCCGATCTGGAATACTTGATCATGGAAGATATTCTGGTCGTAAAAGAGGGTGTGAAAGGATACGGACTTGACTGAAACACTGATCAGCGTCGTGATTCCCGCTTACAACTATGCGCGGACCCTGCCTCGTGCAGTGGAGTCGGTATTGGCGCAGCTGGATGATGCGACGACGGATCTGTTAGTCATCGACGATGGGTCGACGGACGAAACGCCTGAAGTAGTAGAGAAACTTCTGCTCAAGCATGGCGGGCGTTTTCGTGCGTTGCGCAAAAGCAATGGCGGGCTGTCTTCAGTGCGAAATCGGGGGCTTGAAGAGACGACCGGGCAATACCTGGTTTTCCTTGATTCCGATGACGAAATGGCCCCCGGCGCTTTGGCTGCGCTGTCGCAACACATTGCCTGCAACCCTGAAAGCCTGATGGTCATCGGTGCCCACTGGTCAGTGTTCGCAGACGGCAGGCGCAGCTTGCAGGCAGCCAAGCCGTTGCCCTCGACCTCTCGTCAGCGTTTGCAGGGTTACCTGCTGGACAAGACCGTATCGATTTCCAATGGTGCGTGCGCGATGCATCGCGCTGTATTCGCTCCGGGTAATTACCCGGAGCATCTGCGCAACGTCGAGGACCTGCCAGTGTTTGCCCAGGTGCTGGCGCGTTTCCCTTGCACCGTTCTCGATCAGCCTATGGCATTGATCTACAAGCATGCCGACAGCATGCGTCATGATCTGCGCCAAAGTCTTGCTGCTGGCACGGAGCAGGTGGTCAGCGAAGTGTTTTCAAGTCGGCGCATGCCGGCAGAAATGCAGGATTTACGTCAGGCATTTCTGGCACAGCGCTGCCTGTCGCTGTTTCGCGATTGCTATTCACATGGTGAATACGCGTTGGCCAAGGGCTTCTATTTTCAGGCGTTGCGTGCCGACTGGCGCACGGTTTCGCGCTGGTCCTACACTCGCAAGGCTTTGCGGTTGTTGTTTCGGTAAGCGGTTCGCGAACACATGTGCGTACCACGTAACGAGTGTCATTGAGGTGGCTGGGTGAAAGGTACGGGCGTTAAAGTGGCAACTCGGGTCTCCAGAATCATCGATGAATACCCGGTATGGCTGGCGTTTCTGGGCAGTGTGCTGCTGTCGCTGATTGCGGTCATGGGCACCGCGACAGTCGGGCGAGATGCCGCGCTGTACATCGATATTGCGCAACAAGTTACCGAGCACGGTCCAAATGTGGCTTGGGCAACTTTCGACTGGCCGTGGTTTTCCTTTCTGCTCGCCGGCACGCATCTGATCCTGCATTTACCATTGGAACTGAGCGCCTATCTCTGGTGTGGCCTCTTCTTCGCCGGCACCAGTGCATTGATGGTGGACTGCGTACGTCAGCGTTCTGCGCACGTCACCCGCTGGGCTTGTCTGGTGGTGCTGGCAATGCCAGCGGTCAATGCCTTTCGAAATGACATCATCCGTGAATGCGGTTTCTGGTTTTTCTGCACGCTGGCGCTGTGGTTTGCATTGCGCTGGCAAACCCGTGGCGGCTGGCTACGCGCGGCGTTCATTCATCTGGCGATTATCGGAGCAGCCTTTTTCCGCCTGGAGGCGTTGCTGCTGTTGCCGGCGTTGGCGCTGTGGCAGTTGCCAAACCTCTGGTCGTCCACACGACGCCTGCAATTCTTTCAGTTTTCGCTATTACCGATTCTGGGCCTGTTGGGTATATGTGTGTCGGGCGCGCTCCTGTCGGCCCGCCTGATGCTTTATCTGGACATGATTGCGCCGCACAGTGTCTTGTCTTCGTTTCAGATGCTGTGTGATCAGTTTGCCAACTCGCTCATTAACAAGTACTCCCAGGACGAAGCCGGCCGAATCATTTTCTTTGGCATCCTGGCGACCATGACTATCAGTTTCGTCAAGTTGATGGGACCTTTCGCCGTTCCGTTCATCCTGCGCCGCAACTGGGGCGTGCTAGGCACCTACTGGCGTGACTACCGCCCCTTCGCCTGGACGGCGCTGTTGTACCTGGTGGTGCTGGTGCTGTTTTTCATCAAGCAACAGTTCATGAACACTCGCTACCTGAGCTTTCTCAACCTGTTGTTTGTGCCGGTGCTGGCGCTGGGACTGGCCGCTTTTGTTCGCGAGTTCCCGCGTTGGGGCAAGTGGCTGGTTATCGTGGGGTTGCTGGTGATGCTGTCGAACGTCATCTCCACCGGGGCCGGCAAAACCCACTATGTCGAGGCCGGGCGCTGGATGTCCTCCCATGTCGAGCCGGATGCGTCGACATACTTCGCAGATGGGCGGATCAGCTACTACGCCGGTCGCGGCTACGTGTTGCCCGTTCTGACCCAGGAAGAGGCGATGTCCACCGCCCATGCCGGCGACTATCGCTATTTTGTGATTGAGGCGAAGGGTGACGAGCCCTGGCTGAAGGAATGGCTGGAGGCGCACAAGTTGCGCATCCTCGAGCATTTCGCCAACCGCAAAGGTGCAACGCTGCTGGTCATCGGCCGCTAAGGCTCAACCCAGCAGCGGACGCAGGCGCGAGATCAGTGGCGCTTGCCGGTTGCTTGGCAGGGCCTGGCGGTAGCCTTCGATGAAGGTGTCGCCAGCGTCTTCGCCCAGCAACCATTGGCGGTCTTCTTTATAGCGCAGCAAATGGGCGAAGTTGCGCAGGCGTTTGCTGTCGCTGAGTGCGCGTCTCTGGCAGCGCAGGTCGGCGATGTCGATCAGGCCCAGTTGGTGATCGGGTGTGAGTACGACATTGCCGAAGTGCAGCGAGCGAAAATACACGCCTTTTTCATGCAATTGAGCGAAATATCCGCCCAATTGGAACCTCAACGCATTATTCCCTTCACTGCTGCCTTGCAACTGGCGCACCGTATCGCCCGCCAGCGGGCTGTAATAAACGCCATCGCGCTCGATACTCGGAATGCGATACACCGCAATGACGGTCGGACAGAGAATGCCGCGCTGCTCCAGTGCCCGGGTGTTGTCGGCAAAGCGCTGCGCATAGGGATAGAACAGCGCCGAACTGAGCAGCCGCTTGCGACGGAACAGCTTGAGCATGCGTCCATCGGCCAATCTGAGCACCTTGTCGCCGGAACCGTCGGCTTCCAATACGTGTGCACCTTCGCGCAGTGCCTCGTAAGTGCTGTGGTCAATCGATTGCATGTCTGGCTCCCCATCATTAGCGGGGTATCTTAACCGACTTGGTCAAAGGCTGGCTTGCAGTCATGTTTATCGGGGGAAAAACGCGTGTGATATCATCCCCGCCTCACTGAATTGTGCGGATCACCATGAGCAGTCCTGAACCGAAAGCCCAGTCAACGCTGGCGATCTACTTCCGCCTTTTGGCTTACGTGCGGCCTTACGCCGGTCTCTTCCTTCTCAGCATCGTCGGGTTTCTGATCTTCGCATCGACTCAGCCGATGCTCGCTTACATCCTCAAGTACTTTGTCGATGGCCTGGCCAATCCTGAGGCCAGCCTGTTTCCGGGCAACCCGTACCTGGGCAAATTGCAATTGCTCGAAACCGTGCCGCTGATGATCGTGTTCATTGCGCTGTTGCAGGGAGTGGGCTCGTATCTAGGCAACTTCTTCCTGGCTCGGGTTTCCCTGGGCCTGGTGCATGACCTGCGGGTGGTGCTGTTCAACAAGTTGCTGGAGCTGCCCAACCGGTTCTTTGACAAGAACAACTCCGGGCATCTGATTTCCCGAATCACCTTCAACGTGACGATGGTCACCGGCGCTGCGACGGACGCGATCAAAGTGGTCATCCGTGAAGGCATGACCGTGATTTTCCTGTTCTGCACCCTGTTGTGGATGAACTGGAAACTCACGCTGGTGATGGTGGCCATTTTGCCGGTCATCGGCATCATGGTGAACAGCACCAGCAAGAAATTCCGCAAGCAAAGCAAAAAGATCCAGGTGTCGATGGGCAACGTCACGCACGTCGCCTCCGAGACGATCCATGGTTACCGCGTGGTGCGCAGTTTCGGCGGCGAAGTCTATGAAAAGGACCGCTTTCGCGATGCCAGTCAGAGCAACACCGACAAGCAGCTGACAATGACCAAGACCGGCGCGGTCTACACGCCGATGCTGCAACTGGTGACGTACAGCGCCATGGCCGTGGTCATGTTCCTTGTGCTGTACCTTCGCGGTGATGCATCGCCGGGCGATCTGGTGGCCTACATCACCATGGCCGGTCTGTTGCCGAAGCCTATTCGCCAACTCTCCGAAGTCAGCTCGACCATTCAGAAAGGTGTGGCCGGTGCCGAGAGTATCTTCGAGCAGCTCGATGAGCCGGCCGAAGTGGATCAGGGTACGGTCGAGCGCGATCGCCTTGAAGGCCGACTGGAAGTGCGCAATCTCAGCTTCCAGTACCCGGACACCGACAAACAGGTACTCAACGACATCAGCTTCGTCGTGGAGCCTGGGCAAATGGTCGCTCTGGTCGGCCGTTCCGGCAGCGGCAAGTCCACTCTGGCCGGGTTGATTCCGCGCTTTTATCAGCATGAACACGGGCAGATTCTGCTCGATGGCGTGGAAGTGCAGGATTTCACCCTGCGCAGCCTGCGTCGCCAGATTGCGCTGGTGACCCAGGCGGTGACGTTGTTCAACGATACGGTGACCAACAATATCGCTTACGGCGATCTGGCCGGCGCGCCTTTCGAGGAAGTCAAACGCGCGGCCTCCGAGGCCTATGCCGATGAGTTCATCGTCAAGATGCCGCAGGGCTATGAAACCATGGTCGGCGAGAACGGAGTGCTGCTGTCCGGTGGCCAGCGTCAGCGCATTGCCATCGCCCGCGCCCTGCTCAAGGATGCACCGCTGCTGATTCTCGACGAGGCCACTTCTGCACTGGATACCGAGTCGGAGCGGCATATTCAGGCAGCGCTGGATCATGTGGTGCAGAACCGCACGACTCTGGTGATCGCGCACCGCTTGAGCACCATCGAGAAGGCCGATCTGATTCTGGTCATGGACGAAGGCCGGATTGTCGAGCGTGGCACCCACGCACAACTGCTGGAGCAGAACGGCTATTACTCGCGCCTGCATGCCAAAGAGTTCGAAGAGGGTGACGAGCCGCAGCCGGCCCACGTGACCAACGTATGCTGAGGGTGTTTCGCAGCTTTCGTGAACGTGGCTGGAGCGAAATTGACCGGGATGCCTACGCTCAAGCCTGGCTGCGTTTCGGTGGCAGCTTTGCGACGCATCCCGAGGTGGTCGAGCGACTGTCGACATTCGTCGGGATCGAACTGCGCTACCTGGGCTGGATCGTTGGCGGTGAGGTGGTTGCCGCCATTCCCTGCTGGGGGCGGCATGTGGCCTTGTCCAAGGAAGTCCTCAAGCGTGAAGGCAAGCGTGGCTTGCTCGACATGGGCAATGCGGAAATCATCCTGCCGATCGCGCCGGATGTCGTCGTGCCGGTCCGCCAGCGCATGGCGTATGTCTCCCAGATCAATGCCGAGCAGATCAGCACCCTGAAAACCCAACCGGAGGGCTTGGCCCTGGCCCGGTTGCCGGAAGAGTATTCGAAGAAGTTTCGCTACAACCAGCGTCGCGAACAGCGTCTGCTGGAAGAGGCGGGTGGCTCGCTGGTGCCGATGTCGGAGTTTTCTGCGGCAGAGCAAGCGCAGGCATATGGCGATCTGTTCCAACGTCGCTGGGGCTTCGAAGTGCCTGGCAAGGCCGGGCTCGTCGAAGTGTTCACCTTGTTGCGCGAATTCATGACCGGTTCGGTGGCCATGCTTGAATCGGCGCCGGTGGCGATTCAGGTTCTGTACCGTGTCGAGGCGCCGCAATGGGTGTCGCTGGAGTACATCAACGGTGGCGTCGACCCGCAGAGTCGCGAATTCAGCCCCGGCAGCGTACTGAGCTTCGTCAACACCCAGCAGGCCTGGGCTGATGCGCAAGCACTGGGCAAGCCGCTGCGTTATTCATTCGGTCGTGCCGACCGTGAGTACAAGGATCGCTGGTGCCACACGGTGCCGGTCTACAAGGTCTGAACCCATGAGCGCTCGCAAGCAACAGCTTCTCAAGGCCCATCGACGCAGCAAGCGTCTGTTCCTCGTCGCCTTTCTGGTAGCGCTGTTGCTGATCGGTGTATTGATCGCCTGGTGGCTGGTGCCGCTGTTGCTGGTGCTTGCCTGGGTTGCCCACGAAGCGTGGTTTGCCGATCACTTGTTTTACCGCCCCAGCGACGATTATCAATACCGGTTTCCCGCGAATACAGCACGTCAGGCCGTCAGCCTGGATGGCGGTGTGGTGCGCCTGAGCGAGCCATTGGCCCCGGGTGAAACGCTGATTCTCGAGCTTGAAGTGAAGGCCGGTTGGCTGGGGCGCTGGCTCGATCCGTATGTTCAGGTCGGCAATGATCGCCAGGATTTTGAACGTGGGGTCAAAGGGCGGCGTTTTCTCAACCTTTCCGGACAAGCGACGGCGCTGGGCCAGGGTTCGCTGTCGCTGCGCGGCCACCATTGCACGCCGGGTGCCACGGGCGCGCTGTGGGTCATGGCCAACCCTGACTACGCTCGCCAGCGCGTCATGGTCATCGCGCCGCATGCCGATGATGCCGAGCTTGCGGCATTCGGCCTTTACAGTCGCAGCGAAGACGTCAGCATCGTCACCCTTACCCAAGGCGAGATCGAGGCTGAAGACTTCCAGCGACTGGGCCTTGATCAAGCCGCTGCCGCACGCTTGAAAGGCCGCTTGCGCAGCTGGGACAGTCTGGTGATTCCGCTGTGGGGCGGTGTGCCCGCAGAACGTTGCGTGCAACTGGGTTACTACTGTCTGCAATTGCCTGCAATGGCCGCCGAGCCAGGCAAGGCGTTTGGCTCTCGCGAGTCGCAGGAAAACGATGTGCGCAGCGTGCGCCGACACAACCCGCTGATCTTGCCCGGTGACCTTGACGGGCAACCGACCTGGCAGAATCTGGTCGGCGACCTGGTAGCCCTGCTGGAGCACTATCGTCCGCAAGTGCTGGTGACACCGCATCCCGAACTGGACCCGCACAGTGACCACGTCGCCGCCACTCAGGCGCTGCTTGAGGCCGTTGGCCGCAGCAACTGGAAGCCGACGACCCTGCTGATGTACGCCAATCATCTGCATGACAACGACCGTTGGCCGATGGGGCCGGCAGGTGCCGGTATCGCACTGCCGCCGGCCATCGAGGCATTGCCAGCCGATCGCTTGTGGAGCCCGCTGCTGTCAGCCGACGTGCAACTGGACAAGGCCATGGCACTGGCCATGGAGCATGATTTGCAGGGTGGGCAAGTGTTCAAGCGGCAATTGCGTCGCTGGATCCAGCACGGACTGGCGGGGCGCCGCTGGCCTGTCACGGGCAGTAACGAATTTTTCCGCAAGGCGGTCCGGCGCCACGAATTGTTCTGGGTGCGCGACCTTTCAGATTGAGGCGGACGGCGCTTTACCCTGTGTTAATATCGCGCCCCTGTTCATTTTGTATGTGGGTTGCTCCATGAAGTTGTCCATGCCGCGTTTCGATCAAGCCCCGGTCTTGGTAGTCGGCGATGTCATGCTCGACCGCTACTGGCATGGCGGAACCTCACGGATTTCCC
Source organism: Pseudomonas sp. NPDC087817 (assembly GCF_044742875.1). NCBI lineage: Bacteria > Pseudomonadati > Pseudomonadota > Gammaproteobacteria > Pseudomonadales > Pseudomonadaceae > Pseudomonas > Pseudomonas sp. NPDC087817. The sequence goes on from NZ_JBIUVJ010000042.1 coordinate 21,048, forward strand.
CTGAGGCACCGGTGCCGGTCGTTAAGGTCGAGCAAATCGAAGACCGTCCGGGCGGCGCCGCGAACGTTGCCTTGAACATTGCCGCGCTGGGTGCGCCGGCGTCCCTGGTCGGTGTGACCGGTGACGACGAAGCCGCCGACAGCCTGAGCAACAGTCTCAAAGGCGCGGGCGTTCGGGCCCTGTTCCAGCGCATCGCGCACCAGCCAACCATCGTCAAGCTGCGGGTCATGAGCCGGCACCAGCAACTGCTGCGTATCGACTTTGAAGAACCGTTTGCCACTGACGCCCTGGCCCTTGGCTCGCAGGTCGACGACCTGCTCGAAGGCATCAAGGTCCTGGTGTTGTCCGACTACGGCAAAGGCGCGCTGAAAAACCATCAGGCGCTGATCCAGGCGGCCCGGGCAAAAAACATTCCGGTGCTGGCCGATCCGAAAGGCAAGGATTTCTCGATCTACCGTGGCGCCAGCCTGATCACCCCGAACCTCAGTGAGTTCGAAGCCATCGTCGGCGGTTGCGCCGATGAGCACGAACTGGTGAGCAAGGGCGCAACCCTGATGCACGATCTCGAACTCGGTGCGCTGCTGGTCACTCGAGGCGAACACGGTATGACCCTGCTGCGTCCGGATCATCCGGCACTGCACCTGCCGGCCCGTGCCCGTGAAGTGTTCGATGTCACCGGCGCCGGTGACACCGTGATTTCGACCCTGGCCGCTGCCATTGCCGCCGGCGAAGAGCTTCCGCACGCTGTGGCACTGGCCAATCTGGCCGCCGGCATCGTCGTCGGCAAGCTTGGTACCGCTGCCATCAGCGCCCCGGAACTGCGTCGCGCCATTCAGCGCGAAGAAGGCTCCGAGCGCGGTGTGCTGGGCCTCGAGCAGTTGCTGCTGGCGGTAGCCGATGCCCGCGCGCACAACGAGAAGATCGTCTTCACCAATGGCTGTTTCGACATCCTGCATGCCGGCCACGTGACTTATCTGGAGCAGGCGCGAGCCCAGGGCGATCGTCTGATCGTCGCGGTCAACGACGATGCGTCCGTCAGCCGACTGAAAGGGCCGGGGCGCCCGATCAACAGTGTTGACCGGCGTATGGCGGTTCTGGCCGGGCTCGGGGCTGTGGACTGGGTCATCAGCTTCCCTGAAGGCACACCGGAAAACCTGCTGCGTGAGGTCAAGCCGGACGTGTTGGTCAAGGGCGGCGATTACGGGATCGACCAAGTGGTGGGTGCCGATATCGTGTCGGCTTATGGCGGCACCGTGAAAGTGCTGGGACTGGTGGAAAACAGCTCGACAACAGCGATTGTCGAAAAAATCCGCAGTCGTTGAGCAGATGAATCTTTACCGTTGTGTACTGCGTGTGAACGGATTTTGCCTTGGGGATCTAACCGTTTCCGTTGATGTTGGCAGGTTTGAATCCGATGCGCTTGCCTGCCTATGTCGCGTGGTCAATTAACTTATGAAAGTCATGCTCCTGGTGATGGACGAGCAGCGGGTCATTCTTGACCGGCTCTACGACATCGTGCAGCAGAACTGTGATGAATGTGTCATCTACCGTCTGAGCAAACAGCAACAGATGAACCTCGGGCCGTTTCTGGCCTCGGTCGATTACCAGATGTTCGACCGCGTGGTGATCTTCTCCCGGGTCAAGCGCCTGGCCCCGCAACTGCGGGTGCTCAAGTGCATTCCCGGGCTGATCTTTCTCGAACACGACGCCTACCAGAACTACATGCCTGCCAGTAAGTATCGGGGCGTGTATTCGCGGCTCTACAGCCGTCTGCCGAGCTGCCGCGCACTGGTATCCGGCGCGGTGGTCGCGCGCAAAATGCTCGCTGAAGGCATTGATACAGTGTTCGTCTCCAAGGGTTACGACGAGCAGATGCTGCGCAACATCGGCACTGAGCGGGACATTCCCGTCGGTTTTCTCGGCAGCCTGAAAAGCACCGAATATGCCGAACGCAAAGCACTGCTCGAATCGCTGTCGAAGCGAACCGGGATGCTGGTGACGCGCACGAAGTCGGGCTCGGAGTATCTCGAAACGCTCAATCGCATCAGGATCTTTGTCAGCGCCGATATCGGCATGAACGAGTTCATGATCAAGAATTTCGAAGCCATGGCCTGCGGTTGTGTGCTGCTGGCCTGGAGCCAGGGCGAAGAAGACCAGTTGCTCGGTTTCGAAGACATGCACAACACCGTGTTCTACCGCAGCGAAGACGAAGCGGTGGAAAAGATCAAACTGTTGCAAGGCAACCCTGAGCTGGCGGATCGCATCGCCAGCAATGGTCAGGCCTTTGCACAGAGCCGTTATTCCTTCGCGCGGGTTGGCCAGTCCCTCGCGGCTGAAATCCAGCGCGAGATGCGCCCATGGCAGCCGCCGTCGGCATTTACGCGGTTCTGGGTGAAGCTGCGTCACGGGATGAAGGTGCCGGTCTGAATGATGGACGAACACATGGCGCTGGATGCGCTGCCCGGTGGTGACCAGTCGGTGTTGGGCGCTTTGCCCGAGGCGTTGCGCGAGTGCCTGAGTCGCGCAGCGCGGGTCATCCTGATTGCCAACAACCCGGCCATCACGGCAGCGGACGTTCAGGCGCTGAACATTGGCGTCGATGACGTCGTCGTCAGCTTCAATACCTGCATCAAGGCAGCGCTGCTCAACGCGCAAAGCGCCAATGTCTTTGTGCACGGCTATAACGCCCCGGACCATTACTTTTTCGGCTTGCCTTACGGGCCGGACGTACAACGACTGATCAATCAGGCGAGTGAACGGTGTTTCACCCTGTTGGTCGGTTGCGCGGCACCGATGTGCCCGTTACCGCGGGTGGCGATGTACTGGGATCGCATCCCGTTGCCGCCACTGTGGAACTATCCGGTCGACCGGCCGGGAGGCAAGCGTTACGTTGGCCCCACAACCGGTTTCAACACGCTGGTGTTGCTCGACTGGTTGCGCGGTCAACCCGGTTACACCTATCAACTGATGACTCTGGGTTTTTCCAACGAAGCCGGCAAGCTGTGGGGTGGTCACGCCTGGGATTACGAGCGCGACTGGCTGCAGAAGTCGGACGTCATCGTAGTGCCCCTGCAACCCCGTCGCTGGTGGCAAAAGCTGTTCCGCCAGAAATAAGCGATAGCCTGTCGCCGGCCGGCCCGAACTACTTTCAAAAGGTGCTGTTGAGTGTTGAAAATTGCCGTGGCCTTTTTCGGGATTCCGAGAAACTCGCCGATTTGCTTCCCCTCCATCGAGCAGAACGTCCTGGCGCAGTTGCCTGCGGGCAGCGACGTAAAGTGTTTTTATCACCTGTACAAAATCGATGAAGTGCAGAACTCGCGCTCCGGCGAAAAAGGCGAGCTGGCGGCAGACAACTATCAGCCGTTCGAATCGATGACCGGGACGCTGACTTCAACCGAAGGCGTGCTGGAGCGCTGGGATTTCGAGCAGGTCAAGGCACAAGGCGACACGTGGGCCGATGACTTCGCGTCGCTGCGCAACCTGATCTATCAGCTCAACTCGCTGCACACCGTGACCACGATGATCGAGGCCTTCGATCCGGATTACGTGGTGTTCGTGCGACCGGACAATTTCTTCCACAACCCGCTGCCTGCTTATGTGTTCAATCATCCAGAGGCCCGGCGGCACAATGCCTACATTCCTGACTGGCAGTGGTGGGGCGGGTTGAATGACCGCTTTGCCATTTGTGGGCGCGACACTTACGTCGCCTACGGCAAGCGGATCGAGCGCATCTTCGAATTCTGCAAGGCGACGGGGCGAAAGCTGCACTCCGAGCGTTTGCTCAAGTACGCATTGCAGCGGGTTGATGCCAAGGTTTGCACATTGAAAACCCAAGCATCACGGGTACGCATTACCGGCGCATTTGCCGAAGAGTCGTTCTCGCCCAAGCGTGGCATGGGCAAGCGCGAAAACCGCTACTTCCATTTCTTCGCGACCTTGCGTACATGGATCGATAGCAAGCGCTAACCGGCTATTTGCTCGCGCGTTTCTTGCCGATGCCAACCAGACGCAGCGCCTTCAGACTCAGTTGCTTGAGGCCTGTGCGAGGGGGCTTTGCGGGTTGCAGGCCTTGCTGCACGACCCAGTCCTTCCAGCGAATTCGTTCATCGCGTACGACCCAGCCCTCTTGAGTTGCGAAGCTCTCTGCGAGGTAAAGTCCGCGGGTGCCGGCCGGCAGGAGTTTGTCGCGCTTGAGGGTATAGAGTTCGGCCAGTGGTGCACCGTCCTTGAGCGGCATCAGATAGAGGTCGGGGCGCTTGCGGTCGAGCCGTGCCACCAGTTGATCACCTTCCAGGCGCTCATCGACATGGAACAGGCTCAGAGATTTGGCTTCCTTGGGCACGTCCAGACGCAAGTCATAGATCAATTGCAGCGACGCGGTCGGCAAATGCACATAGGCGCGCGGCCGTTCCAGCAATTGCAGGTTGGCGCAACGAATCGGGCGCGCCGAGCCGGACAACGGCGTCAGCCGAAACGGCAAGGCCTCGCGGTAATGCAGCGCGGAGGAGTAGGGCGCCGGCAGCCACGTGTCGTTGAAACGTCCGCCGAGCCAGCCTTCCGGGGTTTCCAGCAAACACTCTTCGGCAATTTCCTGGATGGCCGTGTGCAGTGGAATATTCAGTTCGTGGGCCGGTACGTAACCGGAAATCAGTTTCAGCACCACGTCGCCGCGATCCTGCCGGCGCTGGCGTACCAGCACCCAATAATCGCGATTCTGCCAATGCAGGGTCAGGCGCACCGAGACTCCGAGATTCGCCAGCTCCAGCGAAAAGCGCTCGGCATCCGCCACGCTCACCGGTTTGCGTCGCTGCAAGGTCTGCGCGAAGTTCAGCGGCATGCCGACGCTCTGATAGGTCAGGCCTTCGGGGGTGGCTTCGACGAACAGCGGCAGGGTCTTGAAGTTGCTCGGGTTCTTCCTGATGAGCGTGCGCGGCATATCGGCTCCTGCTTAAGGCCGCGGGGCGGCGTCAGTGACCACGAAGGACCTGGGCAACGGTCGCAACGTTATGGGCGAGGTGCAGCGGATTGATCGTCCCGACAATAGCACTGGCTACGCCGGGCTGGGCAAACAGCAATTCGAAGCTGGCACGCACCGGGTCCACACCTGGGCTCAGGCAAACGTGACCGCTGGCCAGGGCCTTTTTCACCAGAATGGCTTTGCCATGGGCAGCAGCATAGTCAATGACTGCCTTCTCGCTCTGTTCGTTCAGATTGTAGGTGACCATCGCGCAGTCGCCCTGCTCCAGTGCCTTCAGGCCACCTTCGACGGTTTTGCCGGAGAAACCGAAGCCGCGAATCTTGCCCTCGGCCTTGAGCGCCGCGAGTGTGGCGTACACCTCTTCGTGCTCAAGGATCGCCATGTCATTGCCGTCGGAGTGCACCAGCACCAGATCGATAAAATCGGTTTCAAGACGTTGCAGGCTGCGCTCCACCGACAGGCGCGTGTGGGCCGCGCTGAAGTCGTGGCGTGACTCGCCGTTGGCAAACTCTTCGCCGACCTTGCTGACAATCACCCAGTCCTGTCGCTGGCCCCGCAGTAGCGGGCCGAGGCGTTCTTCGCTGCGGCCATAAGCCGGCGCGGTGTCGATCAGGTTGATGCCCAGACCCTGCGCTTGCCGCAGCAGCATGCGCGCCGCCTCATCGTCGGGGATCTGAAAACCGTTGGGGTATTTCACCCCTTGATCACGGCCGAGTTTGACCGTGCCCAGGCCCAGTGGCGAAACCGTCAGGCCGGTGCTGCCCAGCGGGCGATGCAAGTCATGCAGGGTAGCGATACTCATGGCAGCAGTTGCTCCCAGGCTGGCACGCCCAGCGGTGGTTTTGCCAGGGGCGGCAAAGGTTCGGCGGCTTGCGGCTGGATGCCGTCGCGCTGCAGAGAGGCGATCACCCGATCAGCAAAATCCGGAGCCAGCGCCAGTTTGGTCGGCCAGCCGACCAGCAAGCGTCCCTCTTCAGCGAGGAAGGCATTGTCCGGGCGCGTCAGGCCGGTTTGCAGCGGCTCGGCACGGTCGACGCGCAAGGTCGCCCATTGCGTGGTGCTGAGGTCGATCCACGGCAGCAACTGCGCGATTTCTTTCTGCGCGGTGGCGATCTGTTCGGCGGGCTCGCGGTTTACACCTTCGCTCTCGGCGATGTCGCCGCCCATGTACCAGACCCATTGGCCATCCGCCGCCGGGTGCGTGGTCACGGTGATACGCGGCTTGGTGCCGCCGCCCAGGCAGTGTGCGTACAGCGGTTTCAGGCCCGGGCCTTTGGCGATGATCATGTGCAGTGGTCGGCGTTGCATGGCCGGATGGCTCAGGCCCAGAGCGGTGAGCAGATCAGCGGTGCCGGCGCCGGCGCTGAGGACGATGCGCTGCGCACGGATCTCGCGACCGTCGACTTTCAAGCCGACCAGCACACCCGCTTCCAGCAACGGCTCGATGGTTTGCCCGGCCAGCAAGCCGTCGCCGGCCAGATCGGCCAGGCGTTGAATCAGGCTCGGCACATCGACCACCAGTTCGGCGAGGCGATAGACCTTGCCCTTGAAACGTTTGTCCTGCAGTGCCGGCGGCAATTGATCGCCCTTGACCTGATCGACACGGCCACGCACGGCTTTGCTGGCGAAGAAACTGGTGAGGTTGCCGGCCAGAGTGCCCGGCGACCACAGGTAGTGAGCTTCGGAGAGCAGGCGTACGCCGGACAGGTCCAGTTCACCGTCGCCGGCCAGCGCTTCACGCCAGCGGCGTGGCATGTCGGCGATGGCTTCAGAGGCGCCGGTCAGCGCGCCGTGCAGCGCGTACTTGGCGCCACCGTGGATGATGCCTTGGGATTTCACACTCTGCCCGCCGCCGAGGCTGGCGCTTTCCACCAGCACGGTCGAAAAACCCTGACGGCGCAGGCGCGCGTTCAGCCAGAGGCCGGCGACACCAGCGCCGACAATCAGAACGTCGGTGGAAATAACGGATGGCATGCAGCGACCTCAGTGTTCAAGACGAGGGCGCAGTATACAGACTCGGGAAAGGGGCGGATTTGTCGATGATCAACAGGCCGAATGCAAAACCTCTGGCCTGACAAATCCCCTGTGGCGAGGGAGCTTGCTCCCGCTGGGTCGCGAAGCGAGCCCAAAACCTGAGACCGAGTTATTGCTGACACTCGGTGGTGTGCGATTTTACGACTGCTACGCAGCCGAGCGGGAGCAAGCTCCCTCGCCACAGGTTTTGGAATGTGCTTGAGAGGGATTAATGGCCGGCGGTTTTCGAGAACAGCTGGATGACGACCACGCCGAGCACGATCAGCGCCATCCCGAGCATCGCCGGGATATCCAGTTTCTGCCCATAGATAAACAGCGCCGCCACGCTGACCATGACGATGCCCATGCCGGCCCATACCGCGTAGGCCACGCCCACCGGCACGGTACGCACCACCAGCGTCAGCATCCAGAAGGCGATGCCGTAGCCGACGATCACCAGAATCAGCGGCAGCGGCGTACTGATGCCCTTGACCGCTTTCATCGAAACGGTGGCTATCACTTCGGCGCAGATGGCAATGGCCAGATAGACGTAGGCGTTCATGTGTAAACCCTCATAGGAAACGTTGCTTGCTGAGGCGGCATTCTAGAGATTCACCAGATGCGGTAAAGTCATTACCTATCTGTTTAAAAGATGGGTTGGTGACGCAACATGCAGTGGAATCTCGATCAGCTACGCGTTTTCATCGATGTCGCCGAACAGCGCTCGTTCTCCGCCGTGGCGCGCAAGCAGCGCAAGGCGCAGTCGGCGATCAGCAGCGCCATCGCCCTGCTCGAAGATGATCTGGGCGTCAGTCTCTTCGAGCGTAGCAGCGGTCGCCAGCCGTGCCTCACCGAAGCGGGAGAGGCGTTGCTGGAAGAGGCCCGCGAAGTCTTGCGTCAATGCGAACGCCTCAACGGCCGTGCCATGGCGATGATGCGCGGGCAGGAAGCGCAGTTGCGCGTGGCACAGGATGAGGCGATGCCCTATCAGGCGCTGGTGGAAAGTTTTGGTGCGCTGGCCGAGCAATTTCCCAGCCTGGAAGTGCAATTGACCAGCGCCGCCCAAGGCGAGGTCGCCCGCAAACTGGTGGAGCGCCGCGCCGATCTCGGGCTGTTGTTCTATCACGACGAGATCCCCGAAGCGCTGGAGCGGCGGGTGCTTGGCAGTGTGGAAATGGTCACGGTCTGCGGCATCAATCATCCGTTGGCGACGCAATCCTGGGTCACTTGCCAGCAACTGGCGCAACACCGGCAGTTGTTGATGTCGACGCAAACCAGTGTCTATCCCGGCAACGAACCGGCCAGCCCGCAGGTATGGCGTGCCGACAGTTTTTACGTGATGGCCGAATGGCTGGTGCGCGATCTTGGCTGGGCCTGGTTGCCGCGCCATGTGGTGCAGTACTCGGCGTATCAGGGATTGATGGTCGAACTCGACAGCGAATGGACCCCGCCGGCGCTGGTGGTCGAGTTGGTCTGGCGACGCGACGAGCCACTTGGTCCGGCCGCGTGCTGGCTGGCTGAACGTTTTGCCGTGCACTTGCAGGCGATCGACGGCAAAAGTCGATAAACTCCGCCGCCATGAATAGAACTCTCTACACCGCGCTGTTTTACCTGGGGCTGCCATTGGTGGCGATTCGGCTGTGGCTGCGCTCGCGCAAGGCACCGGCGTATGCCAAGCGGATTGGCGAGCGTTTCTCCTACGGGATGCCGACGCTGCAACCCGGCGGCATCTGGGTGCACGCGGTGTCCGTGGGTGAAAGTATCGCTGCCGCGCCGATGATCCACGCGCTACTGCAACGTTATCCACAGCTGCCGATTACCGTGACCTGCATGACCCCGACCGGTTCCGAGCGGATTCAGGCGCTGTTCGCCAACGAGCCACGCATTCAGCATTGTTACCTGCCATACGACTTACCGTGCGCGGCGGCGCGGTTTCTCGATCGAGCGCAACCGAAGCTCGCGGTGATCATGGAAACCGAATTGTGGCCCAACCACATTCACCAATGCGCCAAACGCGGGATTCCCGTGGCGCTGGCCAACGGACGCCTGTCCGAGCGCTCGGCTCGCGGTTATGCGCGCTTCAGCAAACTGACCGCGCCGATGCTCGCCGAGATGAGCTTTTTCGCCGTGCAGACCGCCACTGAGGCGCAGCGCTTCCGTGATCTCGGTGCGCGCCCGGAGACGGTCGAGGTCACCGGCTCGATCAAGTTCGACCTGACCATCGACCCGCAACTGCTGCAACGAGCCGCTGAGTTGCGCGGCCAATGGCTGGCGCTGGAGCGTCCGGTGTGGATCGCCGCCAGCACTCACGAAGGCGAGGATGAAGTGGTGCTGGACGCGCACCGTCGTTTGCTCGCCAACTATCCGAATGCGCTGCTGATCCTGGTGCCGCGTCATCCGGAGCGTTTCAACTCGGTGTTCGAACTGTGCCAGCGCGAAGGCTTTGCCACGGTGCGTCGCTCGACCGGCGTCAGTGTCAATGCGCAGACGTCGGTACTGCTCGGCGACACCATGGGCGAGTTGCTGTTTCTCTATGCACTGGCGGACAGCGCGTTTGTCGGCGGCAGCCTGGTGGCGAATGGTGGGCACAACCTGCTGGAGCCCGCCGCGCTGGCGAAACCGGTGTTGAGTGGCCCGCACCTGTTCAACTTCCTCGATATCGCCGCGCAATTGCGTGAGGCTGGCGCGTTGGCCGAGGTGGATGATGCCGAAGGGCTGGCGGTGGAAGTGCAGCGCCTGTTCGAACTGCCGCGTGATGCGCAGCGCATGGCCGAAGCCGGGCTGGCGGTGATGCGTCGCAACCAGGGCGCGTTGCAGCGTTTGCTGGATGGCTTAGGCAGGTTGATCAAATAGTCGCGTGGAACACTTATTGTGGCGAGGGGATTTATCCCCGATCGGCTGCTCAGCAGTCGTAAACCCTGTTTCCTAGATATGACTGAATGACCGCGATGAATGTTTTAGGGCTGCTTCGCAGCCCATCGGGGCGGTGCGACGTTTCGCTAAATCCCCTCGCCACAAGGGATTTATCCAGATTGTTTAAGGCCGTGCCTTGAGCTGCGCCTCGGCAGCCTTGGCCAGATCCGGTGGCAGGAAGTCCTTGTCCGGGTTGTAGTCGGCCTTCAGATACCGCGTCAGATCCTGCAAGTCCCCCGGGTTCAACGTCCCCGCCGCCTGCTTCAAGCGCAGGTTGTCGAGGATGTAGTCGTAGCGGGTGTTGTTGTAGTTGCGCACCGAGGTGTACAGCTGACGCTGGGCATCGAGCACGTCGACGATGTTGCGCGTACCGACCTGATAACCGATTTCCGTGGCTTCCACCGCGCTCTGGTTGGAGATGATCGACTGACGGCGTGCCTGCACCTGCTCAACGTCGGTGTTGACCGCGCGATGCAGATTGCGGGTGTTTTCGACGATCTGCCGACGCAGGGATTCGCGCTGCTGTTCGCTCTGATTCAGTTGTTCATACGACTGGCGCACTTGCGAACTGGTCAACCCGCCGCTGTAGATCGGGATGTTCAGTTGCAGGCCCAGCGTGCTCTGTTCGACGTTGCCACGGTATGGCGTGCCAAAAGCATTCGGGTTGGCGAAACCGAGGGCGTCGTTGTCGCCTTTTTCGTATTTGGCCACGGCGTCGAGGGTCGGCAGGTGGCCGGCCTTGCGCTGCTTCAGGGTCTGTTCGGCCGAGCTGACGGCGAAGTTGCTGGCGAGCAGATTGAGGTTCTGTTTCGCCGCCGTATCGACCCACGCCTTGGCGTCGTTCGGCGCCGGCGGCAGGATCGGCAGCGTGTGGACGATGCCCTGAATCGAGTTGTACTGACGGTTGGTCAGGGTGATCAGTGCTTCGAACGCATCATCGACCTGACGCTGGGCGACGATCCGGTTGGCCCGCGCGGTGTCGTAACTGGCTTGCGATTGCAGCACATCGGTCTTGTCCGACAGGCCGACATCGAAGCGCTCGTTGGACTGATCGAGCTGGCGCTTGAACGCCGCTTCTTCGGCCTTGGTCGAGGCCAGATTGTCCTGACTGCGCAGCACGTTGAAATAGCTTTCGGCCGATTGCAGGATCAGGTTCTGTTCGGTGGCCGACAGTTGCAGCGCGGCCTGCTCGTTGACGTCCTTGGCCGCCTGATACTGGAACCAGCGATCGGCGCGGAACAGCGGTTGGGCGAGCGTCGCCTGATAGGAATGCGCGCTGCGGTTGGCAATGGCCGAAGGCTGGTCGATCGAGGTGCGTACGTCGGCAACTTCAGCGCCGCCGGAAAGATTCGGCAGCAATCCGGCGCGGGCCTGCGGCACCACTTCCTTCTGTGCGCCGTACTGGGCGCGGGCAGCGGCCAGATCGGCGTTGTTGTCGACCGCTTCCTGATAGACGCTGACCAGATCGGTTTTGCTCGACAAGGGCGCTTCTGCTGCCCAGGCCATTGCGTTGGACGCACAAGACACGGCAAGAGCCAGTGAAAGTTTGCGCAGCATGAGGCGATCCCTAGCAAGAAATATTACGAAAATAATGTGAGCGCCAAGGCTACGGCGCGGCCCCGGTAGCGTCAAGGCGCGCAGGGCACAGCGAGTGTAGTTGCGCAATCGTGCGGCAACAATCCTGCAAGTCCCGCCAATTGCGCCATTCATCATGGTGTTTGCTGCGGTGTTGGCGTTCTTTGCCGGTTGTGTCTAGACTGGCCGGGTTCTTGTCGGGGTGCCTTGCTATGAGGCTGAGATCGAATAATTTCGGATCCCGTTGAACCTGATCAGGTTAGCGCCTGCGTAGGGAACAAGATTTCTCGTCACCCGGCGAGTCCTCTTGTGCTTCGTCCGGGAAATTGTTCGACAATCGAACGCTCGACGACGATGCACAGCACCGGTCCTGGTGCGTCCGTGCCTTTCAGGTTCTGCTCCGACAATCCACTGCCTGGATGCTGTCTGGAGAGCCCGTGATGACTACAAAATCTAAAAACGCGATCAACCTGAGTGACTCGGCCAAGGTCGACGAGCAATCGGTCAAGCCGTTCACCCGTTCGCAAAAAATCTACGTTCAGGGCTCCCGTCCGGACATCCGCGTGCCAATGCGCGAAATCACCCTCGATGTGACCCCGACCGACTTCGGTGGCGAAATCAACGCGCCAGTCACCGTCTACGACACCTCCGGCCCGTACACCGATCCGAACGTGGTGATCGATGTGCGTAAAGGTCTCGGCGATGTGCGTTCGGCATGGATCGACGACCGTGGCGACACCGAGCGTCTGCCAGGTCTGAGCTCGAACTTCGGCCAGGAACGCCTCGCCGACCCAGAGCTGACCAAACTGCGCTTCGCTCACGTCAACAACCCGCGCCGCGCCAAGGCCGGGGCCAACGTCAGCCAGATGCACTACGCACGTAAAGGCATCATCACCGCCGAGATGGAATACGTCGCCATCCGCGAAAACATGAAGCTGCAAGAAGCCCGCGCCGCAGGTCTGTTGCAGCAGCAACACGCCGGCCACAGCTTCGGCGCCAGCATCCCGAAAGAAATCACCGCCGAATTCGTCCGCGAAGAAATCGCCCGTGGCCGTGCAATCATTCCGGCCAACATCAACCACGTCGAACTGGAACCGATGATCATCGGCCGTAACTTCCTGGTGAAGATCAACGGCAACATCGGCAACAGCGCCCTGGGTTCGTCCATCGAAGAAGAAGTGGCGAAACTGACCTGGGGCATTCGCTGGGGTTCGGACACCGTGATGGACTTGTCCACCGGCAAACACATCCACGAAACCCGCGAGTGGATCATCCGCAACTCGCCAGTGCCGATCGGCACCGTACCGATCTATCAGGCGCTGGAGAAGGTCAACGGCGTGGCTGAAGACCTGACCTGGGAGCTGTTCCGCGACACGCTGATCGAACAGGCGGAGCAGGGCGTCGACTACTTCACCATTCACGCCGGCGTACTGCTGCGCTATGTGCCGCTGACCGCCAAACGCGTGACCGGCATCGTGTCCCGTGGCGGTTCGATCATGGCCAAGTGGTGCCTGGCGCATCACAAAGAAAACTTCCTCTACACCCACTTCGACGAAATCTGCGAAATCATGAAGGCCTACGACGTCAGCTTCTCGCTGGGCGATGGCTTGCGTCCGGGCTCGATTGCCGACGCCAACGATGAAGCGCAATTCGGCGAACTGGAAACCCTCGGCGAGCTGACCAAGATCGCCTGGAAACACGACGTGCAGTGCATGATCGAAGGCCCGGGCCACGTGCCGATGCAGTTGATCAAAGAGAACATGGACAAGCAGCTCGAGTGCTGCGACGAGGCGCCGTTCTACACCCTCGGCCCGCTGACCACCGACATCGCGCCGGGTTACGACCACATCACCTCGGGTATCGGTGCGGCGATGATCGGCTGGTTCGGTTGCGCGATGCTCTGCTACGTGACGCCGAAAGAGCACTTGGGCCTGCCGAACAAGGATGACGTGAAGACCGGGATCATCACCTACAAGATCGCCGCTCACGCCGCCGACCTTGCGAAGGGCCACCCGGGCGCGCAGATTCGCGACAACGCCTTGAGCAAGGCGCGGTTCGAATTCCGTTGGGAAGACCAGTTCAACCTCGGTCTGGACCCGGACACCGCCCGTTCGTATCACGATGAAACACTGCCGAAGGACTCGGCGAAGGTCGCGCACTTCTGTTCGATGTGCGGGCCGAAATTCTGCTCGATGAAGATCACCCAGGAAGTCCGCGAATACGCGGCCAACCAGCGGATCGACGCGGTCGACGTGGACGTCGCCCAGGGCCTGGCGGAACAGGCCGAGCGGTTCAAGAAGGAAGGCAGTCAGCTGTACAAGAAGGTTTGATCTGACCTGAGTCCGGCGGCGCTCGCGCCGCCGTCATCGCGGGCAAGCCCGCTCCCACAGTGTTTTGCGTTGCCCACAAGATTTGTGTTCAGCGAGGATTCTGTGGGAGCGGGCTTGCCCGCGATGGCGATCAAAAAAACAACAAATGTCCCTCTGAGATAACACCCTTGAGCATTCAACCCAGCACTTATTCCCCCGATCTCGCCGTGCCCGCCGACAAGCGTGTATTCGGCGGCCGCGATCTGTTTTCCCTGTGGTTTTCCCTCGGCATCGGCCTGATGGTCTTGCAGACCGGTGCGCTACTGGCGCCAGGTCTGGGCCTGTCCGGTTCGTTACTGGCGATTTTCCTCGGCACGCTGGTCGGCGTTTTGCTGCTGGCCGCCGTCGGCGTGATCGGCAGCGACACCGGCCTGTCGTCGATGGCCGCGCTGAAACTCAGCCTCGGCCGCAAAGGCGCGAGCCTGCCGGCGCTGCTCAATCTGCTGCAACTGATCGGTTGGGGCTCCTTTGAAATCATCGTTATGCGCGACGCCGCCAGCCTGCTGGGCACCCGCGCTTTCGGCGAGCACTCGCTGTGGGCTTACCCGCTGCTGTGGACCTTGTTTTTCGGCACGCTGGCGACCTTGCTTGCAGTCAGCGGGCCGCTGACATTCGTCCGGCAGATCCTGCGCAAGTGGGGGATCTGGCTGCTGCTCGGCGCGTGCATCTGGCTGACCTGGAACCTGTTCGCCAAGGCTGATCTGGCGGCGCTATGGGCGCAGGCCGGTGACGGCTCGCTGCCGTTCGCCGTGGGCTTCGACATTGCTATCGCGATGCCGCTGTCGTGGCTGCCGCTGATCGCCGATTACTCGCGTTTCGGCAAGCGCGCGAAGAACGTTTTCGGTGGCACCGCGATCGGCTTCTTTATCGGCAATTTCTGGCTGATGAGCCTCGGCGTTGCCTACACCTTGGCGTTCGCACCGAGCGGTGAAGTCAACGCGCTGCTGTTGGCCCTGGCGGGTGCCGGGCTGGGCATTCCGCTGCTGCTGATTCTGCTCGATGAGTCGGAAAACGCCTTCGCCGACATTCACTCGGCAGCGGTGTCCAGCGGGATTCTGTTGCGCTTGAAAGTCGAGCATCTGGCCTTGGCCATCGGCGTGATCTGCACGCTGATCGCCTTGCTGGCGCCATTGGCGCAGTACCAGAATTTTCTGCTGCTGATCGGTTCGGTGTTTGCGCCGCTGTTTGGCGTGGTGCTGGTGGATCACTTCATTCTGCGCAAGCGCAGTGCTCAGGTCGCGTCAGCCGCATTGCGCTGGCCAGCGCTGTTGGCGTGGCTGGGTGGCGTGAGCACCTACCACTTGCTGGCGAATCTGTATCCGGATGTCGGCGCAACCCTGCCGGCGCTGGTGCTGGCAGGGCTGTTGCAGTTCGTGCTGGGCCGGGCCTTCAGTTACGGCCGGGAAACAGCTCGGGCTTAAGGATGCCGTTCAGACGCGGATAAGGAATCTTCAGTTCGACGTGGCCCAGCGCGTAAGGCGCGATGGTGGTCACGTCGTACTTGAGGATCACGCCGCCATAGGTCAGCGCCACGTTCTGGGTTTTCACGAACGGCCAGTTCTTGACGAACTCCGCTTCCTGATCGAGCTTGGTGCTGATCAACCAGCTGTTGTGCGCTACTTGCGCAGCCTTCCAGAACGCGTCTTCCTGACCCGGCAGCAGCATGTCCGACAGGTTCAGCACCTTGTGCTGCTGGCGCGAATAGTTGATGAAACCGCGCCCCGGGGTGCCATGTGCGCCGCCGGTGTCGAGGTAGCTCGACAACTCGATGATCACCAAGCCGTCATGCTGCTCACGTACTTTCGCTTGCAGGTAGCTGCTGTTGCGCGGGCCGGCATTGGCCAGGAACTGCTCGCGATAGGCTGCCAGGGTCGGCGCCACCGGCGCGTTTTTCTCGGTGCGGGTCATTTGCAACAGACGTTTTTCGATGATCCCGTCCAGTGCCGGTTCTGCCGGGAAGCGCAGAGTGTCGATATTCACCAGTGGGCAGTCAGGGTTGGAGCAGCCGGGTTTCAGCTGTTCCGACGCATCGCGGGTGGTCTCCAGCGGTGTGCGGTAATTGGGCTGGAACAGGCTGGCGCAGGCACCCAGAGTCAGGGCGATGGCGGCCACGGAGGCAATTTTGAAAAGCGACATGGGCGTCCTTTCGAAAGCAGGGGAAGGCAAAAAGATATCCGCTTCGACTCTCGCAGAAGCAGTCAGTTCGCCACTAAGCTAATTAGAGTGGGTTTCGCCTCCACCGTCCATCCCGCTGACGGTAAAGGGGCTGCATCAAACGGTGCGGGCGCGTTAGGATGGCGCGAAGTCGAGGTTGCCGGTGACACGTTGCAGGTAACAAAAAGGCACCTCGTAATGGATTCGCAGTAAAGAGGATGCTTCATGACTGATTTTGCCAACGCCATTCCGACCACCGTCGATGTGGTAAAGCGCGAGCGCTGCTACGAGGGCTTCTACAAGCTCGACCGTTTGCACCTGCGCCATGAGTTGTTTGCCGGCGGCATGAGTCGGGAGATCAATCGCGAAGTGTTCGTGCGTCATGATGCCGTGTGCATGCTGCCCTACGATCCGCAGCGCGACGAAGTGGTGCTGATCGAGCAGTTTCGTGTGGGTGCCATGGGCAAGACTGACAACCCATGGCTGGTCGAGCTGGTCGCCGGTCTGATCGACAAGGAAGAAGTGCCGGAAGAAGTTGCTCACCGCGAAGCGCAGGAGGAAGCTGGGCTGGACATCAAGGCCCTGTGGCCGATGACCAAATATTTCCCGTCGCCGGGCGGCAGCAACGAGTTCGTGCATTTGTATCTGGGGCGTTGCAGCACCGACGGCGTTGGCGGCCTGCATGGGCTGGAGGAAGAGGCAGAAGATATCCGCGTCACGGTCTGGGCCTTCGAAGATGCCTTACAGGCCGTACGCGACGGACGCATTGCCAACGCGGCGAGCATCATCGCCTTGCAATGGCTGGCGCTGAACCGCGCCGAAGTGAGGGGGTTATGGTCGTAAACAAGCTGCGCGATCGTTATCGGGTTGACCTCGCAGGGCTGCAAGCCGCCTGCGAGGCCAATTACGCGCGCCTGATGCGACTGGTGCCGGACATGCGCAACGAACCCGAAGCGCGGCGCATCGCCGTGACTCAGGGTGAGCAAATGCTCGGCGTGCTGGCCCTCGAAGTCCTGCAGACCTGTCCGTACACCACCACCTTGCAAGTGCGCCAGGAACACAGCCTGCCGTGGCTGCCGGTGCCGCAACTGGAAGTTCAGGTCTATCACGACGCACGCATGGCCGAAGTGGTCAGCGCCGAACATGCACGACGCTTTCGCGGCATCTATCCTTACCCGAACGCCGCGATGCATCAGCCCGATGAAAAAGCTCAGCTCAATCTGTTCCTGGGGGAATGGCTGAGTCATTGCCTGGCGTTGGGGCACGAGTACGAAGTCGTACGCTAGTTGTGAACTGCGTCCGGTTCGGCGGTTTCCCCTTTCACTCGTCCCCCAGCATAATTGCGCCATTCAACCGAATCCGTGCCTTTGCCCTGGGAGAACGCCTTGCCGAGCGTATCCACGTTGACCACCGCCGATCCGGCGTTGCTGGTGCAGTTGTCCGACAGCCATCTGTTCGCTGAAGCGGACGGCACGCTGTTGGGCATGAACACCCGCGAGAGCCTGCAAAAGGTCATTGAGCTGGTGCTGGGGCAGCAGCCCCAGATCGATTTGATTCTGGCTACTGGCGATATTTCCCAGGACGGCACGCTGGAGTCGTATCAGCAGTTTCGTGAAATGAGCGCGCAGATCGATGCACCCGCGCGCTGGATTCCCGGCAATCACGACGAACCGCAAATCATGGCGGTGGCGGCGGTGCAGAGCGCGCTGCTGGAGTCGGTGGTCGATATCGGCAACTGGCGGGTGACTCTTCTGGATTCTGCGGTGCCGGGTTCAGTGCCGGGTTATCTTCAGGACGATCAACTGCAACTGCTGGCCCGCTCGTTGAGCGAAGCGCCGGAGCGTCATCATCTGGTGTGCTTCCACCATCATCCGGTGTCGATCGATTGCGCGTGGATGGAACCGATCGGCTTGCGCAATCCTGAGGCGTTTTTCGAGGTGCTGGATCGTTTTCCACAGGCGAGGGCGGTGTTGTGGGGGCATGTGCATCAGGAAATTGATCGCGAGCGCAATGGCGTGCGCCTGATGGCCTCGCCGTCGACCTGCATTCAGTTCGAACCGGGCAGTGAGGACTTCAAAGTCGGTGAGCAGGCGCCGGGTTATCGCTGGTTGCGGCTGCTGCCGGATGGTCGCCTCGAAACGGGTGTTGAGCGCGTTACCGATTTCGAATTCACCATCGATTACGGCTCCAACGGCTACTGAATACCGAGTCGCGGCCTTCGCGGGCAGGCTCGCTCCCACATTGGAATGCGAACACCCGTGGGAGCGAGCCTGCTCGCGAAGGCGTCCTTACAAACACCCACGAATTCCCTGACTCCCTGTAAACTCCGCTATCTTTCGCCGACACCCAGGGAGCTCAAATGTCCGGTTCGATCCTCTATATCCACGGCTTCAACAGCGCACCGGCCTCGAAAAAGGCCTGTCAACTGGTCGAGGTAATGAAACGGCTGGGTTTGAGCGATCAACTGCGTGTCCCGGCCCTGCATCACCATCCGCGCGAAGCCATCGGTCAGTTGGAGCAAGCGATTGCCGAACTGGGCAGCCCGTTGCTGGTGGGAAGCTCACTCGGCGGCTACTATGCGACTCACCTGGCCGAGCGCCATGGCCTGAAAGCCCTGTTGGTCAACCCGGCCGTCAGTCCGCACCGGATGTTCGACGGTTATCTGGGCACGCAGAAAAACCTGTATACCGATGAAACCTGGGAATTGACCCATGACCATGTGACGGCGCTGGCCGAACTGGAAGTGCCGGCACCCCAGGATGCACAGCGTTATCAGGTCTGGTTGCAGACCGGCGATGAAACACTGGACTATCGCCTCGCCCAGCAGTATTACCGGGCCTGTGCCTTGCGCATTCAGGCCGGCGGCGACCATGGTTACCAAGGATTTACCGGGCAATTGCCGGCGTTGTTGAGTTTTGCCGGCATTGGCGCCGATTTGTATCAGGCAATCGATTTCACCGCACTGTGAAGTCTTGCCCCTATTTCATGAATGACTGACGACGAGACCCTATGGCCACTCCCAGCGCTAGCTCTTATAACGCCGACGCCATCGAAGTCCTCTCGGGCCTCGACCCGGTGCGCAAACGCCCCGGCATGTACACCGACACCAGTCGGCCGAACCAC
>NZ_JBIUVJ010000042.1:40182-48459 GCF_044742875.1 Pseudomonas sp. NPDC087817
GAAGTCATCGACAACAGCGTCGACGAAGCCCTGGCCGGCCACGCCAAATCGGTACAGGTCATCCTGCACGCCGACCACTCGCTGGAAGTCAGCGACGACGGCCGTGGCATGCCGGTCGACATCCACCCGGAAGAGGGCGTGTCGGGCGTCGAGCTGATCCTCACCAAGCTGCATGCGGGCGGCAAGTTCTCCAACAAGAATTACCAGTTCTCCGGCGGTCTGCACGGCGTGGGTATTTCTGTGGTCAACGCCTTGTCGACCGAAGTCCGGGTGCGCGTCAAGCGTGACGGCAACGAATACCAGATGACCTTCAACGACGGTTTCAAAGCCTCCGAGCTGGAAATTGTCGGTACGGTCGGCAAGCGCAACACCGGCACCAGCGTGTACTTTGCGCCGGATCCGAAATACTTCGATTCACCAAAATTCTCCATCAGCCGCCTCAAGCACGTACTCAAGGCCAAGGCCGTTCTGTGCCCGGGATTGTTGGTCAGCTTCGAAGACAAAGGCACCGGCGAGAAAGTCGAATGGCATTACGAAGACGGCCTGCGCTCGTATCTGGTCGACGCTGTCAGCGAATTCGAGCGCCTGCCGAACGAACCGTTCTGCGGTGCCTTCGCCGGTAACAAGGAAGCGGTCGACTGGGCGCTGCTGTGGCTGCCGGAAGGTGGCGACGCGGTGCAGGAAAGCTACGTCAACCTGATCCCGACGGCGCAGGGCGGTACCCACGTCAACGGTTTGCGTCAGGGCTTGCTCGACGCGATGCGCGAATTCTGCGAATTCCGCAGCCTGCTGCCGCGCGGCGTGAAGCTGGCGCCGGAAGACGTCTGGGAGCGCATCGCTTTCGTCCTGTCGATGAAAATGCAGGAGCCGCAATTCTCCGGCCAGACCAAAGAGCGTCTGTCGTCCCGGGAAGCGGCGGCGTTCGTTTCCGGTGTCGTGAAAGATGCGTTCAGCCTGTGGCTCAATGCCAACCCGGAAACCGGTCTGGCGCTGGCCGAACTGGCGATCAACAATGCCGGTCGCCGCCTCAAGGCGAGCAAGAAAGTCGAGCGTAAACGCGTCACTCAGGGCCCTGCACTCCCGGGCAAGCTGGCTGACTGCGCCGGGCAGGACCCGATGCGTTCCGAACTGTTTCTGGTCGAAGGTGATTCCGCCGGCGGTTCCGCCAAACAAGCGCGGGACAAGGAATTCCAGGCGATCCTGCCGTTGCGCGGCAAGATCCTCAACACCTGGGAAGTCGACGGCAGCGAAGTGCTCGCCAGTCAGGAAGTGCACAACATCGCCGTGGCCATCGGTGTCGATCCGGGCGCCGCAGACATGAGCCAGTTGCGCTACGGCAAGATCTGCATCCTCGCCGACGCCGACTCCGACGGTCTGCACATCGCGACCTTGCTGTGCGCGTTGTTCGTCCAGCATTTCCGCCCGCTGGTGGATGCCGGTCACGTTTACGTCGCGATGCCGCCTCTGTACCGCATCGACCTCGGCAAAGAAATTTACTACGCCCTCGACGAAGCTGAGCGCGACGGCATTCTTGACCGTCTGGTAGCCGAGAAGAAGCGCGGCAAACCGCAGGTCACCCGATTCAAGGGTCTGGGTGAGATGAACCCGCCGCAGTTGCGCGAAACCACCATGGACCCGAACACTCGCCGTCTGGTGCAATTGACGCTGGGCGAAGACTTTGCCGAAACCTCGGAAATGATGGACATGCTGCTGGCGAAGAAACGCGCCGGTGACCGCAAGACCTGGCTCGAATCCAAGGGCAACCTCGCCGAGGTGCTGGCCTGATGCGATTTGGCTGGGCCCTGGCAGGTGCGTTACTGCTGAGTGCGATGACCGTTTCGGCCGAGCCGTTACAGGAATTGCGCCTGCTCTCCGAGCACCCGGTCGACGGTATGCGCGGTGGCAACCTGTCGGGGCTGGCCTTGTGCGGCAATGAGTTGTGGACGGTGTCCGACCGCGATGATGAGCAGATCTACCGGCTTAAAACCGCAGATCAAGTCTGGCTGGCGGAAACCGTGCACATCGATGTGCCAAAGGTGCCTGACAGCGGCTTGCCCTGGGGTTTGAGTTCGCGCACCTGGGCGGCCTCGTTCGTTCGTGGCGGCGATCTTGATTTCGAAGGCATCACCTGCGACAACGCCGGCAATCGCTACATTGTCAGCGAGGCCCACGCAGCGGTACTGCAAGTGCCGCCACAAGGCCCGGCGTCGTGGCTGAAGATTTCGCCGATGCTGGTGAAAGAGGCTCGGGCCAGCGGCATGTTGCTGCACTTCAACGCACTATTCGAAGGTCTGGCGATCAACCCGGCGGGCGATCAGTTGTGGCTGGCCGCCGAGCGTGAGCGCCGTGGCCTGCTGAAGATCAAGCGGCAGCAAACGGTCTGGGATTGCGAGGGCGCCTGCGTGCTGCTCAGCGAAGGCGGGGTCGAGATGCAGCCGCCGCAGTTTCCCAAGGCCCGTGCCGTCACCCGCGACTTCGCTGATTTGTCGCTGTTCAACGGCAAGCTGTTTACCCTCGAGCGCAATGCGTTCCAGATTTGTCGTCGCGATGCGGTAACCGCCAAGGTCGAGCTGTGCTGGTCGTATGCCGAAGATGCCTTGCAGCCACAGCGCCAGTACTCACAGGCCTACGGTCTGGCGGAAGCGCTGGTGGTGGATGCCCAGGGCGCGTGGATCGGCATCGACAACAACGACGGTGCCCGCAACGACGGCGAAAAACGCCCGATCGTCTGGCGCTTTGCCGCGCCTGACGGTGGTTGGAGCGCCAAGCCGTGAGCCAGCAACCGCCGGGCAAACGCGCCTGTCGGGTGCTGATGATTCTGGCGTGGTGTGCTGCACTTTTTCTGGCCACACGGTTTTTCGGCCAGTGGGAACAACGCCAGCAGAATCCGAACGTCGTCGTGAGTTCGGAGCAGGGCGAAGGCTTTATTGAAGTGAAGCTGGCGAGCAATGCCCAAGGGCATTTTGTCGCCAGCGGCCAGATCAACGGTGAGCCGGTGGAGTTCATGCTCGACACCGGCGCGACCGATGTGGCGATCCCGGCGGATCTGGCCAAGCGTTTGAAGCTGGAAGAAGGTTTCGGTGTGACCCTGAGCACGGCCAATGGCCTGAGCCAGGGCTATCGGACAAAAATTGCCCGCCTGCAACTGGGCGACATCGTGCTGCGGGATGTTCGCGCACTGGTGGCGCCGGGGCTGCATGGCGATCAGGTGCTGCTCGGTATGAGCGCACTGAACAAACTTGAATTTACTCAGCGCGGTGGCACCATGCTGCTGCGCCAGACAACGAACCGATGAGGCCTGCATGAGCAACCCCCTTGATCTCAGCCTGGACGGTGTAGAACGCCGATCGTTGGCCGACTTCACCGAAAGTGCCTACCTCAACTACTCCATGTACGTGATCATGGACCGTGCTCTGCCGCATATCGGCGACGGCCTGAAACCGGTACAGCGGCGTATCGTCTACGCCATGAGCGAACTGGGGCTGGACGCCGATTCCAAGCACAAGAAATCGGCGCGTACCGTCGGTGACGTGCTCGGCAAGTTCCACCCGCACGGCGATTCGGCGTGCTACGAAGCGATGGTGCTGATGGCCCAGCCGTTCAGCTATCGCTACACGCTGGTCGATGGCCAGGGTAACTGGGGTGCGCCGGACGATCCGAAGTCCTTCGCCGCCATGCGTTACACCGAAGCGCGCCTGTCGCGTTATTCCGAAGTGCTGCTCAGCGAACTGGGTCAGGGCACGGCCGACTGGGGCCCGAACTTCGACGGCACCCTGCAGGAGCCGCTGGTTCTGCCGGCGCGCTTGCCGAACATTCTGCTCAACGGCACCACCGGTATCGCCGTGGGCATGGCCACCGACGTGCCGCCGCACAACCTGCGCGAAGTCGCCACCGCTTGCGTACGCTTGCTCGATGAGCCGAAAGCCACGGTCGAACAGCTCTGCGAACACATTCAGGGCCCGGATTATCCGACCGAAGCGGAAATCATCACCCCGCGCGCCGACCTGTTGAAAATGTACGAAACCGGCAAGGGCTCGGTGCGCATGCGCGCCGTGTACCACGTCGAGGACGGCGACATCATCGTCACCGCGCTGCCGCACCAGGTGTCCGGCGCGAAAGTGCTGGAGCAGATCGCCGCACTGATGCAGGCCAAACCGTCGAAAGCTCCGCAGATCGCCGACCTGCGCGACGAATCCGACCACGAAAACCCGTGCCGCATCGTAATCATTCCGGTCAACAGCCGCGTCGACCACGAAGCGCTGATGCAGCACCTGTTCGCCAGCACCGAGCTGGAGTCTACCTACCGGGTCAACGTCAACATCATCGGTCTGGACGGCAAGCCGCAGCTGAAAAACCTGCGGGCGTTGCTGGTCGAATGGCTGGAATTCCGCGTACTGACCGTGCGGCGCCGCCTGCAATTCCGCCTCGACAAGGTCGAGCGTCGCCTGCACCTGTTGGACGGTTTGTTGATCGCCTACCTCAACCTGGATGAAGTGATCCATATCATCCGCACCGAGGAGCACCCGAAAGCCAAGCTGATCGAGCGTTTCGCCCTCAGCGAGATCCAGGCCGACTACATCCTCGACACCCGTCTGCGGCAGTTGGCTCGACTGGAAGAGATGAAGCTGCGTGACGAGCAGGACGAACTGCTCAAGGAACAAGCCAAGTTGCAAGCGCTGCTGGGCAGCGAAGCCAAGCTGAAGAAGCTGGTGCGTACCGAACTGATCAAAGACGCCGAAACCTATGGCGACGACCGTCGCTCGCCAATCGTCGAGCGCGCCGAAGCCAAGGCGCTGACCGAACACGATCTGCTGCCGAACGAAAAAGTCACCGTCGTATTGTCCGAGAAAGGCTGGATTCGCTCAGCCAAGGGCCACGATATCGACGCCACTGGCCTGTCGTACAAGGCCGGCGACGGCTTCAAGACCTCGGCGGCGGGGCGCTCCAACCAGTTTGCCGTGTTCATCGACTCCACCGGTCGCAGCTATTCGGTCGCCGCGCACACCTTGCCGTCGGCGCGGGGCCAGGGCGAGCCGCTGACCGGCCGTCTGACGCCGCCACCGGGTGCGACCTTCGAATGCGTGCTGATGCCGGAAGATGATGCGCTGTACGTGATCGCCTCCGACGCCGGTTACGGTTTCGTGGTCAAAGGCGAAGATCTGCAAGCCAAGAACAAGGCCGGTAAAGCCCTGTTGAGTCTGCCGAACAACGCCAAAGTGATCGCACCGCGTCCGGTGGCTGATCGTGAGCACAACTGGCTGGCCTCGGTCACGACCGAGGGTCGCCTGCTGATCTTCAAGATCAGCGATCTGCCACAATTAGGGAAGGGCAAAGGCAACAAGATCATCGGTATTTCCGGTGAGCGTGTGGCCAGTCGCGAAGAATATGTCACGGACATCGCCGTGCTTCCGGAAGGCGCAACACTGGTGCTGCAGGCCGGAAAACGGACCCTGTCGCTGAAGGCCGACGACCTCGAACACTATAAAGGTGAGCGTGGACGTCGCGGGAATAAACTCCCTCGTGGCTTCCAGCGGGTCGATGCGCTGCTCGTCGAAAACCTCAATTAGGCGTCCTAGAGCGCCGTATCTACGATTTAACGCGTAGATCGGCGCTTTGGCGCTGGAGTCGGAACGCATATTCACGGATGATATGGCCTTTCCAAGCGCCGGCGTGGCCGAGCGTTCTTCATATTTATTGAGTATTTTCACTGTGGTCAGCCTTGTGGCGGCCACCTGGACGGGATGATGACTGCTCTGCGCCCCCTTATTTTCCTGCTCGCCGGCGTTTTGGGCCTGGCGGGTTGCAGCGTTCACCAGCCGGTGTCGCTGTATCAACTGGACAGCGGAAGTCCGGTTCAGCCTGCGCAAAGCGCAGGCATGGCTGTTTTGTTGGGCCCGGTGGTCGTAGCCGATTACCTGCAACGTGAGACATTGCTGCAACGTCAGCCGGACGGCAGTCTGCAAGCGGCGACCGATGGTCGTTGGGCGGGCAGCCTTTCGTCGGATATCGATCAGTTGTTGATGCGTCAGGTGGCTGGTCATCTGGATAGCCAGCGTGTGGTACTGGCGCCAGCCACAACCGGGTTTACTCCGGATGTGCAGGTCTTGCTGACCATCACACGTCTGGACTCCGGTCAGAAACAACCGGCGATTCTCGATGCGCAATGGCGCCTGATCGACCGTCGCGGCAAGGTGCGCGATAACCGCATCGTCCATCTGCAGGAACTGCACGCCGGAAGCACGGCTTCGCAGGTTCAGGCGCAAGGGATCCTGTTGCAGCGTCTGGCTGAGCAACTGTCGGTGGCGCTCAAGCCACTGGCCAATCAGCCACCTGTGGCCGAGGCTCCGCGTAAAGCGGCACCGAAACCGGCAGCGCCGGCGGCAGAAGCCGAGAAGCAGCCGAAGATTCCGATGGCATCACCGATTCGTACGGATATGGAAGTGTTCCGCTTCTGACGCTGGATCGAGTCAGAACAGAGCCCGCCTTGTGCGGGCTTTGTTGTGTCTGGTGGCTGGAGATCTTTGTGTTCAGTGCTGGCCTCATCGCGGGCAAGCCCGCTCCCACGGGTTATCGGGCGTTGCACGGGTCTTGTGAACACCGCTACTCCTGTGGGAGCGGGCTTGCCCGCGAAGGGGCCAGTGAAGGCAACAAAAAAGCCCGCAGACAATCACTCGTCTGCGGGCTTCGATGTTTCAGGCTTGAGGCTTAAGCCCGACGCTCATGCATCCGCGCCAGTTGCCGCTCAAGCATCGACGGATAAGGCTCCATCAACCGCTCCACGCAGCAAGCCCCCTCAGGGCTGGCAATCGGGCGGATCCGTGCACGCTGGCGAATCAGCGCGTCATCACTGATCTTGCGCTCGACCAGCAGCAGATTGCGGCTGTGTTGCGACAGGGCCAAGGCATCCTGAGCCGAATCGGTGAGCAGCAGATCAATCTGACTAAGACCGAACAACTCATCACCCAGGGTCAGGCCCAGCTGCAATTGCAGGGTGATACCGCTGTCCGCCACTTCAATCTGCAACTGATGGCCCAGCGCCCGCAACAACTCGCCGCAGCAGATAGCGTTGGTCAGGTAATCGTCACCGCAATCTTCGGTGTGGAACAGCATCAGCGTGCTGCCGTCGTTCAGCGTTTCGATTTCACCCTGATACAGCGAAGCGGCTTGATCGAGGCAGTCGCGATAGCGTTCCTGCAATTCGTCCAGTCGCGCTTTAGGCAAACGCCGCAGCTGCTCTTGCGAACCCAGTTGCACCGCCAGCACGGCCGTGTGTTGCGGCACGCTTGGCGTCGCTTTGCGAATCACCGGGTGCGCGGTTTGAGCAAGCGATTCGTCACGCAGATCGGCGAACGCGTCATCGTCCTCATCGTCTTCGACGGTGCTGACCACGTGGCGTGGCGCGGGTTTTTGCGCAGCCAGCGGGCGAGTCTCGTCGAAGCTCGGATCACGCAGGTTGCGCACTTCGAACTCAGGCTCGTCGTCCTCGTCTACGAACTCGGGTTCCGGTTCAGGTGCAGGTTCCGGCGCGTAGTTGGCGTGCAACTGACGAGCCAGATCGCCGATTTCATCCTGACGGTCGATGCCCGGCGTGTGCTCGTCGATTCGACGCAACCAGACGCGCAACTGCAGCAACGGCGTCGACAGGTAACGGCCCATACGCAGGCTCAAGGCTAGCGACAGCGCCAACAGAATCGCACTCAAAATGCCCATGCTTTGCAGGCTGATGGTCATCGGCTGCTGGAACTGATCCATGTCGAGGCTGATGCGCAGTTGCCCGGCGGTCACGTCCTGGAAAGTGATCTTGCTCTCGTACATGCCTTCGGCTTCGCCCAAAAGGCTGTGCTTGGGGCGCTGACCGGATTCGGCGAGGATGCGGTTGTCCACGCTATAGATCGCCGCGTGGGCCACCAGTTTGTTCTTGGTCAGGTTATTGAGCAGCACGTTGAGGCTGAGGATGTCGTTGGACACCAACAGCTCCGTGGCGGAAGTGGCGGTCTGCGTGGTCAGGCTTTCGCCCAGCGCATCGGCCTGCTCGTGCATGGCCTGCTTGAATTGCAAACCCATCACGCCGGCATAGATCACCAGGGCCAGAGCGACCAGGATCACGTTATGGCTGGCAATGCGCAATGCAATCGGTACACGGCGATGGCGCAGTGCACGGAAGATCAGCAGGAAGAAGTGATCGGTTTTAACTGGCGGGGGCCGGTTCACTGAGGTCGGCTCTGGTGTCCGTGTCGTTGGCGCGCCGTCTAGCGCCCGGCGCTCGTCCGGCGCCGC
>NZ_JBIUVJ010000043.1:0-5051 GCF_044742875.1 Pseudomonas sp. NPDC087817
GTGAAACGATGCATCGCCGATGGTAGTGTGGGGTTTCCCCATGTGAGAGTAGGTCATCGTCAAGATTAAATTCCGAAACCCCAATTGCGAAAGCAATTGGGGTTTTGTTTTGCCCGTAGAAAAGTTTTACTCGCGACAGCGAACAAATTTGCACAGTTATTTTCGAATCAGAACACTAGAATAGCCCCACCTTTTTCGGAGTCAGAGCCTTTATGTCAGATCCGGTTGGCGCCCAAGGGCTGTCAGATTTACCGCTGGAAGACTTGGTGGCCTGTCACGAGTGCGACCTGCTGATGCGCAAACCAACACTTGCTCATGGCGAAAAAGCCCTCTGCCCACGCTGCGGTTACGAGCTGTATGCCCATCGCCATAATGTGGTGCAGCGCAGCCTTGCCCTGGTCATCGCCGCATTGCTGTTGTACATCCCGGCAAACTTTTTACCAATCATGCAGCTCAATATTCTCGGACAATCTTCGCAGGATACGGTCTGGAGCGGCGTGCTCGGTCTGTTCAACACTGACATGCAGGGCGTTTCGATCGTCGTATTCCTGTGCAGCATGGCGATACCGCTGCTCAAGTTGCTCTGCCAGTTGTTCGTTTTACTGACAATTCGCTTCAATGTCGGCCGCAGCTATGGTCTGTTGCTCTACCGCATTTACCACCACCTCAGAGATTGGGGGATGCTCGAGGTGTACCTCATGGGCGTGCTGGTGGCGATCGTCAAACTGGCGGACATGGCGGCCATCACCGTCGGCCTCGGCCTGGTGTGTTTCATCGGTTTGTTGTTGGTCCAGGTCTGGCTGGAAGTGGTGATGTCACCGCATCAGATCTGGCAGGCATTATCGGGAGAGGATGCTCATGCGGGCGATTGATGCGGGCATTTTGATTTGTACTGAATGCCACGAATTGAACAGGCAGGAAGAGGGCAGCGACGAACAAACCTGCACCCGCTGTGGGGCTCTTGTTCACCCGCGCCGCCCAAACAGTCTGACCCGAACCTGGGCTTTGCTGATTACCGCGGCAATTATCTACATTCCGGCCAACGTCCTGCCGATCATGACTGTCAGTTCTTTGGGGCAGGGTGATCCGAGCACCATCATGTCCGGGGTGATTCAACTGGTGCAGCACGGGATGATTCCGATTGCCGCCGTGGTGTTCATCGCCAGTATTCTGGTGCCGACCTTCAAACTGGTCGGTATCGCGCTGTTGCTGTTCTCGGTGCAACGACGCCAGCCGCTGTCTGCGCGTCAACGCATCTGGATGTACCGTTTTATCGAGTTCATCGGCCGTTGGTCGATGCTCGATATATTTGTGATCGCCATTCTGGTGGCGGTCGTCAACTTCGGCCGGCTTGCCAGTGTCGAAGCCAATCTTGGCGCCATCGCCTTCGCCACTGTGGTGATTCTGACGATGCTTGCCGCAGTAACTTTCGATCCCCGACTGATTTGGGATAACACGGAGTCGGACGACGACCATGACTGATTTGCCTGTAGCGAAAACCCGACCGGCCTCGAACTGGTCTGCCATTTGGGTACTGCCTTTGATCGCATTGATCATCGGTGGCTGGCTCGGCTGGCGTGCCTACTCCGAAACCGGCATCGAGATCCAGGTGCGCTTTGAAAGCGGCGAAGGCATCCAGGCCAACAAGACCGAGGTCATGTACAAAGGAATGTCGGTCGGTAAGGTCAAAGCGCTTAAGCTCGACGATGAGGGCAATTCCAAGGGAGTGATCGCCACCGTCGAGATGAATAAAGATGTCGAGCAATACCTCAAGACCAGCACGCGCTTCTGGCTGGTTAAGCCGAGCGTGACCCTGGCCGGTATTACCGGGCTGGAAACTCTGGTCTCCGGTAACTACGTAGCCATCAGCCCCGGCGAAGGCGAGCCGACGCGCAAGTTCAAGGCGCTGGCCGAAGAACCGCCGCTGTCGGACTCCAAACCTGGTTTGCACTTGACGATCAAGGCTGATCGTCTCGGTTCGCTGAATCGGGGCAGTCCGGTGTTCTACAAGCAGATCAAGGTTGGCCAGATCAAAAGCTACGTGCTTTCGGAAGACCAGAGCACCGTTGAGCTCAAAGTGTTCATCGAGCCGACCTACGCCAAACTGGTGCGCAAACACACGCGATTCTGGAATGCCAGCGGCATCAGCATCGATGCCAACCTGTCCGGCGTAAAAGTGCGCAGCGAGTCGCTCGCCAGTATTGTCGCCGGCGGTATCGCTTTCGCCACGCCGGAGAACCGCAAGGACAGTCCACCGACCGATCCAAGCCTGCCGTTCCGTCTCTACGAAGACTTCGACGCCGCCGCCGCCGGTATTCGCGTGAAGGTCAAACTCAGTGACTTTGAAGGGCTACAGGCCGGGCGCACCCCGGTGATGTACAAAGGCATTCAAGTCGGCAACATGAAAGCGCTGAAAGTTGATCCTGACCTGAACAGCGCCACCGCCGAGCTCACCCTTGATCCATTGGCTGAGGACTATCTGGTCGACGGCACGCAGTTCTGGGTGGTCAAACCGTCGATTTCCCTCGCCGGTATCACTGGCCTGGAAGCCTTGGTGAAGGGTAACTACATCGCTGTACGCCCGGGCGACAAAGGTGCAGCACCGAAACGCGAATTCGAGGCCCGGCCGAAAGCGCCGCCGCTGGATCTGCGCTCGCCGGGCTTGCACCTGGTGCTGTTCACCGATGTCCTTGGCTCGATCGATGTGGGCAGTCCGATTCTGTACAAACAGGTCAAGGTCGGTTCGGTGCAGAGCTACCAGTTCTCCAAGACCAAGAAGCAATTGGTCATCGGCGTGCACATCGATAAGGAATACGAAAACCTGGTCAACGCTTCGACCCGTTTCTGGAATGTCAGCGGTATCACGCTGACCGGCGGTTTGACTGGCGGCATTCAGGTGAAGAGCGAATCGCTGCAAACGCTGATGGCCGGCGGTATCGCCTTCGAAACGCCGCAAGCCAATGCGCCATTGCGCAAACGTATTCCGCGCTTCCGCTTGTTCGCCAACCATGACGAAGCCGATCGCAAAGGCACAGTGGTGACGATCAAGGTTGATCGCGCTGATGGTTTGCGCAGCGGTACCCCGGTGCGCTTCAAAGGCCTGGATGTCGGCAAGATCGAAAGTGTTGATCTGGCGGACGACATGCAATCTGTCTTGCTCACCGCGCGCATCACTGAAGTGCCGGAGAAGATTGCCCGCGTTGGCAGCCAGTTCTGGGTGGTCAAGCCGGAGTTGGGTTTGATGAAGACGTCGAACCTGGAAACGCTGGTGACCGGGCAATACGTCGAAGTGCAACCGGCGGCGAAGAATCTTGGCCCACAGAAGAACTTCGTGGCCTTGGCCAATGCGCCGGAAGTGACCAAGCAAGAGGCGGGGTTGAGTCTGGTCTTGAGCGCTGCCCGTCGCGGCTCGCTGAAACCGGGCGTGCCGGTGACTTACCGTGAAATCACCGTGGGCAAGGTCACCGGTTATGAACTGGGCCAGACTGCCGACCGGGTACTGGTACACATTCTGATCGAGCCGAAGTACGCACCGCTGGTGCGCAGCGGCAGCCGCTTCTGGAATACCAGCGGTGTCGGTTTCGACATCGGCTTGTTCAACGGTTTGACCGTACGCACGGAGTCGCTGGAAACGGCGATTCAGGGCGGTATTGCTTTCGCTACGCCAGATGGCGAGCGCATGGGCAACCCGGCGCGGGCCGAGCAGACATTCCCGTTGTTCGACAAGTTTGAAGATGAGTGGCTGACCTGGGCGCCGAAGATTCCGCTCGGTAAGTAGATCCTGCGGTGTCCGTAAGGATGCCATCGCTGGCAAGCCAGCTCCCACAGTGATCAGTGGTGCACACAGAATTTGTGTACTACGCAGAACCTGTGGGAGCTGGCTTGCCAGCGATGAGTCCCTGAAAATCAGCACAAACCTCAAGCCATAAAAAAGGGCCGCGATCCCATCAGATCGCGGCCCTTTTTTGTCTTCAGCTAAAGCCGATCAAACCTCATCCAGCTCCGGCTCATCCGCTTCCACATTGACGGTCGCTTTCACCACATCATGGCGGCGGATGTATTTCCAGTCCGCCTCGTCGATGTAGATCCCCGCCGGGCCACTGCCGCCCTCCAGGTCGATGGCGACGCTGGCGCAGACCTGTGGCTTCACACTTGCCAGAATCGGCACGAAGCCCAGTTGCAGACTGGTTTCCAGCAATGCCGCCTGGTTCTTCTCGTCGATATCCGCCGCCTCGTCGAGGTAGTACGGCAGGCGCACACGGCCGGCCAGATCGCGGTCCATCAAGTGCAGCAACAAATACATGTTGGTCAGCGCCTTGATGGTCATCGTCGTACCGTTGGACGCCGCGCCGTCGATGTCGGTGTGGATCACCGGCTGACCGTTGACCTTGGTGATCTCGAACGCCAGCTCAAACAAATCCTTGAGGCCGAGCTGGTTGTGGTTCGCCGCCACCAGCCGTGCCAGATATTCCTTGGCCTCTTCGTTCTTGTTGTCCTGTTCGGCGCTCTGGCTCAGATCAAACACCGACAGGGTTTCGCCTTCTTCGTACTGGCCGGCGCTGTGGATGATCTGGTCGATGTGCTTGAGCGCTTCCTTATTCGGCGCCAGGACAATGCGGAAGCTCTGCAGGTTGGACACCTGACGCTTGTTGATCTCGCGGTTGAACAGCGCCAGTTGATGCTCGAGGCTGTCGTAGTCGCTACGGATATTGCGCAGGGTTCGGGCGATGTCGGTGACGGCCGCGCGGCGGGCCTTGCCCAGCGTCAGCGCTTCGTCGGTACGGTGCGCGTAAGCGTTGATCAGCAGTGACAGACGGCGCTCCATATCATCTTCGCTGTCGAACTTGGCCACGCCTTTGAGGCGCACCTGCGCGTACAGCGCTTCGATCTGGCCATCGGCGCGCAGCAGGCCTTGCCAACTGTCCTGATAATCGTTGAGCAGTGGCAGCAGGTTGTCCATCGAATCGTCGACCGGATCCATGAACGGCGTACCGAACGGCAGGTCTGCCGGCAACAGCTGACGACGACGCAGGGCATCGTCGAGGGTGCGT
>NZ_JBIUVJ010000043.1:5061-44477 GCF_044742875.1 Pseudomonas sp. NPDC087817
CCGGCCGACCAGTTGCAGCTTGGCCGACAGTTGCTGGACGCGCTCGGTGAACGCATCGCTGGAACGTTTGAGTTCGTCCTGCGCCGCTTCCATCTGCGCCAGTTGTTCGAGCTTGTCGCCTTCTTCGGCGCTCAGAGTCTGCGTGCGGCGGAAGTCTTCCAGGGCCTTCTGCGCGTCGAGCACTTGCTGGTACAGCGCTTCGGTCTGGGTCTTGCTCGCGGCGCGATCGGCGGCCACAGCCTGTTGGGTCTTGAGTTGCTTGAGTTCTTTTTCCAGACGCTCTTTCTGGTCGCGCAATGCGGCGCGATCGGCCAGCGCTTGCAGGGCCGGCGGCTCGATGTGCGAGATGTCAATCGACAGGCCCGGCACTTCGAAGCGCTCGCCCTTGAAGCCATCAAGAATCAGCTCAACCGATTTCACCCACTGGCCATCCTCGTCGAGGGTGATGCCGTGTTCGCCCAGCGGCAGGCTGAACAGCGCACTGTTGAACAGGCGCATCAAACGTTCAACGTCCTGTTGCGAAAACTCTTCGCGCAGACGGGCGTAGCTGTTGTTGTCAGCGTGATCGAGTTGCTGCTTGACCGACTTCAGGCGTTTTTCCAGATCGCGCAGGCGCTCTTCCAGATCCTCCGCACTGAACTGACGCGATTGCGCCAGCGCACCGGCCAGTTCATCGTGAGCGTCTTTGGCCGCGAGCAATTGTTGCTCCAGCACTTTGACGTCATCAACCAGCGCGAAGCGGTTCTTCAGCACCGACAACTCGCCGAGCCAGCGCTGGATGCCGGAAATTTCCCGCTCCAGACGCATCAACTCCTGAGTGCCCCCGCGTTGATCGTTTTGCAGGCTGTCCTGCTCGCCACGGTAGTGGTCCGCCTGAATTGTCAGTTCTTCCTTGCGCGCACTGGCGTAGTCCGACCAGGTGCCGAGCAAGGAATCGAGCAGCGGCGACAGGCGATGCAGTTTGCCGCGCAGTACGTCGCGCTGTTTCACGCCGTTGGCCAAGGCTTCAACCAATGGACCGGCAGCGACCAGCGAGTTGTAGTCCTGCTCCATCCGACGTACATCGCGGAAGGCTTCTTCGCACGCGGCGATGTAATCGACGCTGCCGGAACGCAGGCTGTGCTCGAAGGCATCGAGAAACAATTGCTTGAGCTTGGCCGCAGTGATTTCGCGCATGTGCAGCAGGTTGATGAACAGTGCGCGGAACGTTTTCAGGCTCTGCTCGCTGGTGGAGCGCAGCGGGATCAGCGTCAGGTCCAGCGGGATCGACGTGTGACCGCCAACCAGCAATCGACGCAGTTCATCAGGCTTCAGTTCGTAGGCTTTCAGGCCTTCTTTCTCAAGGTTGCTGAACAGCTCTTTCTGGCGCAGGCAGGTGTCATTCTTCTGGTAATGCGCCAGGTCGAGCTTGCCGGCGTAAGCGAAGAACTGGTGACCGAAACCACCGCCCGGGCCGCGACCGACCACGCCAATCACGTGCGGGCCGTGCGGCAGGTTCACTTCGACAAGGATGTAGCTGGTGTCGGAGGCGAAGTAGAAGCGCCGCGATTGTTCGAGGCTGTACTTGCCGAAACTCATGTCCGACATGCGCGCCAGAATCGGGAACTGCAAGGCGTTGATCGACGCCGATTTACCGAGGTTATTCGCGCCGTAAACCGACAACGGTTCTTCCAGCGGGAACAGACCGAGGCTGTAACCGGCAGTGTTCAAAAGGGCAAAGCGGCGGATGCCGTAGCGTTCCTGGCTCATGCGTCGGACTCCTGTTCTTCGGCAATGGCGCGGGCCAGAGCGTCTTCTTCGCTTTCTTCGTCAAATTCGCTGAGATCGAGCGGATCGTCGGTTTCGAGGAATTTCGCTTCGGCTGCTTCGTCGATCAGCACCGGCGCCGGCAGTGGCAATACGCTGTGCACGCTGGCCGCCAGATCGCGGTCTTGCTGCACCGACAGGCACACATCGAGGAAACGGTGCATCGGCGGCAGGAAACGGTAAACGCCGTTTTCTTCGCCAGCGAAACCCAGTTGAGTCATGCGGCGCATGATCTTTTCTTCGAGTTCTTCAACCGTTTGCACTTCGGCCTGAATAAACAGGTCGCGGTATTTCTCCAACAGCGATGGCAACTCTTCGCGGCCGAGGCTACCGCCATCGAGCACGGCGATCGGGTCGCGGCCCTGATCAGCCAGATGCTCGACGAGGATGAAAGTGAACAGCGCCAGACGCTGGGCAGTCTTGTTCACCGCCGCAGCGGCCATGTCCGGCACGAAGTAGTAGAAGCCACGGGTGTCGCAGACCAGTTCAAAACCCAGCGCCTTGAACAGCGTGCGGTACTGATCCTGGAAGTTCGACAGTTGCGCGTACAGCTCCGGGTCGCGGCGACTGACGTGGTAGCCCTTGAACAACTCGCGGAAAATCGGCGCGAGTTGCGACAGTTCGGAAAGATCAAGATGCATGTGGGATGCTCGCAGAATCCTCGGCGGCGGTGTCGCTGGCCGAGAGCAGGGCGAAGGAGCGCAGGCTGACCTGGTGCTCGTGAGTGTGGTATTCGCGGCGTTCCAGACGCTCGCGCTTGAAACGTTTTTCCCGCGACAGGCGCGAGAACCAGTAAAGCAATTCGTCGGTGGCGCCGTCCGGTTCCTGTTCCAGCAGCCACGTCATCAGATCCGGCATCGGCAGCGATTCTTCGCAACGGTCGACCATCTCGCGCACGGTGCGTGGCGCGCGTGGGGCTTCGCCTTTCTGCGTCTTGTGCGCCTTGGGGAAACGCGCCGGTTTCGGCTCGAAACGCGCCAGGGCGTAAACGTAGGCTTCGACCTGACTGGCGCTGCCGAGGAAGGTGCTTTGCGGGCGGGTGAACAATGGCATCGCGGCTTGCGGCACGGCGTCGATGCCTTTGCGGCGAATGGCCGCCAGGGCGAGCGCAGCGCCACGGGTCACGGCGTTGTGCCGGCGCGCTTCTTCACGCAGTGGCAGCAGCAGTTCGCGGGCATGACGCAAAGTCAACTGGGCGCTGGTCTGCATCTCGAGGATGCGCGCGTGGGTGCGCAGCAGCATGTCGTCATCGACCAAGTGGCCGAGGCGCTGCTGTTCGCTGAGCATCTTCAGCAGCACGGTTTCGACCTTGCGCACTCCCTGCTCGAAGGCGCCATCGGCGTTGACCAGATCGATCATCGGCTCGACGTATTCATCCCAGGTCGCCAACACTTCAGCGTAACGCTGGCGCAATGGAATTTGCCGGTCGCTGGTCTTGGCGCGTTCGGCTACAGCCACCAGCGCCTGTTCGTCATTGTCGAGCTTCTTCAAAACATCGCGTACGCGCATGTCGAGCAAGCGCAACTGACGGGCCAGGTCGTGGCCGTCGCGGACGTCGAACGCGTCCTGGATATAACCCGCCAGACGCTCGAGGTGGCGCAGATAGGCTTCGATCTCCAGGCACAGGCCCAAGCGGTGTTCACGACGCAAGTAGGCGAGGAAGTCGTGAATCTGCGCGTTCAGCTCGAATCGGTTCGGGCTTTTCGCCACCGGAATCAGAATATCCAGGCGAATCCACACGTCGAGCAGGCTGGTGATGTCCTGCGGCGTGCTGTCCAGTTGTTGGGCGGCCAGTTGCGTACGCAGTTCGTTGAGGCTCAGGGTGCCTTGGTCGAAGTGCTCGCACAGTGGCTCCAGAAGTGCCCAGTGTTCAGCGAGGGCGCGCAAGACGCGCTTGGGTTCGATCATCGGAATGGCCGGCTGGTTGGCGATTAAAAGCCGCGATTGTACTGCATCACGAAGGCTGCAATTCACTCTCGGGACGGGCTGCTGTTTTTTCCAGGGTAAAGAGCATTGGTCAAGGCTATCGATCAACAGCAAGCGATCTTGAGCGAAGGGCGGTAGAATCAGCGCACTTTCAGTTATCCACAAGTGGCCGACCTTTGCTTATCGAGTCTCGCCGCCGCGCCTATTTGAACGCCATGCAGGTGGTCAATTGGCTGCCGCGCACCGAATTGCCCTTTGCCGCCCCGTCGCGGCCCGAGCTGCTGGACATGCCCGAGCCTGAGATTGAGGTGCCGGTAGTGCTGGCTCCACAGGCCGAAGCCCCGGTGCAAGTGGCTGCTGCGCGCCCGACCGAGCGTCCGAAGATCGAAGTGCCGCGCCCCTCGCTGGCGAGCACCCGCACCGGCGCCAAACCGGTGGAAGAAGTCGACGACACACCGGTGGTTGCCAAGCCGGCGCCGGTTCCGCCACCGCGTTTCGCCCTGCAATTGCTGCGTGCCGGGCGATGTCTGCTGCTGGTCGAGTTACCCACAGGCGAACCGTTCCAGAGTCGCGACCCCGCTTATCTGTTGCTTAAAGACATGTTGCGCGCCGCCGGTCTGCCGGATGCGCCGCAGATCGTCGGCGAGCCGGTGCGCTGGCCGTGGTTGAATCGCGGCACCATGGACCAAGGCCCGGACGCGGCGCGCGACTTCGTCCAGGGTTTCCTCTCAGTACAGATGGAAGCGGCACCGTGCGCTTGCCTGTGGCTGATCGGCCTGCCGGCGGTGCGGTTTGCCGGTGAGGCGGACGCCGAAGCGTTCAATCGTGAATTGCAGATCGAAGGTCTGGGCTCGGCCTGGGCCATTCCCGGTCTGGAGTTGTTAATGGAAGAGCCACAGCGCAAGGCCGCTGTGTGGCAAGCCATGCGTCGGCTGATGGCGCGCTGGAAAGAATCGAATGAGTGAAGCTGTATCGTTCCGCCCGATGACCGAGGCGGACCTGGACGCGGTATTGAAGATCGAATATGCGGCGTACAGCCATCCGTGGACTCGCGGGATTTTTCTCGACGGGCTGGGCAAATACCAGATCTGGCTGATGTTCGAAGGTCAGCAGCAGGTCGGCCACGGCGTGGTGCAGATTATTCTCGATGAGGCGCATCTGCTCAACATCACGGTCAAACCGGAGAATCAGGGGCGCGGGCTGGGGCTGACGTTGCTGGAGCATCTGATGTCGCGGGCGTATGCAGCTGAAGCTCGCGAGTGCTTTCTCGAAGTGCGTGACAGCAATACAGCTGCGTTCAAGTTGTATGAGCGATATGGCTTCAACGAGATTGGCCGGCGTCGGGATTACTATCCGGCTGTTGGCGGGCGCGAAGACGCCGTGGTCATGGCCTGCACCTTGGTCGATTAAAAAGTTAAAGCATCCCGGGCAAGCCCGCTCCCACAGGTATCGCGTCGAGCACATCATCTGCGTACGACTCCAATCACTGTGGGAGCGGGCTTGCCCGCGATAGCGATCTATCTGAAACGATGATCAGCGGTTGCCATCCAGCGGATCGCGCCGCGCCAGTTCAGCCTCATCCAGGCCATTGCCGCCGCCGATGTCATCTTCATCGACCAAGCTCAGATCCCAGTCCGCCGGATTGTCTTCGCCAGCCTCCTCGGCATCCCGCGCGCCATCTTCATGGATCAGGGTTTCCGGGCTCAAGTCATCGTCGGTCGGTTCATGATCAGCGGTCGATGCGCCGGTAAGCCCGGCTTCACGCACGCGCTCATCGGGCATCAATTGTTCGCGTTCCCGCTCCGGTATCTCATCGCCAATCTTTGCGCTGGGCTCTTCGTCGTCGAAATCCAGCTCGTGCACCGATCCCATGCGGTCT
Source organism: Pseudomonas sp. NPDC087817 (assembly GCF_044742875.1). Taxonomy (NCBI): domain Bacteria; kingdom Pseudomonadati; phylum Pseudomonadota; class Gammaproteobacteria; order Pseudomonadales; family Pseudomonadaceae; genus Pseudomonas; species Pseudomonas sp. NPDC087817. Next base: position 10,673 of record NZ_JBIUVJ010000043.1, read on the forward strand.
TCGTTATCATCGATGGGCTCCGGTTGCACCGCATCGTAAGGTCGTCGTGAATCAGTCATGGCAAATCCTCATAGTGTGGGCCTTACTAGGTGGACTCACCCGACACACGAGAATTCCAACGAAAACACTTGCGATCCTTTCGTGACCCCGGCCGACGGTCGTCTGTCAAAGCTGCGCATCTTTCTTGAGGCCTTACATATGCACGACTTACAAGACCTGATTGATAACAACGAGCGTTGGGCTGACGCGATCACCAAGGAAGACCCGGATTTCTTCGCCAAGCTGGCGCGTCAGCAAACGCCTGAGTATCTGTGGATTGGCTGTTCCGACGCTCGGGTGCCGGCCAATGAAATCGTCGGCATGTTGCCGGGCGATCTGTTCGTACACCGTAACGTCGCCAACGTAGTACTACACACCGACCTCAACTGCCTGTCGGTGATCCAGTACGCGGTGGACGTGCTCAAGGTCAAACACATTCTGGTGACTGGTCACTACGGTTGTGGCGGCGTGCGCGCGTCGATGCAGGACCGTCAGTTCGGCCTGATCGATGGCTGGCTGCGCTCGATCCGCGACCTGTACTACGAAAAGCGCGAGGAACTGGCCAAGTTGCCGACCGAAGAAGAGCAGGTCGATCGTCTGTGCGAACTCAACGTGGTCCAGCAAGTGGCCAACGTTGCGCACACCAGCATCATTCAGAACGCCTGGCATCGTGGGCAGAGCCTGTCGATCCACGGCTGCATCTACGGCATCAAGGATGGCCGCTGGAAAAGCCTGAACACGACCATCAGCGGTTTCGAGCAATTGCCGCCGCAATACCGTTTGCGTCCGGTAGGTGCGTTGTAGCCTGAATCTGAAAGCACTGCTCAACCCAGGCCATGGCCGCGCCAGCGTTGCAGATAATGCTGACCTTCAAGGGTGGGTGGTTCGTTGTAACCGGTGATCCACCCACGGCAGCGCGAAGAACCGCAACCGCAGGCGAACTGGCGCAGCAGTTTGTCTTCGGTGGCGGCGTAATCCATGGTCAGCCGCTCACCCCTGTGGATATCTTTCAAGGCCCACAGCCAGAGTTCGCTCATGTCGAGAAACACGTTCGGGTCGCAGGCGTGTTCGAGCAATCCACAAAAGCGTGGATCGTAGATATGGATGCCGGTCAGCAGTTGTCGGGTCTGGCGACAGCGGTAGGGCAGCAGTTGTCCCGACACCCGGCACATGCGGCTGGTATGCAGAAATTCCCGGCGCGCCGCGACCCCGGTTGGGGTGGCGTACTCATCGTGGAGAATTTCAAAGTCGGCGAAGGAGGGAAAGCCCAGCCGTACGGGTAACCCTGCGAACGGGTAAATGCCCTCGGTATCGTGAGGGACGGATCCTGCAAACGCGTGGGTATTCATAACAATCCTTGTTGGAAGATGCTGCGACTTCCTTGCACTGACGTCCTGTCAGTTCTGCAACATGGCTGTTTGGATCCAATCCTGTCGTAAAAACTATCGCCACGTCTACTGTCAGATCTGACAGGCGAAATAGACGCTTTCCCGTGTCAGTGATGACTGACACGGGAATGGTGCTTGAGCGGTTACAGGTGCGGAGCGGGCACCGCGGTGTCTGGCATCGGCGCCTTCAACTGCTGCAGTTGCGCTTTGATCGGCGTGGTCGCGCATTGGGCGGCGGCCTGTTCCGGCGTCAGGTTGCGGATTGAGGTGTAGAACAGCTCGCAGGTTTTCGCTTTTTGCGTGACTTGCCAGGTCTGCGTGCAGTTGTTGAGGGTGGTCTGCGCGTTGCTGCCTGGTCTGCTGCCCATATCGGCTTGCCAGCAGGCAGCGCTCAAATCCTGCCCCATGACTTTCAGGCCGGCGGCGTCAGCCTTGGCCTGTGCATCGTCGCCGGTATAGCTTTTCGGGTCGGCGGCGTACCAGATGTAACTCGGGTGGTTCGATCCCAGCACCGGCACGTTCACGCCCGCGCTCGGGCTGATGGTCGCCAGGCCCAGCACGCTGACCGTTGGCCCGTATTGCTGCTTGATCCAGTTGCGTACCGGCGCGCCGAAAGCCACCATCGGCAGTGTCTTGCCGCTGGAGGTTTGGCTGAATTGTTTGACCAGCGTGGTCTGGTAGTCCTTGAAGTAGTCATAAACGCCTTCCAGATCACTGCCGGCGCTGGCCGGCGCGGCGATCGGCGCTATGTCGATGATGGTCTGATAGGCCGGGGTCTGCTCGGCGGGAATGCCATTGACCGTCAACAGCGTGGCCCACCGGTCGGTGGTGTTCGAGCGCAGATAATCCTGAGCCTGGGTCAGCGAGTAATCCGGCGGGAAGTGCAGCAATTCGACGCTTTTGCGATTTTCCAGGGCCATGCCCAGCGGCAGGAACAGATACCAGCTGTACGCCCATTTGCCGTCGGCGTTGAGTTTGCTGGCGCCGGCGTAAGCGAGATCACCGGCATCGAGCAGCGCGGACAGCGGTTTGTCGTAACCGGCCGGCACACCGCTGATTTCGGCGTAGAGCTGGTCGTTATCGTTTTTCACCAGCACTTTGGCATTGGCATAACCGTCGCGTTGCACGCTCTGGCTCAGGTAATGCGCGACGGTCTGCTCCAGCGTCCAGTTGCGAAAGCAGATCACGCTGCAGTTGTTGGGGTAGGCGAAGAGGCGCGTGACGCGTTCGGTGCTGCCCAGTTTCAAGTCGACATCGGCGTGGGCGGCCGCGCTCAGTGTGAGCGCGGCGAGTGCCAGTGCAGTGGGGGCCAGTGTTGTGGGAATCAGTCCTGCGAGTTTGAACATGCTCAGATCCTTTTCAGCGTGGTTCCCCGCGGGGCGGGGGGCGCCTCATAGTGGATCAGCCGTGTTGCACAGAAAAGCCGTCATTCACAGAAATTTGCGCCACACCCCAGAACGCGTCCTCAGGTCCGAAAATGCAGGGCGTTGGTCAGATCGCCCATGGGTTTCTGGCCACGGGCTATCATCGCCTCGTCACGCTGCTTGAGGCCGTTGAGGGTCTCAAGCTGGAACACCCGGGTGATCAGCCGCAGGATCGACGCCGTGTCGTAGACCGTGTGATCCACCGTGCCCTTGCGTGCAAACGGTGACACCACCAAAGCCGGCACCCGCGATCCCGGGCCCCAGCGGTCGCCCTTGGGCGGCGCGACGTGGTCCCACCAGCCGCCGTTTTCGTCGACCGTGACGATCACCACCATGTTCTTCCACTGCGGACTTTCGCGCAGTACCTTCAGCGCACGGACGATATGCCGGTCACCGGAGGCGACATCGGCGTAACCGGCGTGCATGTTCAGGTTGCCCTGCGGTTTGTAGAAGCTCACGGCCGGTAGCTTGCCGGCCTCGGCGTCGGCGAAAAACCTGTTGGTACTCGACTCGTCACCCAAACCGGCGTCGCGCAGGCGTTTATTGCGCTCGTCCGGGTTTTCCGGGCCTTGCTGCTTGAAGTAGTTGAACGGCTGATGGTGATACTGAAAGTTCGGAATCTTGGGAATGCCACCGGAGTCCTTGTATTGCTCCAGCGTTGCCTGCCATGCCCCGGCGTACCAGGCCCAATCGATGTTCTTCTTCGACAGTTTGTCGCCGATGTGTTCGTGGGTCTGCGGCACCATGACGTTGGGCAGGTCCGGTTTGGAATACGCCGGGCGCTCCGGGTCGCGAATCCAGGTGGGCCAGTAGGGCGGGGCGAGGGTGTTGACGCCAAAACCGTCCGGGGTCAGCGCACTCGGGCCGAATTGCGGCGGGCCGGTCATGGCGCTGGCCGGTGATTGTTCCAGCGGCTTGAGTCGCGAGTCGGCTGGATCAGCACTTTGCAGGGTGGCGATCTGCGACTTGGCGACAGAATTGGCAGCGTCAGGGTAGAACGGCGCGGTGGCGCTGATCAGGTATTGGTGATTGAGGAATGAGCCACCGAAGGCGCCCTGGAAAAAGTTGTCGCACAACACGAATTCCTGAGCGACATCCCACAGCCGCAGGGAATAGCGGCTCTGGGCGTAGTGGCCCATGGTCAGGCCACCGGAGTCGGCCCAGGCGACGAAGCCATCGTTCTTGCCGCCATTGATCTGCATTTGGTTCTGATAGAACACGTGCCACAAATCGCGAGTGACCAGGCCGAACGGCAAGTCTTCGCCGTTCGGGCCTTTGAGGGCGAACGGTGCGTTGGGCAGGTTTTCCTGAAACTGCGTGGCGTTGGGGTAAGTCACGCCATCAAGGGTTTGCGGGCCGATCTGCAGCACACCGCCCCAGACCGGAGGCAGGGTTTGCAGCAGCGAGCCGTCGCGATCACGTTGTTGATAGTCGCCGGGCTTGAGCGCGGTCAGCGGCTTTTCGACACCGGGGAAATCACCGAACAGGTTATTGAAACTGCGGTTCTCGGCGTAGATCACCACCACGGTTTTCACCTGATCGCGCAGGGCTTTGTCCAACTCGGCTGGCGTCAGCGGGCGCTCGGCGGGTTGGCCGGGTTGGTCACTGGCGTTGCCGCATCCGGCCAGCGTCGCGCCAACACCGAGCACCGCGACGCTACCGAGGAAGCGGCGGCGACTGGTGTCGGTGGGGGTTTCGGATTCAGGTGCGTCAGTGTCATCTGTTTCGTCTTTCATCTGTCAGCCCGTTCAGCTTAATTGTTTCAGTATGTTTCGGGCGGACGCTAGCAAGTGAATATGACGGTTGGGTGACAGTGTGTCGGCTCGCGGTATACCTAGCCGGGCATGAGCGAGTTGAGCGAGTAACCTAGCCGGCTGGCGGCCGTAATCGCCGTCATCACGACCAGAACCACCAATTGCAAAGGACTGAAATGCGCCCAATGCAGCGCTGTCAGCCATGGGCGCCGGCTGCTGAGTTCCGGGTCGAGCGAACCGATACGTCGTTTATGCACCAGGCCGATCAGCATCACTGTGACGTAAGTCAGTGCCCCGAGCGGCCCGAGCAACAGAGAAAACAGCAGCACCATGACCACCTGTGGCACCCCGTGACGTATTACCAGCCAGCGGGTGTCAGGGTTCCATTGGCGTGGAATCAGTCCTTCGGTAAGCCATAGATCCGCAACGATCACGTGGGATGTAAGCACTACCCACCAACTCAGTGCAAAGCGGAAAAACCATACGGGTACACAGGCAAATATCATCGGAATGAAGATAAGGTTTGCGGCTGTTCTGTTCTCTAAACCCAGATAGAACAGGCTCAGCGCCAACGCGATGGCGGCCCACACCCGTACCCAGGTTTCGGCGGCGATGGGGCGTGGAAAGAAGCGCCGCCAGTAAAAGGCGTCGGCGTAGGGCAATCGTGCGAGCAGTGCCGGGAAACGCCACGTGAGTTTTTCCGACAGATCGTGGCAGGCCTGCCATTCATTCTGACCAAACCCGTCGATGAGTTTCTTCTGTTGTCTGGGCTTCATCGGATTGATCAGCATATGCGCCGCTTGCACGTCGGCAGCCCAGGTGCGATCGCTCTCAGCCTTGGTCCGCAGATTGTCGTAGAAACTTTCCTGATTGCAGCGTTCGATCAACGTGTCCCAAAGCCAGTTCGGTTGCGGGTGCAGGCCTTTGTTGTGATCCCAGCCGAACAGTTGGCCGATGCGGTCGAACAGCGGCACGCTCCACTCGCTGTCATTGAGCAAGTGCAGCAGGGTTTGCTGCCATTGTTCGCGGCGATCGAAAACCTGCAGCCACGGTTGGGCGCTGTAGCGTTTGAGCACGTTGAGGAATTCGCGCTCGCTCTGGCTTTCCAGCAGCGCTTGCAGGGTGTTTCGGTAATCGGCCATCAGGCTCTCGGCGAGCCCGTCACGCTGACGATCATTCATCAGCACGTCTTGCCACGGCCCCAACCATCCCAGTTGCTCGACGGCCCAGTGCAGCACCGGAGCGCGCAGCTGCGGCTGTTCAAAACACAGTTGCAGTAACAGCCTTTCGAACGCCTTGGCGCAGCCTTGCTGTTGCGCCTGATCCCAACGCTCGTCGAGGTTGTCTGGCGACAGGCCTTCGAGCAGTTGCTGTGCGGCTTGCGTTTCAACAGCGTGCGCATCTACATGCCTGTCCGCGGCCATGGGCTCGACACGTAAAACCTCGTCCTTTTCGGGCGGCACGAACGGCTCCGGGGCGGCCGGGCTGACGGGCGGAAACTCAGGGGCGGCAACATCCCATGGCTGGTTTTGCAGGTGGCTGCGTTTGTTTGCCAGCGCAGCATCGAGTGCCAGCGCGGCAAAAGTGCTGGAGGCCGTGGCCACGGCGACGTCTTCTTCGTCCGCAGGCTCAGCGTTTTCAAGGCGCCACCGGGCAATCGCCAACGCTTGTTCGTAGGCTTCGCGCAAACGCTGGAAACCCTCGGCATCCTCATCGGGGCGGAAGGTTTTCAGCAGACGCGCATAGGCGCGTTTGATGTCGCGGGCTTCAGCGTCATCGTGCAGGTGCAGCACCGACCAGCAATCCATGGCCAGGCTCCTTATTGCCACGGAGTGCGATCAAGTTCGCTCAGGCGTCGGCTCAAGTCGGTGCGCACTTCACGGATCTGGCGTTCATCCTGAGAGTCGAGCGCGATCTGGAATTGCTTGGCCCAATCGCCCATCAGATCACGCATATCGCCCAGGCTTTCCTGATAGAGGCGCTCCAGACGCGCACTCAACAGCGTGTTGACCTGCTGCTCGCGCGGATGAATTTTCAGCTGTGCCAGGTTCTGCAGGCGTTGCTGAATCTCTTCCGGTGTGAGCACGCCCGGGTTGTTCTCGATGACCAGCGAATGCTGTTGCCCGGTCAGGGGAATCTTTACCTGGGCTTCGAGCAGACCGTTGTTGTCGTAGGTGAAACGCACATCGAGAGCGACTTCGCCGGCCTTGCGTTTGGGCACTTTGATGTCCAGTTCGCCGAGTGCCACGTTGTCTTTGACCAGGCGGCTTTCGCCCTGAAAGATGCGCACGACCACCTGTTCCTGATTGTCGTGCAGGGTGTACACGGTTTTCACCCGACTGACCGGGACGATGCTGTTGCGCTCGATGATCGGCAGGTAATGGCCGCTCTCATAGTTACGGCCGACCTGTGTGGAGGTTTCTATGCCCAGGGTGTAGGAGCAGACATCGGTCAGCACCACTTCTTCCAGCGCTGCAGCGCGAGCCTTGAGTGCCGCTTGAATCGCCGCGCCCTGTGCCACGACCTGATCCGGGTCGAGGGTGATCGACGGGAAGCGGCCGAACAGCCCGGCAGCGAGTTTGCGCACCAGCGGCATGCGCGTGGTGCCGCCGACTAACAGAATTTCGTCCAGATCGCTGACGCGGATGCGCGCATCGCGCAGCGCCCGCTCAATCGGCGCACGCAGGCGTTCGAGCAGCGGCATGTACAGCGTTGCCAACTGTTGCTGGGTGATGGTTTGCGTCCACTGCCGCTCACCGAGCTGCAAGCGGAATTCGGCGCTGTCGTCCTGGCCCAGCGCCTTGCGCACGCGTTCGGCCTCGCGACGCAGCGGCTGGATGACGCTGCTGCGCTCAGGGAAGTCGGCGGCCGAACGGTGCTGGCTGATGAAGTGCTCCAGCAGCACCGTGTCGAAGTCTTCGCCACCGAGGAAGTTGTCACCGGCGCTGGCGCGCACTTCCATGACCCCTTCGAACAGCTCCAGAATCGACACGTCGAACGTGCCGCCACCGAGGTCGAAGACCAGGAACGAAGTTTCCTTGTCGCGCTGGTGCAGTCCATAGGCGAGGGCAGCGGCGGTTGGTTCGTTGATCAGCTTCTCGACCTTCAGCCCGGCCAGTTCGCCGGCGATGCGCGTGGCTTTGCGTTGAGCGTCGCTGAAGTAGGCCGGGACGCTGATCACGGCTTCGGTGACGGTTTCGCCATAGGCGCGTTCAACGTCTTCTTTCAGACTCTTGAGCACCAGCGCGGACAGCTCTTCCGGGCGAAACGCCTTGTCGGCCAGATACGTTTGCGTGGCGCTGCCCATGTGGCGCTTGAACAGCGACGCGGTCAGGCGCGGATGCGTGTGCAGACGCTCGCGCGCCGCCTGACCCACCAGAATCCGGCCCTGATCATCCAGGCCGACAACGCTCGGTGTCAGGAACTGACCCAGGGCATTGGGCACCAACTCGGTGGCATCGCCACGCCAGACGGCGACCAGGCTGTTGGTGGTTCCCAGGTCAATCCCTACGATCATTGCAACGAACTCCCTTTGCGCTTGGTAAAAAATGGAAACATTTATGGGCGCGCAGAATATTACCGAGGGAGCGATGCGGTAAAGCAGGATGATGGCTCTGAGCCATTATTTGCGACAGGCAGCCCGACACAGGGCTGTTTCAGGAGAAAAGTTTGGGGCGCGGCCATCATGACTGCGCCCCGCTTGGGTTAAGGCATCACTGGCGGCGTATACGCCAGCGTCGTCCCCAACGCCCACAGCAACAGCAGCACCAGCGGCGTGTGCACCAGCAATTGCACAAAGGAGAATCCGATCAGGTCTCGCGCTTTCAGCCCGAGTACGCCGAGCAGCGGCAGCATGTAGAACGGGTTAATCAGGTTCGGCAGCGCCTCGGCGGCGTTGTAGATCTGCACCGCCCAGCCGAGGTGATATTGCAGATCGTTGGCCACCTGCATCACGTACGGCGCTTCGATGATCCACTTGCCGCCACCGGATGGAATGAAGAAACCGAGAATCGCCGAGTACACGCCCATCAACAGTGCATAAGTGTCGTGGGAGGCGATGCTGACGAAGAACGTTGAGATGTGGTGCGCCAGGGTTTGCGCGTCCGTGCCTTTGACCGTGGTCATCAGCGCGGCGATCGAGCCGTACAGCGGGAACTGGATCAACACGCCGGTGGTGGTCGGCACGGCGCGGGCGACGGCATCGAGGAAACTGCGCGGCCGCCAGTGCAGCAAGGCGCCGAGCATGATGAACAGGAAGTTATAGGTGTTCAGCCCGGAAATCGCGGTGATCGCCGGTTTGGTTGAAAACTCATGGAACAGCCATCCCGCCGCCAGCAGTACCAGCACGATGATCAGCAGCGGACTGTGTTCCAGCCACTCTCCCGGCCGCGTGCGCGGTTGCAGCGGTGGCAGGTTGAAGGCCGGGTCGATGCCGCAGGCCTTGGCATCACGCGCGGAGTTCGGCCCGGGGGCGGTGGCGTAGGCGATGATGATCGAGATCACGATCAGCGCCAGCAACATGACGCCGGACTGCCAGAGGAAAATCGTTTCGGTGAACGGAATCACCCCGGTGATCGACAGAATCGACGGCGGCAGGCTGGCGGGGTTGGCCTGCAACTGCGCGGCGGACGATGACAGACCCAGCGCCCACACCGCACCAAGGCCCAGATAGGCAGCGGCTCCGGCGGCGCGATAATCCATTTTCAGATCGGTGCGGCGGGCGAGGGCGCGTACCAGCAGACCGCCGAACACCAGCGACAGGCCCCAGTTGAGCAACGACGCGACCATCGAAATCAGCGCGACCCAGGCCACGGCGGAGCGGCCGTTTTTCGGGATGCGTGCCAGACGATCAATCAGTTTGACCGCGGGTGGCGAGCTGGCGACCACATAACCGCCGATCACCACGAAAGCCATCTGCATGGTGAACGGGATCAGGCTCCAGAACCCGTCACCGAAGGCCATCGCGGCATCGGTGGGTTTGGCGCCCATGGCCAAAGTGGCCAACGCGACAATAATCACCGCCAACGCGGCGAATACCCAAGAATCGGGAAACCAGCGTTCGGCAAAGCTTGAACAGCGCAAGGCAAAGCGCGCAGAGCGGCTATCTTCGATATCAACGGCCACGGGAGTACCTCGGATTTTTATGGTTATTGTGGTCTTGCGGACGAATCACACATCCCCCCGTAGGAGTGAGCCTGCTCGCGATGGCGTCGAGTCAGTCGATACACCTGTTGAATGTAAAAACGCTATCGCGAGCAGGCTCACTCCTACAGGGTTTTGACTGTGGGATTCGCCAAGTCTCAACAGTAATTCAACTGCCAATGCTTTGTGAGCAGCTTTTGCAAAACCGGGACTATGGTCTAACGGGTTGTCCACCAGCCCATTTGCGTAGACCATGGGCGCCTTGGTTTTTTGCCTGCCAGAGTTCTTTGCCATGACTGCCCAAACCACGGCCAAACCTGCGCCGTTCAGCCGCTCCGACTACAAGACCCTCGGCCTTGCGGCCCTTGGCGGGGCGCTGGAGATTTACGATTTCATCATTTTCGTATTCTTCGCCCTGACCCTCAGTCAGTTGTTCTTCCCGCCGGAAATGCCCGAATGGCTGCGCCTGCTGCAAAGCTTCGGAATTTTCGTCACCGGTTATCTGGCGCGGCCACTGGGCGGAATTCTGATGGCGCATTTCGCTGATCGCCTCGGGCGCAAGAAAGTCTTCAGCCTGAGCATCCTGATGATGGCGCTGCCGTGCCTGCTGATCGGGATCATGCCGACGTATGCCCAGATCGGCTATTTCGCGCCGCTGCTATTGCTGGCGCTGCGCATCCTGCAAGGTGCGGCGGTCGGTGGTGAAGTGCCGAGCGCCTGGGTGTTTGTCGCTGAACACGCGCCGACCGGGCATCGCGGTTATGCCTTGGGCTTTTTGCAGGCCGGACTGACCTTCGGTTACCTGATCGGCGCGCTCACCGCGACGTTCCTCGCGCAAGTCTTCACCCCGGCGGAAATCCTCGATTACGCCTGGCGCTATCCGTTTCTGCTGGGTGGCGTGTTCGGTGTGATCGGCGTCTATCTGCGCCGCTGGCTCAGCGAAACCCCGGTGTTCATGGCCATGGAAGCGCAGCGTGAAGCCCGGGTCGAACTGCCGCTGCGCACGGTGCTGCGCGAGCATCGGCTGGCGATGTTGCCGGCAATGTTGCTGACCTGCGTACTGACTTCGGCGGTGGTGGTGTTTGTGGTCATCACCCCGACCATGATGCAGAAAACCTTCGGCATGACCGCCAGCCACACCTTTGCCCTGAGCGCCTTGGGCATCGTTTTCCTCAATATCGGTTGCGTGATCGCCGGTCTCTTGGTCGATCGCATCGGCGCCTGGCGCACGGTCATGCTCTATAGCCTGCTGCTGCCGCTGGGCATCGCCGTGCTTTACGGCTGCTTGATCATGGGCGGCGATTGGGTCGGTCTGGCCTACGCCGTGGCCGGTCTGGCGTGTGGTGTTGTCGGTGCGGTGCCGTCGGTGATGGTCGGTTTGTTCCCGGCGCGCATTCGCGTATCGGGTATCTCCTTCACCTACAACATTGCCTACGCCGCGTGGGCGAGTATCACCCCGCTTTTGTTGATCGGTCTGATGCCGTGGAGTCCATGGATCTGCGTAATGTTCTGCGCGGTGATGGGCGTGGTGGGCATTCTCAGTGCGGCTTATTTCGGTTCGAAAATGCCGCGTACGGGGCAGTGTCAGGTGGCCGGGACTGCCTGAGCGCAATGGGCCCGAACTATTTTTGACTGATGAGTCTCAAGTGCTCTTCAGAAATGGTTTTCAAGGCCGATGGTTAGGCTGCATACCCGCTTTCTACCTGCCATCGGTGCTTTCCCATGTTCAACAAACGCTTGAAGCAAGAGCTGGCCGCTCTTCGTGAAGAACTCTCCAGCCTTCTGCAAGTGAAGGAAAGCCTGGAAAGCGAGATGCTGGTGCTGACCCTTGAGCCGGACGGTCGGATTCAGTCGGTCAACCAGAACTTCCTCACCGAGATGCTCTACAAGAGCCATGACCTGATTGGCCGTGCGCTTGAAGACATCGTGCCGGTTCACGTCAAATCCGACGAGTTCTACCGCCGCTTCAAGAGCGCAATGAGCCGAGGCGAGCATTTTGCCGGGGCCGTGCGCCTGTTGCGTGGTAATGGCGAAGAGGCCTGGCTGCGTTCGATCGCCCAGCCGGTGCGCTCTTCCGATGGACGCATCAAGCACATCTCGATCTTCTCCAGTGACCTGACCCGCACCATCGAAGCGTCCCGCGAACACGAAAACCTGATCGGCGCACTGGTGCGTTCCACCGCGTTGATCGAGTTCGACCTCAACGGTAACGTGCTGAGCGCCAACGAGCGCTTCCTTAGTGGCATGGGTTATAGCCTGGCGCAGATCAAGGGCAAACATCACCGTATGTTCTGCACACCCGAGGAGTACAACAGCGCCGAGTACCAGAACTTCTGGCGCCGCTTGAACAACGGCGAATTCGTGGCCGAGCGCTTCAAGCGAGTCGACAGTCATGGTCGTACCGTGTGGCTGGAGGCGTCCTACAACCCGGTGGTCGATGCCAACAACAAACTGTACAAAGTGGTGAAGTTCGCCACGGTGATCACCGATCAGGTCAACCGCGAACAAGCCGTTGCCGATGCGGCCAGCATTGCCTACAGCACCTCGCAACAAACTGACAGCACGGCGCAGCGTGGCACTACCGTGGTGACCGAAGCGGTCAACGTGATGCGCGACTTGTCGCGGCACATGCAGGCCGCCGGTGAAGGCATCGAAGCGCTGAACGAGCAATCGCTGGTGATCGGTACCATCGTCAAAACCATCAGCGGAATTGCCGAACAGACCAACCTGCTGGCGCTCAACGCCGCGATTGAAGCCGCCCGTGCAGGCGAGCAGGGCCGCGGGTTTGCGGTGGTGGCCGACGAAGTGCGGCAACTGGCGTCACGCACCAGCCAGGCGACCGAAGAGATTGTAGGTGTCGTGCGGCAGAACCAGGAAATGGCGCGTAACGCCGTGGCGCTGATGACCGACGGCAAGCTGCAGGCCGAGCAAGGGCTGGCGCTGGCGGCGGAGGCCGGTACGGTGATCGTCGAGATTCAGGATGGCGCGCAGAAAGTCGTGAATGCCGTCGGCCAGTTCGCCAATCAACTGTCCCACTGACCTGCACTAAACCCTGTAGGAGTGAGCCTGCTCGCGATAGCGGTGTATCAGTCAGCACAAATGTTGAATGTAAGACCGTGATCGCGAGCAGGCTCACTCCTACAAATTTGCGTTGGCGCTACAATCTGTTCCTTTTCCCCGGAGCAGATCCCCATGAGCGACTCTCACCGCCGCCCGGTTCCCCTGAACAAAGCCTATCGCCTGCTCAATCACGGGCCGACCGTGCTGGTCAGCGCCGCCCACGATGGCCAGCGCAACATCATGGCTGCCGCGTGGGCGATGCCGCTGGATTTCGAACCACCGAAAGTTGCCGTCGTACTCGACAAATCCACCTGGACCCGGCAACTGCTCGAAGCCTCCGGCACCTTCGTGCTCAATGTGCCGTGCGTCGATCAGGCCGACATCGTGCAGACCGTCGGCAATACGTCGGGCCTGGAAATCAGCCAAAGCCAGGGTCAGGACAAGTTTCAGGCGTACGGGTTGAAAACCTTCAACGGTGAACTCGTCGAGGCGCCGCTGCTCAACGGCTGCGTCGCCTGGCTCGAATGCCGCTTGCTGCCGGAGCCGCGCAACCACGAGCAATACGACCTGTTCCTCGCCGAAGTCATCGCTGCCCATGCCGATGAACGCGTGTTCAGCGAAGGGCGCTGGCATTTCGAAGGGCATGATGGCTTGCGTACCCTGCACCATGTGGCGGGTGGGCATTTCCTGACGATTGGCGATGCAGTGGACGGCAAGACCCTCGATGTTTGAATTTCGTTGATGGAAAACCTTCAACGGATGTAGCAAGGTAGGGACCTTGTCGAACCAATCAGGCACGTGTCCCATGGACCTTTCCGTTACCGGTTATCTCGCTCCGTTACTGTCGCTGGCGTTGTTGTGGACGGTTGCCGTAGTCACGCCCGGTCCCAACTTCTTCAATATTGCTCAGCTCGCGGCCAGTCAGTCTCGTCGACATGGTGTGGTGGCGGCACTGGGTGTGGCGACCGGCACGGTACTGTGGGGGCTGGCCGGCGGTTTGGGCATCAAGACGCTGTTCAGCGCTGCACCGACGTTGTATCTGGGCTTCAAGATTGCCGGCGGTTGCTACCTGATCTATCTGGGTATCAAGCAGTTCCGGCGCAAGGCTGCGCTTGTCCCCGGTGCGGCGGATGTTGCGAAACAAACGTATCTGGGTGTTTATAGCCGCGGCTTTCTCGGCAACATGACCAACCCGAAATCGGCACTGTTCGTCGCGACAATTTTTGCTACCGCCATGCCGGCCCATGTGCCGCCGTTGCTGCTGGCACTAGCGGTGATGACCATGGCGACGCTGTCGTTCAGTTGGTATTGCAGCGTGGCACTGTTTTTCGCCAGCCGACGGGTAGCCGGTGTTTACGAGCGGTCACGTCAATGGCTGGATCGTCTGGCGGGCGGTTGCTATCTGTTGTTTGGTGCGCATTTGGTGGCCAATCGCTGAGGCCGCTTCTGCGGCCTCGGCAACTGCCTCAATCTTTCAACGGGATGTACAGCTCGACCACGCTGCGCGGGTCCATCGGGCCGAAAAAGCGCTCGCCGCAATACTCGAACTCGATCCCTTCGGCGGGTGTCATGCCGGCGGCAGGCAGCCATTCGCTGTAGGCGGCGCGGAAGGTTTCCGGCAGCGTCGTGACGGTGCCGTGGTGTTCGACGCGAGCGTACCGACGAGCAGGTATCAGCAATTCGACCATGCCTGACACCAGTGGCGCATCGTGCCCCACCGGCAGGCCGGCGATGTAGCGCCATTGCCCGTCCTCCAGTGGTTGGCACACGCCGAACGTGCCGAGCGGTTCGTGCAGTCGGTCAATTTCCTCTTCTCGCGGCACAAAGCGCTGCCACATCTCGGCGATAGTGCCTGCGTCGTCCTGCTGCCAGGTCATGCCCATGATGCGCAGGGCCGGGTAGTCGACCCGTTCGGGTATTTGCATGGCCGGCAACGGACGATCCGGTTGTGCAAGATAACGGGTCAATTGTCCCAAGACGTTTTCACTGCGCTGGATATCGGCCTTCAATTGTTGCGCATGCTGTTCGAGGGCTTCACGCAGATTGATCACACTGTCCAGCCCGCCGTTGGCGGCCAGCAGACGAATCTCTTCCAGCGGCAGACCCAATTGTTTAAGCCAGATGATCCGCCCGAGCGTAACGATCTGTTCCGGCCGGTAATAGCGATAGCCGTTGTCGCGCCCGGTGGCCGCCGGGCTGAACACACCGATGCTGTCGTAGTGGCGCAAAGTCTTGGTGGTGAGCCCGTGGCAGCGGGCCATTTGTCCGATGGTAAGCATGAAACCTCTCCTTTTGGCTGCTTGGGCTCAACGGTAAAGCTTGCCCCAAGGGCAAGCTCAATCCCCCAACGCTTCCCCTTCACGCCGTGGATCCGCGCCACCGGCCAGTGACGCATTCCCCTGCGCATCCTTGACCCGCACGATCGCCTGGGTGCCGCTGGTCATGTCGATTTCGTTGACCGTGTGGCCCTTGTCCTTCAACGCCTGAATCAGTGCCGGGCTGAACTGGCCTTGTTCCAGTTCGGTCGGGCCGTTGCGGCTGCCGAAGTTGGGCAGGCTGATGGCGCTTTGCGGGTCGAGGTTCCAGTCGAGCAGGCCGACGGTGGTTTTCGCCACGTATTCGATGATCTGCGAACCGCCGGGCGAACCGACCGTTGCGACGAACTCGCCGCTGTGGCGATCGAAGATCAGCGTCGGCGCCATCGACGAGCGTGGGCGTTTGCCCGGTTCGACGCGGTTGGCGACTTTCTGCCCGTTCTCTTCGGGGATGAACGAGAAGTCGGTCATCTGGTTGTTCAACAGAAAGCCCTGAACCATCAGGTGCGAGCCAAACGCCGCTTCGATGGTGGTGGTCATCGACACAGCGCCGCCGAGGTCATCCACCGCGACGACTTGCGAGGTGGAGATGCGCAGCGGCGAGCGGTCCGGGGCGTAGGCCACTTGCACGCCCGGCGGTGTGCCCGGTTTGGCGCTGCCCATGCTGCGTTCGCCGATCAGGCTGGCGCGGCTGGCGAGGTAGCCCGGATCGACCAGGCCTTTGACCGGCACGGGCATGAAGTCGGTATCGGCGACGTATTGCGCGCGGTCGGCGTAGGCCAGACGTTCGGCTTCGGCGATCAGATGCACGGTTTGCGGATCGGGTTCGATGCCGGCCGGTTTGTCGGTTTTCAACGGTTTGAGCGGTGTCAGTGAAAGACGTGGATCACGGGTTTCCAGTGCTTGCAGGGTGCCGAGAATCTGCGCCACGGCGATCCCGCCCGACGACGGCGGCGGCATGCCGCAGACCTGCCAGCGTTTGTAATCGGTGCACAGCGGTGCGCGTTCTTTGGCGTTGTAACCTTGAAGATCATTCAGCGAAAGGCTGCCGGGGTTGGCGTGGCCCTGAACCTTGGCGACGATTTCCTCGGCAATCGGGCCTTTGTACAACGCGTCCGGGCCTTCGTTGGCGATGCGTTTGAGCACCGCAGCCAGCGCCGGGTTTTGCAGGCGCGTGCCGATTGCTTTGACGCTGCCATTGGCGTTGAGGAAGTATTTCGCCATCTCTGGCGACTTGCGGATCACCGGGTCTGATTCCAGCAGCGAATGCAAACGCGGGGAGATGGCAAAGCCTTGCTCGGACAGTTTGATCGCCGGCTCAAACAGCTTCGCCCATGGCAGGCGACCATGTTGTTTATGCGCCATCTCCAGCGCACGCAACACGCCCGGCGTACCGACCGAACGACCGCCGATCTGTGCCTGCGGGAACGACATCGGTTGGCCGTCAGCTTGCAGGAACAGCTTCTCGGTGGCGCCGGCCGGAGCGGTTTCGCGACCGTCATAAGTGCGCACCTGTTTGCCGTCCCACAGCACGATCATCGCACCGCCACCGATCCCGGAAGATTGCGGCTCGACCAGCGTCAGCATCGCTTGCATCGCAATCGCCGCATCAATCGCCGAACCGCCCTGACGCAGCATCTCGCGACCGGCTTCAGCGGCGAGCGGGTTGGCAGCAGCGGCCATGTGTTTGCTGGCGTGGCGGGTTTGCAGATCGGTGCGGTAACCGGAGGCCGCTTCCGGTGCCAGCGGCAAGGTCGAGGAGGGCGGGGCGTTGCACGCGGTGAGGGTCAGGGCGCTGATGATCAGCGTCAGGGCTGGCAGGCGAAAGCGGCTCAAGGGCAAGGCTGAAAACACGCGGGCTCTCCGTCCGTGGGATAAAAGTCTGAGGGACTTTATCGACCGACTGTGTAGGACGCAAACCGCTGGTATGTTTCTCCTTCATGCCTTGGCGAGTTTTCTGTAGGGTCGGTGGCAATTGATTGACTACGAACATCCCCTTGTAGGAGTGAGCCTGCTCGCGATAGCGCTGGACCAGTCAGTATTGATGCTGAATGTAATTGCGCGATCGCGAGCAGGCTCACTCCTACAGTTCAAAGGCATAAAAATCACAAGAGGCCAAGAATGCACAGCGAGTTCCCCACCGAATCCAGCTACCGCGACCAACGCGAACAGTTCCTGGCCGCCGCCAATGCCGCCGGTGCCACGCTCACCTCCTACGCGCATCCGCGCTGCGGGCCATTCGGTGAACCGCTGAGCACCGACGTCGCCGTGCTCGGCGATCCGCAGGCCAAGCGTCGGCTGGTTGCGCTCAGCGGTACGCACGGAGTGGAGGGCTATTACGGCTCGGACTGTCAGATCGAATGGCTGAAAACCTTCAAGCCCGGTTCGCTGCCCAAGGATGTCGCGGTGGTGATGGTGCACCTGATCAACCCATGGGGCACGGCGTGGTTGCGTCGGGTCAATGAAGACAACATCGACCTCAACCGCAATCACCTCGACTTCACCGGGACTCTCCCAGAAAACCGCGCTTACGCCGCACTGCATGAAATCTACGCGTGCAGCGACTTGAACGGCACCGAGCGACAACGCGCCGATGCCTTGCTCGATGCGCAGATCAACGAGCATGGCTGGCCGGCGGTGATGTCGATTGTCGAGGGCGGTCAGCACAGCCATCCCGATGGATTGTTCTATGGTGGTCGCGCGCCGAGCTGGTCGAATCGCACGCTGCATCAGATCATCGATGCGCATGTGGCTGGCGCTGAAACCGTAATGTGCTTCGACCTGCACACCGGGGCTGGCGAGTACGGACATCCTATGTTGCTGACCATCACCCAGGCGCCTTATCCGGCACTCGCACAGGCTCAGGCGATTTATGGCCCATGGCTTTACACGCTGCACACCGGCGCCGACACCTTGAGCGAAACCGGTGTGGCAGCGACGGCTACCGGGTACACCTCGCAGGCGCTGCTCAATGCGTTGCCCGACGTGCAACTGATGCCGTTCGTGATCGAGTGCGGAACGTATTCGGGGCCGGAGGTGCATCGGCATTTGCGTGATGACCATTGGCTGCATCTGCATGGCGATCCGCTGGATGCGACGGGGCGGGGGATCAAGTTGAATCTGCTGGAGCAGTTTTATCCGGCGGATCCGGATTGGCGGGCGATGGTGGGGCTGCGGACTCGGCAGATTTGGGCGAAGGGGTTGTTAGCCCTGTCGACAGAGAAACCTGAGTAGATCAGGCATAGTCTTGAGGTGAGGAGCTTTATCTCCTCGCCTCAAATTCGGTGATTATCTCGAGGTGTAAATTAGCAATTATTGCTTAAACCCAAGCAATCCATTCGCGACGCGCCATTCTTTCACTGTCGCCGTGATGCCTTCAGGGGAGCATTGCGCCTCATCCTCTGGCCAATAGATCAAGTCAGTGCCTGCGGGATGTTCGGCCAGTTCACTGAAGTTATCTAACATATCCGCCAGCACTGTCTCTGACGTACCGTCTGTGTTTGAGATGAATATTCGCTGCAGCAGATAAATAAATTGCTCTTCCCTACAGTCAGAAATTTTCTTGGCCAAGTTGTTACTCCCGCTAAAAAATAAGTAAGTTCTTGGCGTGCTAACCCGTAATTTTTCGAAGTCGAGGAAACCTGCTCAGGTCCGGGCTGTTGATCGGGCGACGCGTCTCTATAATCCGGCGAGTTGTTAAGCACCCTTGAACCCTGGCGACCCCTGCGCCGCTCGCCAGTCTTTCACAATTCGCGTTACACCCTCGGGGGGAGTTATCCGCTCCAGATTCCGATAGTAGATCAGGTCCGAACCTGCTGGGTGCTCGCTGATTTTCTAGAAGTGCAACAGCAGCATGTCAGCACGATCATCGTTTTCAGTTTCTTCATCTTCCTTGGCGCGTTCTTCCAGCCGCGCGACGAACTCTGCCTCGGAAAATACTGCTTTTGGTAAAAGGAGGGAGCATATTTTGCGTTCGATAACTATTGCTTGAAACCCGGAAGTCCATTCGCAGCACGCCATTCTTTCACGGTTTCGGTGATGCCTTTCGCAGAGTCATCGGCATCTTCGGCCGGATAGAAAATCAAATCGGATCCTTCGGGATGTCCGCAAATAGAATTGAAGTGAAATACGAGTCTGCTTTCTTCCTTTTCGGTTTCACCGTTTCCCATGATGCGCTCAAGCAGCTCAATGAACTCTTGTTCCGTGTAATCCGAGAAGCTGCTTTTGATAAATGGATCGTTCAGATTGTCACCTTGTCCTTGATCCGACTCTGGATAGGGTGAGCCCCCGGCCTGTGTGCATAATCCACTGTCAGCTTGACTACATTCAGGTGTTTCCACCGCTGAACCCTGGTAAACCCTGCGCGGCTCGCCATTCCTTTACAGTCTTGGTGATGCCCTCGGCAGAGCTGTCTGCTGTTGGCTCGGGATAAAAAATTAAATCGGTTCCATCCGGGTGGGCAGTAACCTTCCTGAACTGTGCCAGCAACTCACCAAACTCTGCGTCTGAGCCACTCTTATTGGCGGTCCGTATCTTTTCGATGAAACAGATAAACTCGGCTTCTGTGTAGCTGGATATTTTTGCCACGATTTTTTCTGTGGGCAGGAAATTCACTGCTTGAAGCCAGGCAGTCCATTCGCGGCGCGCCACCTTTTCACGGTTTCAATGATTCCTTCGTTGGAATTATCTGCCCCATCTTCTGGGTAGTAGATCAAGTCCGTTCCATCTGGATGTTCAGTGATGGTGCAAAAGCGGCTTAACAGCGGGTCGAGAACTTCATCGGAAGCGTTTTTGTTGGCGGCTCGAATCTCTTGCAGAAAGCTTAGAAACTCTGCTTCGGTATAGTCAGAAAGACGGCTTTTCATTGAGTTATTTCCGATGAATATCTGCGTGGTTTTTTGGCGTGTTGATCCGCAAATTGTCTACGTGATAAACCTCGCCGCCCTTTGAAATTGGATCGACATGATGAATTTCAAAGGAGCCTTTTGAACCATTGGAATCCCTGTAGCGGGCCTTTGGCGCATTGCCATTCTGCATCCGTTCAATATTGTCCGGGATGAATTGGCTGCGCAAATCTGGATCATTCACAACCTCAGTCCAAAACGCCTTTCTGAAGGCATCAAAGCTTGAAAACTCCCGCCCCCTCAGCCTGTCCGCAATCCGTGTCGGAATCGGCGCACCGATCCCCGTTCCGGCTCCAGCAAGCCATATACCCGGAACATCCTCACCAATCCCAGTCACCGTACCCGGCGTCAGTCTGGCCGGCCTCGAAAACACCACATACAGCGACTTCAAACCAGTGTCCACCGGAAACACCAGAATACAATCTTCGGCAGTAATTTCCTCGCCGGGCAGGCCTTCTATCTGGCTATCAGTATTTTCTGAAATCGGATGAACAAGGATCGTGTTCAGTTGCTCGGCGTGTTCTGGATAGACCAGCGGCGGCATAGAACCGAGTGGCCCGCGTTGTGGCGTCCACAAAATGGTAATGCCGTTGAGCTTGGCCTCCATCGCAGTCTTGTCGCTGTTCCACTCGACTTTGACAGTGCGCACCGAGTCATCGCCCGAAGCGCCGGAGTGGATGCCGTAAACCTGCATGACCCCTTCGGCATCACGCCGAAACTGGAAGCGCACACGAGTGGCGGCGCGGCTCATGCGGCGCAGTTGTTCATCGGTATGCAGCGTGCCGTCACCCATGCGGGTCGGCAGCATCCCGAGGACGAACACGCTGGCCGGCCCGGCAGCGCCGCGAATTGCCCAGTTGAGGCGCTGTTGCAGAATCCCGCCGCCGGCCAACCGGCCCAAGGCCAGATCGGCACCTATTGCCGTCGCGACAGCGGTGCTGGCGGAGGGAAAGAGCATGGCACCCGCGACCATGACCTTGCCGAAGTTGGCGGCGGACTCGGGCACCGTGCCAGCGTCCGTTCGGCACCAGTTACCCGGCGTGCAGGACTTGGCGAACACCTGATCTTCGCGGGGCCTGGGCGTTGGCCATTCATCTTTTTCGATGTACACCGGCTCCGGCGCGGGGGGCGGATTCCACGCAGCCCATGAGCCGTTTCCGCTCGGACGTTTCCAAGGCCAAGTTTCATCGAAGAGAGATTTGAATCGAGCCATGCCAACTCCCTGTATGGCTTTGAATCGAGCCAGGGAAGCTTGTCGGTCAATGGGGAATTCGGGCAAACCGATGGGGTGAGTTTCAGGCGCGAGATTTTACGAAAAATCCAATTCGTACCTGAGTCGAGCCCGTTTCCTACGGCGCTTTCTCGATCTGTTGATTGAGGAATGATTTAGGTGAACCAGCGGTGTTTTGCGCTTGTAGTCCTTCGGTTTGGATGGAGGGGCGGTCTGCATTTCTCCTACAAACTTTTCAGGTCGACAACTTACGCACCGCTGCCTGAGGATGGTTTCTATCGTTTTTTCCAGGATGGATTTCAGATGAAAAGGAAGAGTTCGTTGCCATTCAACTCTATTTGCAGTCGGCCATTGTCATGAGTATTTCCAGTGAGGACCGTGATTTTCTGGTGACGATGGGCAGTCGCATTGCTCACTTACGCACAGTGCACGAGATCACACAGACTCGGTTTGCACGGGCTTTAGGTCTTTCCCGGCAGACCTTTCAGGGCTACGAGGAGGGCACGCGCAGCATGCCGGTCACGACGCTGGTGAAGATGGCATTTGCGCTTCGCGTGCCTGTTGAAGACCTGCTCGGGGTGCCCTCGTACACGGAGAAGCCCAGACGCAGTTTGACCTCGACCTGGTATCGACGACTGCAGTCGATCAATGAGCTTTCGAAGGTTCAACAGAAGGTTATTGCTCAGATGCTCGACGCCCTGATCGCACAGGCAGCGACCAAAACGAGCGACGAAGAAAAAGAAGTTTGAAGTAATCCAAAGAACGCGGAACCAAGGTGCACCAACACCTTGGACAAACAGATTGAAGAGACTTTTCTCGAGGCATAAAAAAACGGCCTACCTTTCGGTAAGCCGTTTTTAGTACTTGGTGGCTACACAGGGACTTGAACCCCGGACCCCAGCATTATGAATGCTATGCTCTAACCAACTGAGCTATGTAGCCAAGTGGCGCGCATTATTCCCCTGAAATGGAAAAGCGTCAAGCGTAAATTTAAAATTTTTTCTACGCTTTCAACCGTTTATCAAAATTACTGGCTCAGCAGGGGCGAAGGACAGCGCTGGAACCAGCGGCTGGCCTGCTCATAAGCGTGCGCCAGTTGCAGAACCGCGAAGTCCGCCTGATGCCGGCCGATGATCTGCAGCCCCATCGGCAACCCCTGTGCATTGAAGCCAGCCTGAACGCTCGCCACCGGGCAACCGGATAACGTGCCGGGGATGACCACCTCCATCCAGCGGTGATACGTGTCCATCGCCACGCCTTCAATCGACGTCGGCCACGGCTGGGTTTTATCGAACGGGAAGACCTGGGCGCTGGGCAGCAACAGGTAATCGTAGCGTTCGAACAGTCGGGAAATCGCCCGATACCAATCACTGCGCACCACCGAGGCGGCGAACACTTCGCTGGCCGAAAGCTTCAGACCGTTTTCCACTTCCCAGATCGCTTCCGGTTTCAACAACGCGCGTTTCTGCGGATCGGCATAGGTTGCGCCCAAAGACCCGGCGACCATCCAGTGCCGCAACGTGCGCCAACTGCTCCACAGCCGCTCAGGCGCGAAGCCCGGCTCAACCGACTCAACGTGGCAGCCGAGGCTTTCAAAATCGGCAAAGGTCTTCTGACACAGCGACAGCACGCCGCTCTCCATCGGCAGATAACCGCTGAAATCCCCCAGCCAACCCATCCGGGTGCCTTTGAAATCCCACTCCAACGGCGCCGCAAACGCCTCACCGGATTCAGCAATGGACAGCGGCGCCCGCGCATCGCCCCCAGCCTGCACCGACAGCAGCAACGCCGCATCCCTCACGCTGCGCGCCATCGGCCCTTCGTAACCCAACTGATCGAAAAACAGATCAGCACTGTCATCAAACGGCACGCGTCCCTGCGACGGACGAAAACCAAAGATGTTGTTGAACGCCGCCGGATTGCGCAGCGAACCCATCATGTCGCTGCCATCCGCCACCGGCACCAGATGCATCGCCAGTGCGGCCGCCGCGCCACCGCTACTGCCACCAGCGGTTTTGCCCGGGTCAAAAGCGCAGCCAGTGGCACCAAACAACGGGTTGTAGCTTTGCGAACCGAGGCCGAATTCCGGGGTGTTGGTCTTGCCGATAATGATTGCGCCGGCAGTCTTGATTCGCTCGACCATGATGCCGTCGCGCTCAGGCACAAAGTCCTTGTACAGCGGCGAACCTAGCGTGGTGCGAATGCCTTGGGTAAGCGACAGATCCTTGATCGCATGAGGCAAGCCATGCATCCAGCCACGGTATTCGCCACGCGCCAGTTCGGCATCGCGTTCATCGGCCTGAGCGAGCAGATGTTCCGGTGACTGCAGGCTGATCAGCGCATTCACCAGCGGATTGAAACGTTCGATATGGGCAAGGTAAGTCTGCATCACTTCCCGGCAGGAAACCTGGCGCAGGCGGATGCGTTCGGCGAGTTCATGGGCCTGCAGCAGGACCAGTTCGCTGATGTTGTTAGCGTTCATTGCAAGCGGCCTTTCAGACGGCTGGAAAAACGCCCCGCCAGTGTGACGGGGCGATAGAGATCAACGCATCAGGTTGGTCCAGAGACGATCAGCGAGACGGATCGCGCCTTCGCCGCAAGTCTTGCTGAACACCACGTTGGTGCCCTCGGGGATGTGCAGTTCCGGCGCATCCTTGAGCGCTGCATCGAGGAACGGTTCGACGCCTTTGATCGGGCTCTGGTGCTTGAGGAAGTTCTGCGTCATTGCCGAGTTTTCCGGTTGGCTGAGGAAGGCGATGAACGCCTTGGCATTCGCCGGATTCTTGCTGCCGGTGGGGATGACCATGTTGTCGACCCAGGCCAGCACGCCTTCTTTCGGGTAGAGGTATTTCAGCGTCGGTTTCATCTCGCGGGCGCGCATTGACGAACCGCCCCAGAACATCGACATGTCGATCTCACCCGAAGCGAGGTTCTCGCGAATCGAACCGGCCTTGGAGCTGTAGGTTTTCACGAACGGCTTCTGCGCCTTGAGCAGCGTCAGCACTTGCTGCATCTGTTTTGGGTCTTCGCTGCACAGCGGAATGTTCAGATAGAGGCTGGCCATGTCGACCATGTCGCTGACCGAATCGAACATGTTGATGCGCCCCTGCAACTCGGCTGGCGGCTCATACAAAACCTTGTAGCTGTCGGCTGGGCCTTTGTAGCGAGCGGAGTCCAGCACGACGCTGGTGGTGCCCCAGATGAACGGCACCGAATACGCGCCTTCCGGGTCCCAGCTCGGTTTTTTCAGGTTATCCACAACGCTGGCGTAGTAGGGCTCTTTGACCGGGTCGAAGCGCTCCAGCAGGTTTTCCTTGATCAGGATCGGGATGAACTGGTGCGATGGAATCGCCACGTCATAACCGGCGCCGCCCTGTTTCAATTTCGCCAACAAAGTCTCGTTGGAGTCGTAGGAATCGACGGTGACTTCGATGCCGGTCTGCTTCTGGAACTTGGCGAGAATCTCCGGCGAAAAGTAGCCGCTCCAGCTCACCACGTTGAGTTTCTCGGCGGCCTGAACACTCGCGGCCATGCTCAGCGGCAATGTCAGGAACAACGAAGTGCCGACGCTTTTTATCCACTTGCTCATGCTATTTCTCCACAGGTCGTAGAAGGTTCAGGCGTTCTTTTTGCCCAACAGGTAAGAGAGGCTGACAAACAGCACCGAGACGCCGAGGATCAGCGTCGACACGGCGTTGACGTCGGGTGTCACACCCATGCGCAGCAGGCCGAAAATGAAAATCGGCAGGGTCGTGGTGCCGGCCTGCGAGACCATCATCGAGATCACGAAGTTGTCCAGTGAGACGATGAAGGCCAGCATCAGCCCGGAGAAAATCCCCGGCATCAGCAGCGGCAAAGTCACTTTGCGAAAGGTTCGCCACGGGCCGGCGTAGAGGTCGGCCGAGGCTTGCTCCAGCGACAGGTCCATGTCGTTCAGCCGCGCCCGAATCGGCAAGTAGGCGAAGGGAATGCAGAACACCGTATGCGCGATGATCAGGTTGCCGTAACCCAGCGACAGACCGATGGTGGAGAACAGCGCCAGCGTCGCCACACCGACGACAATTTCCGGCAGCACCAGCGGCAACATGATCGCGCCCATCGATAATTGCAGGCCCTTGAACTTGGCCCCGCGCGATGTGCCGAGGGCGGCGAGGGTGGCAATTGCCGTGGCAATCATGCTGGCGCAGACCGCGATCAACAGGCTGTTGCCGGCGGCTTGGCGCAAGGCCTGATTGGCGAACGCGGCGCGATACCAGTCGAGGCTGAACCCGGTCCACACCGTCGCCGACTGGTTGGCGTTGAACGAGAACACCACCAACACCACGATCGGTGCGTACAGGTACAGATAGAACAAAAAACTGAAGCCGCCGAAGCCGGGGAAGTCCTGCACACCCAGCCCTTTGCGTTTGAATAGCGTGAGCATTACGCACCTCCTTTGGCGATGCGCTGGCGCTCGGCGCGCAGGGCATACACGGTCAGCACCAGCATCACGGCGGCCATCAGCACCAGCGACAGCGCTGCGCCAAACGGCCAGTTACGCGCATCGCTGAACTGCCGGAAGATCAGGTTGCCGAGCATCATTCGCGTGCCGCCACCGAGCAGTTCCGGGGCGATCATCGCGCCCAGGCACGGCACAAAGGTGAGGATGGCGCCGGCCAGAATCCCCGGTTTGGCGATTGGCAAAACCACTTTGCGTAACGTGCGCACACGTCCGGCGTAGAGATCCTGCGCCGCTTCGAGCAGGCGGATATCCATCTTTTCCAGCGTCGCGTAAATCGGCAGCACCACGAACGGCGCGTAGGTGTAAACCAGCCCCAGCAGTACCGCGCCGTCGGTGTAGAGCAACTGCAACGGTTCGTGAATGACGCCCATACCCATCAGGCTGTTGTTGATCACTCCGGTGTTACGCAGCAGCAAAATCCACGCATACGTACGGATCAACAGGTTGGCCCAGAACGGCACGGTGATCAGAAAGATCAACAAGCCACGCCGATGCGCCGGCTGCATGGCCAGCCACACCGCCACCGGAAAACCGATCAGCAGCGTGATGATCGTGGTCAGCCCGGCAATGCCGATCGAGCGCAGGGCGATGATCAGATACGAGTCGGCAAACGCGAGGCTGTCGTCCAGTTGCCGCTCGAACAGCAGCGAGGTGTAAGCGTCACTGCTGAAGACTTTGTTGACCCCGCCGTAGGGGTTGGCCTCCATCAACGAATAGCCGATGACGATCAGAATCGGCACCAGCAGAAACAGGCCGATGGCGATCAGCGCCGGGCTGACGCCGAGGAAACTCTGGAAGGCTTTGCGGCGCTCCAGCGTGTTGGCAATCGGTAAGGCGTGCATGGCAATTCCTCCGGCTCAATCGTGCAGGACGCTGGCGCTTCCACGGTCGAACAACAGACCGGCCTGAGAACCGACGGCAAAGCGCAGGCTCTGGTCGACGCAATTGGGCGTACGCACGGTGAGGCGCGAACCGTCGCTGAGGCTGACCTGATATTGCAGGTCGGTGCCGAGGTAGATCTGCGCCTCGATCCGGCACGGCAATGCGGCCTCGGTGGTTGCCGCTACCAGATGCAGGCGCTCGGGGCGTACCGACAAGGTGACGTTGGCGCCGACCTGTACATCGCTGCATGGTTGCGCCGGCAATGGATGACCCGCCGGCCCGGCGAACCACGCCTGACCGTCTTCCACGCGAGTGACGGTGCCGTCGATGAAATTGGTTTCGCCAATGAAGTCGGCGACGAAACGATTGCGCGGCCGTTCGTAGATGTCCTCCGGCCGCCCGACCTGCTGCACTTCGCCTTCGGACAACACGGCGATGCGATCGGACATGGTCAGCGCTTCTTCCTGGTCGTGGGTGACGAAGATGAAGGTGATGCCGGTCTTGGCCTGAATGGTTTTCAACTCTTCGCGCATGGCCTGACGCAGCTTGAGATCGAGCGCGGAGAGCGGTTCATCGAGCAGCAACACTTTCGGATGCGGCGCCAAGGCGCGGGCGAGGGCGACACGTTGTTGCTGGCCGCCCGACAGCTGTGCCGGTTTGCGATTGGCAAAGCGCTCCATCTGCACCAGCGCCAGCATCTCGCGGACGCGCTCGGCGATCTGCGCTTTGGTGAGGACTTTGCCCATCGGGTGCGATTCCAGGCCGAAGGCCAGGTTCTCGGCGATGGTCATGTGCGGGAACAGCGCGTAATGCTGAAACACCGTGTTGACCGGGCGCTGGAACGGCGGGCGATCAGCGATGTTTTCGCCGTAGAGCAGGATCTCGCCTTCTGTGGGAAATTCGAAACCGGCGATCATCCGCAGCAGCGTGGTCTTGCCGCAGCCGGACGGACCCAGAAGGGTGAAGAATTCGTTGTCGCGGATGTCCAGGTCGATGCTTTTCAGCGCCACCGGACCTGTGTGCGGATCACCGTAAACCTTGCGCACTGAGCGGATCGAGACCGCCAGCGTTTGCAGCGAATGCAGGGCATTCATGCGTTACCTCCGATTCCCCCATCGCCTGCGACTCGCTATGAAAAAGCGCCGCCGTCGGGCCATGGATATTATTTTTTTGGGCAGGATCGAGATTGCGTTCGGGTGTGAAACCAGCTGTTTTTTTGTTCTGCTGTGGCTCGATTATCAGCCAGGGGTTGCGCGGCGCGACACTTCAATTTAAACATGGCAGGTGTTAGTTAATTTAACAGCCGAAGGTGCCAGGAATCATGCCCGACCACCGTTTGCCGCCGCTCAACGCGGTGCGTGCCTTTGATGCGGCAGCCCGGTTGGGCAGCTATGTCGAAGCCTCGAAAGCCCTGCACGTGACCCAGCCTGCGATTGGCCGGCATGTGAAATTGCTTGAGGACTGGTTGGGCATTCAACTGTTCGAGCGCACCTCGCGCGGGGTCAACCTGACGCCGGCGGGGGAGAAGTACCACCGCAAGATCAGCGCGGCGTTGCAGTTGATCATCGAGGCCGGCAAGGAAGCCCGGCCGAAAGACGCCGAGCGCTGGTTGCGCATCATGGTGGTGCCGGGTTTCGCCAAGCGCTGGTTGATGCCTAGGATCGAAGCGCTGCGGCATCTGCGCCCGGGATTGAAACTGGCGATCGAGCCGAATTCGACCTTCACCGAAGTGGATGGCAAAAGCGCGGATCTCGGTATCGTCTATGGCCTCGACGGGCAATATGCCGACTCACGGGAAGCGCTGATTTGCCCACGGGTTTTTCCGATCTGCACCCCGGCGTATCTGGCCAGCATCGCCCCCATCAACAGCCCGGCCGATCTGGTCAGACACGAACTGATTCACGTCGATGACGGCGAATGGTGGAACCTGTGGTTTGCCGCTCACGACCTCGATATCCATCTCAATTCCGACATGCTCTACGTCAACAATGACCACGCGCTGTCAGTCGCCGAGAGCGGGCAAGGCATCGCGCTGGCCAACGAGGTGCTGGTGCGCCATGAACTTGCCAGCGGCAAACTGGTGCGCGCGGTAGACGCTCAGGTGAAGCTGGAGAGCTATCGGGTACTCACGCCGTCCGCCGAGCTCTCGGCGGACGTGGCGTGGTTTATTCAATGGCTCAAGGCTGAACTGGAAACGGATTTCCCCGAGGCAGTGATCAACTGAGGCGGAAGCGCGCGGTGTTGTCACTCAGCGCCTTGCTGCCCTGGCTCAGGGTGTCCGCTGCAAGGTTTACCGCACGCGCGCCTTCGAGCAAGCGCACGGCCGCCTGATCGACCTGCTGGATATTGCCGCTGACTTCATCAGCAGTGCTCGCCTGCTCTTCAACCGCCGTTGCGATCTGCGCCAGCGTGTCAGTGACGCTCTGCACCGCACTGGCGATTTCGCCCAAGCGCTCACCGAGGCCGGTGACCGACTCGGCATCGGTTTGCGCCTGGCCGCACGCGGCTTCCATCAAACTCACGGCTTCGTTGACCGTCGCACGCAAGCTGTCGACGGTGCCGGCGATCTGCGCAGTGGACGACTGCGTGCGTTGCGACAGACTGCGCACCTCATCAGCCACCACAGCAAAGCCGCGACCCTGCTCACCGGCGCGTGCCGCTTCAATCGCTGCGTTGAGCGCGAGCAGGTTGGTCTGTTCGGCGACGCCGCGAATGGTATCGACCACCAATTGAATCTGCTGGCCTTGCTCGCTGACCCGGCCCAATGCCGCTGCGGTGTCGTTCAAACGCTGATTGAGTTGCTGAATACTCGCCGTGGTGCGCTGGCTGTCGCGGCTGCTGTCGGCGGCGATGCGCCGCGTGTGCTGGGCGCTGCCGGATGCCTGTTCGCAGCTTTGCGCGACGCCTTGCGAGGTGGCGGCCAATTGCGTGGCAGCAGCGGCGATCTGGCTGATCTGCAACTGCTGCGCTTCGACTTCGCCGAGGGCGCCGCTGGAGTGTTCGTTGAGGCTGCGCACCGCGTTGCTCAGTTGCGAGGTCTCGTGATCGACGCCGAGCATGCTGTTGCGCAGTTGCACCACGGCAACGTTGAGTGCGGTGCTGATCGCCGCCAACTCATCGCGGCCCACCACCGGCACTTGCAGGCTCAGATTGCCGTCACGCAACGCTTCGGCAAGCACGGTAATGCCGCTGGCGCTGCGGCGGATCGAGGCTTGCAGGCAGATGAACAGATACAGCGCCGCGAGCAACAGGCAGCCGAAGATTGCCGCGACGAGGATGAACTGGCGGATCGCCGAGTTGTGGTAGGCGTCGAGTCGCTGATCCAGCGACACCAGCGATTGCTGGCGCAGTGAGGCGAGGTCAGCCAGCAGGGCGTCGAGGCTGCGTTCGAAGTCTTCCGGTTTGAGATTGATGCTGCCGCCGAACACGCCGTCATCAAGGACCTTCAAACCGCTGTCGAGGTGTTTCAGGCTGTCGTGGTATTGGCTGGCCCAGCTCTGCTGGTCTTTCGGCAGGCGCGCTTCGAGCAGCGTGGCGGTTTTGACCAGTTGCTCGCGGGCATCGCCGATGCGGCTGCGCAGGTCGCGCAACTGCAAACGGCTCTGCAGGGTGAATTGGCCGGAGACGACTGAGGCCTGACCGACCGCAGCGAGTCGGCCGACGCGTTCGATCAGGTCTGGCGCGTGTTGCGTGGAAATCTGCGTCAGCAGATAGGTTTCCAGCCATGGTGCGAGGGTCAGGCGATTGTCCATGACGATCTGCTCGCGCAACGCTTGCAGGGCGCTGAGGGCGTTGGTGAAGCGGTCGTAGCCATCCGGCCACCAACCGACAGCGCTGAGGCTTTTCGAGTCCAGGCCGTTGAGTGCGCTTTGCAGCGCCTGATAGCGGGCCAGGGTTTCGCCTTCGGCACCTTCGTGTTTCAACGCGTTGCCCAAGTCCGTGGTGGCTTGCAGCACTGCCGGTTGTACCGCGTCGAACGCACCCATGGCGGCGAGCGTGGCCGGTGTCGGCTGACGATTGGTTTCCGTGGCACGCCAGCGGGCGGCGCGGTCGCGTTGCGCGGCGAGCAGGTTGTCCAGCGCATCGAGGGCGAGCAACTGCCGCACGCCGGCACGTTCGCCGGAAATCAGATTGAGCTTGTCGCGATAGTCCTGGCCGATCATCAACAGGCTGCCGGCCAATGGCAGGATAAACAGCAGAAACAACAGCTGGAATTTACGCGCGAAACCAAACCGCCCCAGCAATTTGATCCCCGGTGAAAGGAAAGCCTGCATGCCCCATGACTCCTCTGGACACCACGCACCATCGGCGTGCATCGCGGTCGTTCGACGTTGATGTTGTGCCCTGCTAAAAGGCCTCGAAAGTTCACTCTCGCCCGCTCTGTAGGCCGGCTCTGTAGCGAAACTTCCCATTGTCGGTTGCCTTTGTAAGGCGCCCGCGTTCAAGGGATGAAGCAAGGCAAGATTCAGACCATGGCGTTGCGCTATCACTTTGCAGTCGACGATCAGTCAGTTAGTTAGCTGGCTAAGGGGATGGCGCTGGCGCACCGAAAGATGGCACATTGGCGCACCTGCCTGTGTGCACCCATCTGTTGTCCGGAAACTTCCATGTCTACCAGCAACGTTCAGACCGCCGCTGCCTCGGCGCCCGCTGCTCCGCAAAGCAGCCCATTGGTGATGCGTATCATCGGCGCCGTGGCGTTGGCGCATTTGATCAATGACCTGATTCAGTCGGTGTTGCCGTCGATCTACCCGATGCTCAAGGCCAAATACGATCTGAGCTTTACTCAAGTCGGCCTGATCACCTTGACCTTTCAACTGACCGCGTCGCTGTTGCAGCCGTGGGTCGGTTATCACACTGACCGGCATCCGAAACCGTGGCTGTTGCCGGTAGGCTCGATTTGCACGCTGATTGGCATCGTGATGATGTCGGTGGTCGGCAGCTTTCCAATGATTCTGCTGGCGGCGGCGCTGATCGGTATCGGCTCCTCGACCTTTCACCCCGAGGCCTCGCGGATTGCGCGCCTGGCTTCGGGCGGACGCTTTGGTCTGGCGCAATCGACGTTCCAGGTCGGCGGTAACGCAGGTTCCGCGTTCGGCCCGTTGCTGGCGGCGGCGATCATCATTCCGTTCGGTCAGGGCAATGTGGCGTGGTTTGGCTTGTTCGCGGTGTTTGCGCTGTTCGTGCTGTACCGCATCAGTCGCTGGTACGCCCATCACCTCAATCTGTTCAAGCTCAAGGCCGGCCAGGCCGCGACTCACGGGTTGTCGAAGGGCAGGGTGACCAGTGCGTTGGTGGTGCTGGGGCTGTTGGTGTTTTCGAAGTATTTCTACATGGCCAGCCTCACCAGCTATTTCACCTTTTACCTGATCGAGAAGTTCGACCTGTCGGTGGCCAGTTCGCAGTTGCACCTGTTCCTGTTCCTTGGTGCGGTGGCGGCGGGGACGTTCTTCGGCGGGCCGATCGGCGACAAGATCGGGCGTAAGGCGGTGATCTGGTTCTCGATCCTTGGTGTGGCGCCATTTACCTTGCTGATGCCCCACGTCGATCTGTTCTGGACCAGCGTCCTCAGCGTGGTGATCGGCTTCATTCTGGCCTCGGCGTTCTCGGCGATTGTTGTTTATGCGCAGGAGTTGGTGCCGGGCAATGTCGGGATGATTGCCGGGGTGTTCTTCGGTTTGATGTTCGGGTTCGGCGGGATTGGTGCGGCGTTGCTCGGGCATCTGGCGGATGTGCACGGGATTGAGTATGTGTATTTCCTCTGCTCGTTCCTGCCGTTGTTTGGCGTGTTGGCGATCTTCTTGCCGCGCACCAAAAAGGCCTGACCTCACACAATTAAAACTGTAGGAGTGAGCCTGCTCGCGATAGCGGTGTGTCAGTCAGCACATCTGTAGCTGATAGAACGCAATCGCGAGCAGGCTCACTCCTACAGGGAAATGTGTTGGGCCATAAATTTCAGGCACAAAAAAGCCGCGTATCAAACGCGGCTTTTTCTTGGGCGTAACGCTTACACGTTAAAGCGGAAGTGCATCACGTCGCCGTCTTTGACGATGTAGTCCTTGCCTTCCAGACGCCATTTACCGGCTTCTTTAGTACCGGCTTCGCCCTTGTACTGGATGAAGTCGTTGTAGGCGATCACTTCGGCGCGGATGAAGCCTTTCTCGAAGTCGGTGTGGATCACGCCAGCAGCCTGAGGTGCGGTGGCACCGACTTTGACTGTCCAGGCGCGGACTTCTTCGACACCGGCGGTGAAGTAGGTCTGCAGGTGCAGCATTTCGTAGCCGGCGCGGATCACGCGGTTCAGGCCAGGCTCTTCCAGGCCCAGGGCCTCGAGGAACATGTCCTTCTCTTCGCCGTCATCAAGCTCGGCGATTTCCGCTTCGATCTTGTTGCACACCGGAACGACCATGGCGCCTTCTTCTTCGGCGATAGCCTTGACCACGTCCAGGTGCGGGTTGTTCTCGAAACCGTCTTCAGCGACGTTGGCGATGTACATGACCGGTTTGGTGGTCAGCAGGTGGAAGCCCTTGATCACTGCTTTTTCGTCAGCGCTCATGTTCTTCATCAGGCTGCGTGCAGGCTTGGCTTCGGTGAAGTGCGCGATCAGTTGCTCAAGCAGGGCTTTCTGAACGACTGCGTCCTTGTCACCGCCCTTGGCGTTACGCGCGACTTTCTGCAGTTGCTTCTCGCAGCTGTCGAGGTCGGCGAAGATCAGTTCCAGGTCGATGATTTCAATGTCGCGTTTCGGGTCGACGCTGTTGGAAACGTGGATCACGTTGTCGTCTTCGAAGCAGCGCACCACGTGAGCGATGGCGTCGGTCTCACGGATATTCGCGAGGAACTTGTTGCCCAGACCTTCACCTTTCGAGGCGCCGGCAACGAGGCCCGCGATGTCGACGAATTCCATGGTGGTCGGCAGGATGCGCTTCGGATTGACGATGGCCGCCAAGGCTTCCAGACGCGGGTCCGGCATCGGCACGATGCCGCTGTTCGGCTCGATGGTGCAGAAGGGGAAGTTCTCGGCCGCGATACCGGATTTGGTCAGGGCGTTGAACAGGGTGGACTTGCCGACGTTAGGGTGGCGGGCGATGCGGGAGTTGCGGGCGCGGGGGGGCGGGTCGGGGGGGGGGGGGGGGGGGTGGGGGGGGTGGGGGGGGGGGGGGCC